>URNC01000200.1 GCA_900549065.1 uncultured Collinsella sp. | reverse complement strand
GCCCTCGCGGCCTAGTCGCTATTTAGGGCGTCCAAGATTTGGGGCGCAGTTCAAACGTGAGACGGGCCGTTTTCGTTTGAGCAATCATGCAGCAACGTGATGGGGCAAATTAATCCACGCGCTTGTCGCCCATAAAGAAGAGCGCCACCGTACCAGGTCCGGTATGCGAGCCAATCAGAGTACCGATGTCATTGATCTCAATCTTGCCTTTAAGCTGCGGAACCTGTTCCTCAATCAGCGCCGCAACTGCCTCGGCATCCTCGCGGCACGCCGAGTGCGACATGATGCACTTACCCGAATAATCCGTACCGCCCTGCACGTGTGCCATCATGGTCTTAGCCATCTCGGAAATCGCGCGCTTCTTAGTGCGAATTTTCTCACGTGGCGACAGCTTACCTTCGCAATCGACCGTCATAAGCGGGCAAATCTTAAGCGCCGTGCCAATGATCGCGCTCGCGGCCGAAATGCGACCGCCGCGCAGGTAGCTCGACAGATCGGTCGAGAAGAACCAGTGGTGCAGCTTGAGTTTATGCTCCTCAATCCAAGCGGCCGTCTCGTCGAGTGAAGCCCCGCTATCGCGCACATCGGCGGCATATTCCAACAACAGGCCAAAGCCCGAAGACGCCGCCAGCGAATCGATGACGCGCACCTTGCCGCCCTCGGGATAGCGATCCGCAAGCATCTGCGCCGCGACGCAGGCCGATCCATACGTGCCCGAAATACCCGACGACAACGTCAGGTGCAGCACGTCTTTACCCTCGGCAACAAACGGCTCCCAAAACTCCTCGTACTCACCCACGCTCACCTGAGACGTCTTGGGCATGGCGCCCGCGGCAATCTGGGCAAAAAACTCGTCCGGCGTAATCGACTGATACAGATCGTCCGTATAGACAGCATCGTCGATCTCGTAATGAAAATACGCGACGGGAATATTGCGCGATTCAAAGAACTCCCGAGTTCGGTCGGCGGCAGATTCACAGGTCAGGACAAAATCACTCATATGAGGCTCCTTACTCATTGCTGCGCAAATTATCGCACAGTGAGCCTACATGCGGTACATATGTCCACTATTTACCAAATCGAACCAAAAATAGTGAACATCTTTACCACCATCGTCTCCACCGGCCCCACGCATAAATATCTGAGAAAACATCCTCTGTCGTCTCCACCCGACCAACACATCTACCTTCACTAAATCGATTTACCAAACCATTCAGCCGACGATTCAGCCGCTGGCGCAAAATCGAAACAAAAGCGGCGCATACTGATAAACGTTTGACGCTGTTTATCAGTTTTACCAGCCCCATCGGAAGGTGTTTCATGGTCGCATTCGATCGCAACCCGCAAGACTTCAAGTATCTGCGTCTGCTGTCGAGACAGTTCCCCACCGAACAATCCGCATTTACCGAGATCATCAATCTCTCGGCCATTCTCAACCTGCCCAAAGGCACTGAGCATTTTATGAGTGACGTGCACGGCGAGTACGAAGCCTTTATGCACATCCTCAACAACTGCTCGGGCGTCGTGCGCGAACATATCGACGAGATCTTTGGCGACACGCTCTCCTTTGACGAAAAGGGCGAGCTGTGTACGCTCATCTACTACCCGCGCGAGAAGATCGACCTGGTCCGCAGCCGGCGCGAGGACTCGCCAACCTGGTACAAGACGTTGCTTGACCAGCTCATCATGGTCGCTCGCTCACTTTCAAGCCGCTACACGCGCTCCAAGGTGCGTAAGGCCATCCCGCGCGACTACGCCTACATCATCGACGAGTTGTTGCACACGCACCCGGACGAGAACAACTATCGCGTGCGCTATCACGAGCGCATCGTGGAGTCCATCCTGGAGACCGCCAGCGCCGACGACTTTATCGAGTCGCTCGCCTCGCTCATCAAGCGCCTGGCCGTCGACCACCTGCACCTGGTGGGCGACATCTTCGACCGCGGCGGCGGCGCGGCCAAGATTATGGACCGTCTGCTCACCTACCATTCGCTCGACATCCAGTGGGGCAACCACGACCTGCTGTGGATGGG
>URNC01000199.1 GCA_900549065.1 uncultured Collinsella sp. | reverse complement strand
ATGCAGCGTAGTCTCGTGGGCTCGGAGATGTGTATAAGAGACAGCGGCGATACCGCTTGTGAGGTGGTGCTTGCGGCGTCCGGGCAATTTGATGAAGGGGCTTTTCGTCTCTTGCGCCTGCCCAAGGTGAACTCGGTGGAGCAGGTCAAGTCGTTTGTGGGTCCGCGCGTCGATGCGGACCATCGCGATATTGCCGTGTTCCACACCATTGTCGATCCGGCGCTTCGCGCCCGCGTGCTCGATTACCTGGGTATGCTGCACATTCGCTCGGTCGACCTGATTGGCCCGACGCTTGCCGTGCTGTCGTCGCTTATCGGTGTGCCGCCCAAGGGCGTTGCGGGCGTGATTCACAAGACCGATGATCGCTATTTCCATCGTATCGAGGCCATGGAGTATTTCGTTGAGCACGATGACGGGCGCGGCTGCGACGATCTGTCGGGTGCCGATATCGTGCTGCTGGGCGTATCGCGCACGTCCAAGACGCCGCTGTCGATGTATTTGGCCTATCAGGGCTACAAGGTCGCCAATGTTCCTTTGGCCCATGGCATGGAGCCGCCCAAGTCGATTTACGAGGTCGACCCGATGCGCCTGTTCGGCCTGATTTCGACCGTCGATGTGATTTCCGAAATTCGCGATAGCCGCTTGGGCGATGACTACGCTCGTGCCGTTGCCGGCTCCTATGCCGAGCCCGAGAGCGTGCACAGCGAGCTCGAGGAAGCCCGTGCGCTCATGAAGCGCCTAGGCTGCTTTGTGGTGCGTACCGACGGCAAGGCCATCGAGGAAAGCGCTGCCGAGATCATTAGCCACTTGGAGGAAATCCAAGAAGCCCGTGCCCGCCGCGCCGCCCGTCGAGCCTAATAGTAGCAGCATTTTGATAAAGCGATTTAGCAAAAATATCGCATCTGACCTGCACGTTCTTACAGTGGTATCTTCATAATGTAACCACCTTTACCTACCGTTTACCGCCAGTTTTAGCACGTTTACCAAACCGCGCATCCTCTGCTTAAGCCTGCTCAAAACCCGCCGTATAGTTCCCTCACGGCCCGCATCTGGCGGGTCGATTCGTTACCACGGTCGTGCGCGTAAGTGCATGGAAGGGGAAGTATCGTGAGCGATTGCAAGAGGGTTTACCGTTTTGGAACCGACGCCCAGGGCACCTGTGTCACCGAGGGAGACAAGTCCATGAACTTCGTGCTTGGTGGCAAGGGCGCTAACCTTGCCGAGATGAGTCGTATCGGCCTGCCGGTTCCCGGTGGCTTTACCATTACCTGCCAGACCTGTGTCGAGTACTCCGGTGCCGGCAACGTCTGGCCCGAAGACGCACTCGATGAGATCGTTGCTGCCGAGGCGGACCTCGAGGCCCGCTGCGGCAAGAAGCTCGGTGACGCCAACGACCCGCTGCTCGTGTCGGTTCGTTCGGGCGCTCCGTTCTCCATGCCCGGCATGATGGACACGGTCCTCAACTTGGGCCTCAATAACGATTCCGTCCAGGGCCTCATCGCGCAGACGCAGAACCCGCGTTTTGCCTGGGATAGCTACCGCCGCTTTATCCAGATGTTTTCCAATGTCGTCATGGGCGTTGACGCCGACCTGTTCGAGAACGCCCTGACCCAGGCCCGTCTGGTCGCCGGCGTTCGCGTCGATTCCGAGCTTTCGGCCGAGGACCTGCAGGAACTCGTCGAGACCTTTAAGGGCATCTTCTCCGAGAACGTCGATGCCTCCCTGTATCCCGAGCTCGAGGTCGCCGATGGCAAGCCCGTTTTCCCGCACGATCCGGAGCTTCAGCTACGCCTTGCAATCCAGGCCGTCTTTGGCAGCTGGATGAACGAGCGTGCCTGCATCTACCGCAAGCAGCATGGCATTTCCGACGACCTCGGCACCGCCGTCAACGTGCAGGCCATGGCCTTTGGCAACAAGGGCGAGACCTCTGCGACGGGCGTCGCCTTTACGCGTAATCCGGCCGACGGCACCAAGGAGTTCTACGGTGACTTTTTGGTTAATGCCCAGGGCGAGGACGTCGTCGCCGGTATCCGCAACAC
>URNC01000198.1 GCA_900549065.1 uncultured Collinsella sp. | reverse complement strand
CGTAGTCTCGTGGGCTCGGAGATGTGTATAAGAGACAGCTTGTGCAGCTGATTGCGCGCCTGTACGACGCCACCGAAGGCGCCGTGCTTGTGGGCGGACACGACGTGCGCGACTACGACCTCGCCGCCTTGCGCGACGCTGTGGGCATTGTGCTGCAAAAGAATGTGCTGTTTACGGGTACCGTGCGCGAGAACCTGCAGTGGGGCAATCCGCAGGCGTCGGACGATGAGCTCCTCGCGGCTTGCCGCGCGGCGTGCGTGGACGAGTTCCTTGATCGCATCGGCGGGCTGGACGGCGAGTTGGGCCAAGGCGGCGCCGGTGTCTCGGGTGGCCAGAAGCAACGCCTGTGCATCGCGCGCACGCTGCTCAAGCATCCGCGCGTGCTCATTTTTGATGACTCCACCAGCGCGGTCGATATGGCGACCGACGCTAAGATTCGCGAGCACATCGCCCGGATTTCCGATACGACCGTGCTCATCATCGCCCAGCGCATCGCGAGTGTCATGGATGCCGATCGCATTGTGGTGTTGGACGACGGTCGTGTCCACGGCGTGGGCACGCACGAGGAGCTGCTGGCGGGCGACAACATCTACCAGGAGATTTACGCCTCGCAGATGGAGTTTGCGGGGAACGTGGACGCCGGCGCCGGCAGCGACGATGGCTGCGCGAATGATCCGTTTTCCTCCGTCCCTGGCGGATCGCCCTTGGAAGGGGGTGAGCGCCATGCCTAAGACCGCAGCCCAAGCACGCCCGGCCGACCTCAAGCGCACCGTGCGCCGCCTGCTCTCCTACATGGGGCATGCCAAGTTCTCGTTGCTCGCGGTGGGCGTGCTCGCCTCCGTCGCCGCCATCGCGAGCCTCGCCGGCACCTACATGGTGCGCCCCATCGTTAACGGTTTGGCCACGGGCGGGGAGGAACTGCTCGCCAAGCAGGTCATCCTGACGGCGATCATCTACGCTGCGGGCGTGCTTTCGGCCCTGGGCTACTCGCAGATTATGGTGCGCGCGGCCCAACACGTGGTGTCCGATATTCGCCGCGACCTGTTCGCGCACATCCAGACGCTGCCGCTCAGTTATTTTGACAGCACGCGCTCGGGCGACATCATGAGTTTTTTCACCAACGACGTCGACACCGTCTCCGAGGCGCTCAACAACAGCTTTGCCAACGTGATTCAGGCCGCCATTCAGGTTGTGGGCACCACGGCCATGCTCATCATCCTTAACTGGCAGCTCACGATTATCACACTCGTGTGCGATGCGGCCATTGTGCTGTATGCGCGCTACTCGGGCGCGCGCTCTAAGCGTTTCTTTGCTGCCCAGCAGGCATCGCTTGGCGACCTGGACGGATATATCGAAGAAATGGTCTCGGGCCAAAAGGTCATCAAGGTCTTTAACCGCGAGGCGGCGAATGTCGCCGGCTTCACCTGCCGCAACGACGAGCTTCGCCGCACCGGCACCGCCGCCGTGAGCTATGCCAACTCCATGGTGCCCATGACCGTCGTGATTGGCTACGTCAACTATGCCATCGTCGCCGTGGCGGGCGGCATGCTCTGCATCAAGGGGCTCGCCGATGTGGGCGCACTTGCAAGCTACCTGGTCTTTGTGCGCCAGGCCGCCATGCCCATCAACCAGTTTACGCAGCTCGGCAACTTCTTGCTCAACGCGTTGGCCGGTGCCGAGCGCCTGTTTGCTGCTATGGACCTTGAGCCCGAGGTGGACGAGGGCTGCGTGGAGCTGGTGCAGACGGGCGACGCCGCGTGGGCGTGGAAGATTCCCGAGGGCCAGGGCGTGGGCGCGTACGGGCATTTGCATGACGTGGCAGCCGTTGATGAGTCGGGCCGCGCGGTGGCCGCCGACGGTACCGAGCTCACGTGCGGCTTGGTTCCGCTTGCCGGCGACGTGCGCTTCCATGCCGTGGACTTTTCCTATGTGCCAGGTGCGCGCGCGCTCACGGACCTCAACCTGTTTGCCAAGCCGGGGCAAAAGATCGCCTTTGTGGGCTCGACGGGCGCCGGAAAGACGACCATCACCAACCTCATCAACCGCTTCTACGAGG
>URNC01000197.1 GCA_900549065.1 uncultured Collinsella sp. | reverse complement strand
AACCCGCGACCCCAACCTTGGCAAGGTTGTGCTCTACCAACTGAGCCATGTCCGCTTACGGGGATTAATCTTACGTGATGCCCGCATCCTATGCAAGAACTTTTTTTGAAAAGTTTTACGACGCCCTCGCGAACCTCGCGAAGACATCAGCCGCCACGGAGGGTGCAGGCAAACTCAAACTCGCCGCAAGAGGTCTTTACATCTCACCGAGCATGATCCAGGCAGAGCTGTCCTGCGCGAGCCTGCCGTCTGCAAGCGGTGATGAGGTGAGCAGGACCCTGCCCGCCGGCAGTTCCACGGGCGCTGCGCCGAAGTTCGTCACACACGCCCAGCCGTTGTCACGGCGATAGGCGATGACGCCGCCCTCAGCGCCCTCGGCACCATCCGCAAGGCCGGTGCGCCCGTCAAGATCGAGCCACGCAAGATCGTTGGCGCACCCGTGCAGCTTGCGCCGCAGCCAGAGGGCGTCACGATAGAGCGCAAGCATCGATGTCGGGTCCGCTTCTTCTCTATCGGCAGCGTAATCGGAAAACCATGCAG
Organism: uncultured Collinsella sp.; assembly: GCA_900549065.1. Lineage (GTDB taxonomy): Bacteria > Actinomycetota > Coriobacteriia > Coriobacteriales > Coriobacteriaceae > Collinsella. Next base: position 1,623 of record URNC01000197.1, on the reverse strand, counting down.
GCTGCGGCAGATGGGGCGCCGCATCGGCGTCGGCCGGTGAAAACCCAAACGATCCGCCCTGTGCGGGATCGTCCGCCGCCACCCACGGCAGGGGCACGCGGCAGCCGTCGCGCCCCTTCTCGCGCTTCGGTCCGTGCGTATTGGTCGCAGTAGGATCTTCGAGTGCAGCCCACGGAATGTCAGCCACCTCAAAAAGGCCGAGCTCCTCACCCTGATACACGTATGCCGAGCCCGGAAGCGCCAGCTCAAGCAAAAGGGCCGCCCGCGCGCGGCGCTCGCCGAGTTCACGGTCCTCGTCATAAGACGACCCGTCGCGTAAGAGCCAGTCGAGCGCAATCTGGTGGTAGCGCGTCGCTTTGATCTGCGGCAGGGCATAGCGCGTCGCCACGCGCGGCACGTCGTGGTTGGAGAGTACCCAGGTCGAGGCGGAATCGGATTCGATGGCCGCCTTCAAGCCCTCCTCGATTGCAGTGTGCATGTCATCATAGGTCCAAGTGGCCTTGGCGAACTCAAAGTTAAATGTCTGGCCAAGCTCATTGGGGCGCGCGTAGAGATACTGGCGCTCGGGCAGCACCCACGCCTCGGCAACGGCGCTGCGGGGCGGATCGTAGCGGTCGAACACACGGCGCCACTCGCGATAGATCTCGTGGACTTCGTTGCGGTCCCACAGCGGATGGGTGCCGTCGTCAACCATGTCATCGCCCTCGGCGAGATGCCACCGGTTGAGGTCATCGCGGTCGAGATCCTTGGCAAGACCGTGCGCCACATCAATGCGAAAGCCATCGACGCCTCGATCGCTCCAAAATGTCAGGACGTCGCAAAAGAACGCGTGAACCTCGGGGCATGACCAGTCAAAGTCCGGCTGCTCGGGCGTAAACATGTGCAGATACCACTGACCGTCCGCAACACGCGTCCAGGCGGGGCCGCCAAAGTTGGCATTCCAATTGGTGGGAGGCAGCTCTCCGTGCTCGCCGCGACCATCGCGGAAGATATAACGGGCGCGCTCGGGCGATCCGGGGCCGGCGGCAAGAGCGGCTTTGAACCAGGGGTGCTGGTTGGATGAATGGTTAGGCACGATGTCGACGATGACCTTGATGCCGCGCGCGTGAGCCGCAGCGATCATGTCATCGAAGTCGTCAAGCGAGCCGAGACGTGGGTCGACATCGCAGTAGTCCGCCACATCATAGCCACCATCGACAAGAGGCGATGGGTAAAACGGGCTCAGCCAGATGGCCTCGATACCCAGCCGCTCAAGATAGTCCATCTGCTGGGTAACGCCCGCGATATCGCCCAGACCCGAACCAGTCGAATCCTTAAACGAGCGCGGGTAGATCTGATAGATCGCGGCATCGGACATCCATGAACGCGAAGAAGACTTTTCTGTAGCCATGGGGCGTGCCTCCCTTGCAACGAGGTTTTGTGAGATGCCCACGATGATACGCCCAAAGCCGACATTCGCAGCAAACAACGCCACAGCCACGACCCAAAACGCTCGCTCCCTCTCGGGTTCGAGCCCATGCGATGGATACAAAAAAGCCCGGCTACCGTGGTAGCCGGGCTGTTGCGTTTGGAGCGGACAACGGGGCTCGAACCCGCGACCCCAACCTTGGCAAGGTTGTGCTC
>URNC01000196.1 GCA_900549065.1 uncultured Collinsella sp. | reverse complement strand
CTCTTGGAATCGAGGGCGCCGGTGGGCTCGTCGGCCATGATCATGGTGGGGTCGGTGACGAGCGCGCGAGCCGCGGCAACGCGCTGCTGCTGACCGCCGGACATCTGGTAGGGATACTTGTCGAGCACCTGGCTGATGGACAGGCGCGCTGCCACATCCTGCACGCGGGTCGAGATCTCTGCCGAGTTTGTGCGGGCGATGGTGAGCGGCAGGGCGATGTTCTCGCGTGCCGTGAGCGTATCGAGCAGGTTGGAGTCCTGGAAGATAAAGCCGAGCTCCTCGCGGCGGAACTGCGAAAGCTTGGCCTGCTTCATGCGCGTCACGTCCTGACCGTTAATGCGGATCGTGCCGCTCGTGGCGCTATCGATGGTCGAGACGCAGTTGAGCAACGTCGACTTGCCCGAGCCCGAAGCGCCCATGATGCCCACGAATTCCCCGCGGTTGACGGTAAAGCTGACGTCGTTGAGCGCGCGGGTCACGTTGCCCAGCGCCCCATATACCTTTTCGAGATGCGCGACCTCCAGTACCGGGGTCGCCATGTGCGTGGTTTGCATACCGAGTCCTTTCTTGCGATTAGTCTACGGCATCTATAGTCGCAAGAAGACGAGTCGGCTACCATCGATATGGCTTACGCTTGCCTTACCGTTGTGTAAGGTACGGGTAGCCGCCCTGCCACGTGTTGATATTGAGAGAGGACTCCTGTTGAAGACTGTTCATGTTGCCGCTGGGATCATTCGCAAGGAAGGATCTGACGAGCTGCTTGCCGTGCAGCGCGGCTATGGCGACATGCAGGGACTTTGGGAGTTCCCCGGCGGCAAGCTCATGCGCGGCGAGACGCCCGAGGACGCCGTACGCCGCGAACTCATGGAAGAGCTGCGGGTAAAAGTCACCAACCTGCGCGATTTTTACACCGTTGAGTATGACTACCCCGATTTCCATCTCTCGATGGAGTGTTACTACTGCTCGCTCGCCGATGAATCCGATGAACCCCAGAAGCACGACCGCCAGCTCGATATCCGCTGGATTCCGCGCACCTCGCTTGCCACGGTTGAGTGGATGCCCGCCGACAAAGGGCTTATCGATGCTCTGATTGAGTTGAAGGAAGATCGGCTTGAGGCCAACGGCACTGCCAACGACGCCGAGGCCACCACGACCGACAAACCCGCCACCAAATCCAAGCGCGCACCTAAGCGCCGCAGCAAGAAGCGTCCCAAACCCGGTCTGCTCGACGGCATCGATACCTCGGACCTTTCAGCCGACGAGCGCGAACTGGTGCGCCGTCGCGCCGCTATAAAAAAGTCCATGAAGGGCAACAAGCGTGCGAACACCAAACCCGAGCTGCTCGTACGTCAGCGCCTGCGCGCCGCGGGCCTCACGGGCTATCGTTTGGAATGGAAGGTTCCCGGCAAACCCGATATCGCCTTCCCCGGGCGCAAGATCGCCATCTTCGTCAACGGTTGCTTTTGGCACCGCTGCCCCAAGTGCAACCCTAGCAAGCCCAAGCGCAACGTTGAGTTTTGGGAGGCAAAGTTCCGTCGCAACGTCGAGCGCGACCGCGCTGCCATCGACGCGCTTACCCAAATGGGCTGGACGCCCATAACCATCTGGGAATGCGAACTCAAAAAGGACCGCATCGACGCCACCATGGAAAAGGTCATCAAGCGGGTGCGCGCCGCAGAACCGCAGCGCTAGGAACGAGCCGTCCACACGCCCCACACAAGCGAGCCACATCCGCGCCACAAACCTTAGAAAGCCCTTAAGCTCAAAATCTTTCAAGAATGTTACTCGATAGCTTTTACCTGCGGTTTCATCGCAACGTCAAACCTCATTAAGCCTTTCTTTAGCGCTTCCTTATCTGCGCTCGCGGCATAATACTGCCAACGCACGGGACCTAGCAGCACACCCCGTGCGCAACCTTTTGGTGGACATCGAGGAGGCCGCATAAGCATGCATTCTTCCAATGACGCAGCACAGCAGCCATCACTAAAACATGCAGACCTTTTCTCCTTCCCCCCCGACACAGAGAAACGGCCTCCTCGACTCCCCCACCACAAAAGCCAAACGCTCAACCAACCAGAGCCACAACTTGCGAGCATCGTTCGAAAAGCTCCAAGCATCCCTAAACAAGTCATTCCCCAACCAAGCATGGGCATACTAGCCCCTCATCAACAACTGTCTCTTATACACATCTGACGCTGCCGACGAAGGCTTAGG
>URNC01000195.1 GCA_900549065.1 uncultured Collinsella sp. | reverse complement strand
CCTGCTCCAGGTACTGGTTGCACTCGGTCACAAAGCCAAAGACGGCACCCATGGCACCAGCGGTGTTAAAGTCGTCGTCCATGCACTCCTTAAAGGTGGCACGAGTCTCGGCGGCCTTGGCGGCAAACGCCTCGGATGCTGCCTCATCGGCATCGGTCGTCGCATGGTTCGCGGCCCAGCGCAGATTCTCGACCGTACCGGCGATACGCGTGAGCGAGTTCTCGGCACCCTCCAGGCGCTCCCAAGAAAAGTCGAGCGGCGAGCGATAGCTCGTCTGCAGCATCAGCAGGCGCAGGGCGGCAGCGGAGTGCTGCTCGAGCACCTCGGCCAGCGTAAAGAAGTTTCCGAGCGACTTGGACATCTTCTCGCCGTCTACCAGCAGCATGCCCGTGTGCATCCAGGTGTTGGAGAAGCCCTGGTGCCAGGCGCAGGTGGCCTGGGCGCACTCGTTCTCGTGATGCGGGAAGGCAAGGTCGGAGCCGCCGCCGTGGATGTCGATCGGAGTGCCCAGGTAGCGATGCACCATGGCGGCGCACTCGGTGTGCCAACCGGGACGGCCCTCGCCCCAGGGACTCGGCCAGCTGGGCTCGCCGGGCTTGGCGGCCTTCCACAGGGCAAAGTCGAGCGGATCGTTCTTGTCCTCGTTCTCCTCGATGCGCGCGCCAACCATAAGGTCGTCGATGTTGCGGCCCGAGACCTGACCATAGTTGGGATCGCTGCGCACGGCAAAGTACACATCGCCGTTATCGGCTGCGTAAGCGTGGCCCTGCTCGATAAGCGTCTTGATCATGGCGATCATGGGGCCGATCTCCTTGGTGGCGCGGGGGCGCACATCGGGATCGAGCACGTTGGCGGCGCGCATGACGCCGATGAACTTGTCCGAGAACTCCGTCGCGACCTCGGCGGCCGTGCGGCCCTGCTCGTTGGCGCGCTTGATGATCTTGTCATCGACATCGGTGAGGTTCTGGGCAAACGTGACCTCGTAGCCGCTCGCGATGAGCCAGCGACGAATCACGTCAAAGCTGATGAACGTGCGGGCATTGCCGATGTGGATGTTGTCGTAGACCGTGGGGCCGCACACGTACATGCGGACCTTGCCGGACTCGATGGGCTGGAACTCTTCCTTTTTATGGGTAGCGCTGTTATAGATACGCATTCGTTACTCCTTAACGGTTTTCTGTAGCAGGCAGACGGCCCAGGCGCCGATTCCCTCGCCCTGGCCTTCCCAACCGAGCTTTTCGGTCGTAGTGGCGGCGACGCCCACGTTTTCGACGTCAACGCCCAGGGCATGGGCAAGGTTGGCGCGCATGGCATCGCGGTGCGGGGTGATCTTGGGTTGCTGACAGGCAATGGTGCAATCGGCATCGACAAACTCAAAGCCCAGCTCGCGCGCATAGCCCATCACGCGAGCGAGCAGCACCATCGAATCAGCACCCTCATAGGCGGGGTCGGTATCGGGGAATAGCTTGCCGATGTCTCCCCCGCGGCAGGCGCCCAGAATGGCGTCGGCCAAGGCGTGCGCGAGCACATCGGCATCCGAGTGGCCCAGCAGGCCACGCTCGTAGGGAATATCGACACCGCCGATGATACATCGACGCCCCTCCACCAGACGGTGAACGTCGTAGCCATGGCCAATGCGCAGGTTACTGAACATGGGGAAGGTCCTCTCCCTCGGCCATGCGGCCAAGCAGAATCGCGGTTACGGGACGCAAGTCCTCGGGCACCGTCACCTTAAGGTTATCGCGCGGGCTCTGGACGCAGCGGACGCGCCCACCCATGCGCTCGACCAGCGACGAATCATCGGTACCGATAAAGCCCTCGGCAATGGCTGCAGCGTGGGCGCGCTTCATAGCATCGACGCTAAAGATCTGCGGCGTCTGCGCGGCCCAATAGAGCTCACGCGGCGGCGTCTCGACGATATTATCGCCGTCAACGATCTTGAGCGTGTCAATCGCGGGCTGGCCGCACACGACACCGTCGAGAGCACGGTCGCTCACGAGCACGTCGATAGCGTGGTCGATGGCCTCGGTCGTAATGAGCGGACGAGCGCCATCGTGAATGGCGACGTATTCAAAGCCCGCCGGAACCGCATGCACGCCGGCACGGGTGGAATCCTGACGGGTATCGCCGGCATCGGCAAAGCTGATGGGCGTGTCATAGTCAAACGGGTCGATGGCCAGGCGGCGCATCTCGGCACGGCGCTCGGCAGGGCAAACCACCACGATGTGGCCGACCTTATCGCTACGGTCAAATGCGCGGATGGAC
>URNC01000194.1 GCA_900549065.1 uncultured Collinsella sp. | reverse complement strand
CACCTAAGCCTTCGTCGGCAGCGTCAGATGTGTATAAGAGACAGGAATGCCGATCAGGAAGGCGAGGTGGCGTAAGCCATGGCAGACGCTAAGGATTTCCTGTTTGAGATCGGTACGGAAGAAATGCCCTCCGCACCGCTGAACAATGCCGTCAAGCAGCTTGGCACCATGATCGCCAAGGGTCTCGACGAGGCCGGTCTGGCCCACGGCGAGGTCCGTGTGATCTCGAGCCCGCGCCGCCTGGCTGCGCTCGTTGCCGACGTCGCCACCGCGACCGACGAGGTTCACGAGGTCAAGCGCGGCCCCGCGGCCAACATCGCCTTCGACGCTGACGGTAACGCCACCAAGGCCGCCCAGGGCTTCGCCCGCAAGTGCGGTGTGGCTGCCGAGGATCTGGTCCGTCGCGAGGACACCGACGGCCGTGAGTACGTCTTTGCCGAGAAGAACATCCCTTCCGCCCCGGCCACCCCGATCCTGACGGCCCTGTGCGAGAAGACTATCGCTGGCCTGCAGTGGCCCAACTACCGCTCTCAGCGCTGGGGTCACGAGCATGCGACCTTTGTTCGTCCGGTCCGCTGGATCTGCTGCCTTCTGGGCGAGGACGTTGTGCCCGTGTCGTTTGCCGACGTGACGAGTGGCAACACCACGCGTGGTCATCGTGTGCTTGGCCCCGGTGACCATGTGGTCGCCAGCCCCGCCGTCTACGAGCAGGTGCTCGAGGACGCCGGCGTGCTTTCTGCCGAGCGCCGTCGCGAGGCCATCCTTGCCGGTATCGCCGAGGTCGAGGCTGCCCGTCCCGGCTGCCATGTCGATACGCCCAAGAAGGTCTTTGAGGAGGTCATCAACCTCTGCGAGTGGCCGACGGTGCTCGTCGGTACCTTCGATGAGGAGTTCCTCAAGGTCCCGCACGAGATCATCTGCGAGTCCATGCTCACCAACCAGCGCTACTTCCCGATCTATGACGGCGAGGGCAAGCTCACGCGTGAGTTCGTGGTCGTCTCCAACAGCAAGCCCGAGAACGCCGAGCGCGTGATCGACGGCAACGAGCGCGTTGTGCGTGCCCGTCTGGACGATGCCAAGTTCTTCTACGAGGAGGACCTGAAGATCTCCCTCGACGAGTTCCGCGAGCGTCTGGCCAAGGTCGCCTTCCAGGAGAAGCTCGGTAGCGTGCTCGCCAAGTCCGAGCGCATTGAGCAACTCGCGCTTGCCATCGCTCGCGAGGCCCATCTGGGCGCCCACCTGGCCGCCGATGCCGCTCGCGCCGCGCACCTGTGCAAGGCCGACTTGGTATCCAACGCCGTCGTCGAGTTCACGAGCCAGCAGGGCGTGATGGGCGGTTACTACGCCTGTGCGATGGGGGAGAACGACGAGGTCGCCCACGCCATTCGCGATCATTATCGTCCCCGCTTTGCCGGTGACGAGCTGCCCGAGGGCACCGCTGGCTGCATCGTGGCCTGCGCCGACAAGCTCGATACCATCGCCGGTATCTTTGCCATTGGCGAGCCCCCGACCGGCTCCTCCGACCCCTACGCGCTGCGTCGTGCCGCTATCGGCATCATCAACATCCTGCGCGACCGTCTGCCGATCGACCCCACATCGCTCATCGACTTCGCCCTCGAGCTCTATAGCGAGCAGGGCATTGAGTTCGACGCCGCCGAGGTCGCCCAGCAGGTTCGCGACTTCTTCCATGGCCGCCTGGTGAGCATGGCCCGCGACGAAAAGATCCCGGCCGATACCGTTGCCGCCGTCTCTGCGGTGCACATCATCGCCCCGTCCGTCTTCTTCGCCCGCTGCGCCGCCCTCGACGAGGCCCGCAAGAACGATGCCGAGACCTTTGACAACCTGGCTACGGCCTATGCCCGTGCCGCGCATATCTCCAAGCCCGAGCTGGGCGCGGAGTACGACCGCAGCCTGATGGGCGAGGCCGAGCTCGCGCTTGCCGACGCTTCCGAGGCTGCTCAGACTGCTGTCGATGCTGCCCTTGCTGCCGAGGACTACCCGGCCGCATTTGCCGCCCTCGCCGCCCTGCGCGCGCCCATCGACCGTTTCTTCGATGAGGTTATGGTCATGGACAAGGACGAACAGCTCCGCGATAATCGCCTTAAGCTGCTCAACCGCTTCGAGGCCGTTTTCTCCGGCATCGCCAACATCGGTGAGCTTGCCCGCAAAAAGTAAGCCAGCCTGCGCATAAGCGCAAAAGGAGCCCCGCATGGATTGCCCGGTCACCGGTCGTCCCACCGTTATCGTTATCTCCGACTCGCTCGGCGATACCGCTTGTGAGGTGGTGCTTGCGGC
>URNC01000193.1 GCA_900549065.1 uncultured Collinsella sp. | reverse complement strand
TCCGTGCGCAGCAGTTCGTCGAGGTGCGGGCCCGCGTGGAGGGTTATCTCGAACGGATGCTCTTCCGCGAGGGAAGCTACGTGAAGAAGGGGCAGACGCTCTTCATCATCGACCCCAAGATCTACCGCGCCCGCGTGGACAAGGCCAAGGCGGAGCTCAACAAGGCGCGCGCGCAGGCCCTCAAGGCCAAGCGCGACCTCGACCGTATCCGTCCGCTCTACCAGCAGAGCGCGGCCAGCCAGCTCGAAGTGGACAACGCCATCGCTTCGTACGAGAGCGCCGCGGCCGACGTGGTGGTCTGCGAGGCCGCACTTGCCGCCGGTGAGCCGGTGCCCGCTCATCCGCTGGAGGCTTAAGGGTGGCCGTTACCGCGCTGTATGCGCACATGCCGTTTTGCGCCCAAAAGTGCCGGTACTGCGACTTTGACTCGCGCAGTTTTGCTCCGTGCGACCTGAGCGCTGCGCTCGATGTCTATTTTGAGCAGTTGTTCGCGCGCCTCGATGCTTTTGGCAAGGCTGGGGCCCTTGAACAGATCCGCACCGTCTATGTTGGCGGTGGTACGCCGTCGCTGGCGGGGGAGCGCCTGGTGGAGCTGGCGCGGCGTATTCGTGCGTGGTGCGCCCCCGTTGAGTTTACCTGCGAGGCCAATCCCGAGTCGCTGACCGCCGAACTTGCCGCTGCGCTTGCCAAGGTTGGTGTCACACGCGTCTCTCTGGGCGTGCAAACGCTCGATAACATCGAACTTACCGCTATCGGCCGTATTCACGATGCCGATCGGGCGCTCGCCGCCATCGCGACAGTCAAGAACGCTGGGCTTGACGTGTCGTGCGACCTTATGTGCGGACTTCCCGGGCAGACCGCAGCGAGTTGGAGGCGCACACTCGATGGCGTGCTGGCGGCGGCTCCGCATCATGTGTCGGTCTACCCGCTCACGCTTGAGGAGGGGACTCCCCTTTATCGCATGGCGTGCCGCGACGAGTCGGTCGAGCCCGACGAGGATTTTCAAGCTTCGTGCATGGATGTGGCGCGTGAGCGTCTGGGTGCGGCCGGCTATCACCCGTATGAGGTGGCAAGCTATGCGCTCGACGGACATGAGTGCGCCCATAACATTGCCTACTGGACCGGCCAGGGCTATTTGGGCCTGGGTCGCTCTGCCGCGGGCATGCTTGACGCCGAGGATTTCGACCGTCTTGCAGGTTTGTTCCCCGGCGTGTCTTCTCGAGGCGATTCGTACCGCGTGCGTCTGGTGCAACGTGACGATGACGCGACGGCGTTTGAGGCCGAATATCTGTCGCAGCGTGAGGCTGCGGCTGAAGACCTGATGCTGTCTTGTCGCATGACGGGCGGTGTTGCGTCCGACCTGTTGGTTCGTGCAGCTTGCGTCATCCCAGCGGATGAGCTGGCAGCTGCCTGTGATCGCGCGCTTGAATTGGGTCTTGCCACTTGGGTGCCCGAGACGCTCGGGGTCCATGAGGGACCCTTCACTTCGGCAGATGTCGTCGCGGGCCATGTTCGAGCTCGTTTAGCGCCGACACACCTGGGCTGGCTCGATGGAAATGTTCTGTTCGAGCTGTTTTGGGATCTAGCTTAGGCCGCTCGGGTAGAATTACCGGAATATATACGCTGCTGTGAGCAGGAGGTTGCCGCGCATGGCGACGATGAACGAAAAAGATTACTACGAGATTCTGGGTGTCTCCAAGGACGCCACCTCGCGTGATATTCAAAAGGCCTTCCAGCAAAAGGCCCGCAAGCTCCATCCGGACGTCAACAAAGAGCCGGATGCCGAGGAAAAGTTTAAAGAGGTTTCCGAGGCCTACGCCGTGCTTTCGGATGAGCAAAAACGTGCGCGCTACGACGCCATGCGCTCTGGCAATCCCTTTGCCGGTGCTCCTACGGCTTCGCCCTATGGTGGCGGCTACGCCGGCCACACGGGCTATGGCAATCCCTTTGAGGGCGGCTTTCCCTTTGGTGGCGCCTGGGGCCAGCAGCGTCGCGGCCAGGCTGCCTACAATCCCGAGAACGGCGCCAACGTGGTCGTCGATATCAAACTCGACGCCAAGGAGGCCAAGGGCGGTGCCCGCAAGACCGTCCGCTACACGCGTTTCGATACATGCGGACATTGCGGCGGCTCGGGTTCAGTCTCTTCCGAGCATGCCCATACCTGCCCGAGCTGTGGCGGCCGCGGCCACATCGACGTCGACCTGTCCTTCCTGTTTGGTGCGGGCACGTTCCAGTCGGTCTGCCCCGAGTGCGGCGGTTCCGGTAAAGTCGTGGCCTGTCTCTTATACACATCTGACGCT
>URNC01000192.1 GCA_900549065.1 uncultured Collinsella sp. | reverse complement strand
ACGAGATGCAGCGTAGTCTCGTGGGCTCGGAGATGTGTATAAGAGACAGTAGCATGCGAGGCTCCTCAGCATTTGAGCGAGACGGCTGTGCCGTACCTGGTCCTGCGCCGCCGCGATGGCGAGGGCGAGAACGCGCCGCTCGTGCCGCGTCTGACGTCCGCCTCGCAGATTGAGGCGTACTCGACATGCCCGCTGTGCTGGTTCGTTTCGTATCGCGTGAAGCCCCAGTCCATCGACGCGGGCTTTGGCAACATGGAGAAGGGCAACTTTGTCCACGACGTGCTGGAGCACCTGCATGCCCGCCTGCCCCAGGAGGGCATGGAGCGCGTGACGCCCGAGAATCTGCCGCGCGCTCAGGAGCTGCTGCGCGAGGTCTTTGACGAGACGTTGGCCGAGCACGCCGGCAAGCGAGGCACGGAGGGCCCGCTGGTGCCGCTCTCTGCGGTGGAGGAGCGCCAGGTTGCCGAGATCTTGCCGCAGTTGGAGGGCGTGCTAGCCTACGAGTCCGAGGCGCTTGCCCCCTTTGCCCCGCGTTACCTGGAGTTCGCCTTCAACGAGCTCAAGGTCGAGTATGCCGGTTGGCCGCTTGGCGGGCGCATCGACCGCGTGGACGTGGACGCCGAGAATCGTGCCGTGGTGATCGACTACAAGCATCGCACGGGCGTTGAGGAGTTTAAGCTCGCCGACCCTACGGTGCGCGACGAGGAATCGGGCACGGCGCCCATCGACGACCCGCGCTGGTTGCCGCCACATACCCAAACGCTCATCTACGCCCAGGCCATGCGCCGGGCGCTGGATTTGGACACCCGCGCGGCGCTCTACTTTTCGACCAAGGGCGGCAAGCCGGCGTTGCGCGGTGCCGCGAGCGCCGAGCTGCTCGAGGAAGAGCGCGGCGACGGTCGCATTCCAGGCCTCAAGAAAGGTTTCCCCGGCGAGGGCGGCAACATGGACTTCGACGCCCTGCTCGATCGCGTGGAGGCCGGCATCGCCGAGCGCCTGCGCGAGCTCGAGGCAGGCAACGTTGCCGCCGTCGACCCGACGTCGACTCAGGCCGCGCATGCGCGCTGCTCGTATAACCACGAAGGAACGTTTGTAAGGAGGGGCGTGTAGACCATGGATCTTTCGACTTTGATGCCGCAACAACTGCAGATCGTCAAAACGCTCGACCGTCCGCTGTTTGTCTCGGCGGGCGCCGGTTCGGGCAAGACCTTTACCCTCACGCGTCGCATCGTCTACGCGCTCTCGCCCGAATCCGGTCCGTTCGTTGAGCATCTGGATCAGGTGCTCGCCATTACCTTTACCAAAGATGCCGCGGCCGAGATCCGTGACCGCGTGCGCCGCGCGCTCATCGACGAGGGCATGGACGAGGAGGCCCTGACCGTCGACGATGCGTGGATCTCGACCATTCACGGCATGTGCTCGCGTATCCTGCGCGCACACGCGTTGGAGCTGGGCATCGATCCCGAGTTCACGGTTCTCACCGATACCGACGAGCTCATGGATCAGGCTGTCGAGCATGTGCTGGGTCGCGCAACGGCGCCCGATGCCGCCCCCGAGCTCGCGGCATCGCTCAAGGCCCTCTACGCCTGGTATCCCATGGCGGGCGAGGGCGGTTCCTTTGGCGCCGGTACGACCATCAAGGGTCTGGTGCGCGACCTGCTGGAGCTGTCGAGTCAGTTGCCGGGCGGTATGGACGACGTGCGCGTGGCGCGCGGCCAGGCCGATACCTCGGCACTCGCCGATGCCTATCGCGCGGCGCTGGGCGCAAGCAAGGCCGCGACCGAGAAGGCGCAGACGGCGCTCGATGCCATCGACGCGTTTGAGGCGAGTGGCAAAACCATGGAGGATGCGGCGCGACTCATGATGTCGTGCACCATGCCGCGCGCGAGCAAGGCATTCCCCAAGGAGCAGGTCGAGCTGCTCAAGGCCGAGGCCGCCGATGCGTTTATCAATATCGTGCTTGCCTGCGGTGGCCCGGCGCTCGATGCGCTGGTGGGTCTGGCCCGTTCCGTCGAGGCCGAGTATCGCGCATTGAAGGCTGCCCAGTCCGCCCTCGATAATAACGACCTGCTGCGTATGGCCTACGAGGCCCTGCGCGATTACCCTGCCATCCGTGCTGCGTACGAGGGCCGCTTTAAGATGGTCATGATCGACGAGTTCCAGGACACCGACCAGATGCAGGTCGATTTGATTCGCTATCTGACGGGCGCGGGGGAGCGCGCGTTGTGCACCGTGGGCGATGCGCAGCAGTCGATCTACCGCTTCCGTGGCGCCGAGGTCGAGGTGTTCCGTCGCCAGGAGCGCAAAGTGGGCGCCTCGGGGG
>URNC01000191.1 GCA_900549065.1 uncultured Collinsella sp. | reverse complement strand
AAGACCTGCGGTTAGGACATGATCTTGTCGCGGATTGCCTGGACGAGCTTGGGGTCGGGCGCTTGCCCCAGCAACGGGCTGATGGCGTCGCGCACTAGGCCCATGCCGCTGATGCAGATGAAGATGCCCACACCCAGGCCTGCCCAGCCATCGAGGTCAAAGCCGGTCGTCTGCGAAATAAGCGCCGCCACCAAGACCGAGCCCGAGGTGATGACGTCGTTTTTGGAGTCCTGTGCTGTGGCGATGAGCGTCTCCGAGTCGATGCGGTCGCCCAGCGTGCGGTTGAACGCGGCCATCCAGAGCTTTACGAGCATGGACGTAGCCAGTGCCGCAAGGGAAATGAACGTGTAAGCGGTGGGGGAAGGCTTGATGATCTTGGTGACCGACTCGAGGATCAGGTTGATGCCGACGGCGCAGACCAGGACGGCGACGAACAGGCCGGCTAGGTACTCATAGCGGCCGTGACCATAGGGGTGGCCTTCGTCTGCCGGGCGGCTGGCGAGGCGGAACCCGAGCAGGCTCACGATGTTGCTCGAGGCATCGGAGAGGTTGTTGAAAGCGTCGGCGATGAGGGAGACGGAGCCGGCGAGCAGGCCCGCGATGCCCTTTGCCAGGCACAGGGTGATGTTGAGGCCAATGCAGATGAGGCTTGCGGCAAAACCCGCGTTGGTGCGGCAAGATGCATCGACCGGCTCGTCCTCGCTGCCGGGAACAAGCGTATGTACCAGCCGATTTACAAATAGCATAGCGGTCGTCCTCACAATCATGTTTAAGGGGATAGTGTAGCTCGCGCGGGGGCGCCGTGCACCGATGCTCAGAAAATGCAGCAATAGTCTGCCGGTGCTAACGAGCGAGCCTTCTCGTCTGCCCGGGCGGTCCATTTTGGGCCACATGGGTATGGGCATGTGCCTGTTTGCTCGACATACTTAATGTCGACAGCCCCTGTGCAAAGGAGGACGTTTCCATGGACGAGATGTTTGCCATTAAATGTCAAAACTGCGGCGGCCCTATGTACTCGCACCAGGCTAAGCGCAGCTTTGAGTGTGCCTATTGCGGTGCGGTCATTCCGTGGCAGGCGGACGCCGGAGAGCCCAAGAGCGCTTTGGGCATTCGCCATACGCCGTTGACGGTGGTGGATGGACTGCTCAAGCTCACGCATGTGTCGCAACTCGAGCGCCCGGAGGACCCGGACTGGTATTTCTTCAATTCGCACTGGCGCAATCAGTCGGTCCTGGAACATCTGCTGTGGGAGGATTGCGGCACGGCGCAGGAGTTCCAAGAGGCCACGCATGTGAGCATTCCTTGCCCCTTCTGCGGAGCGTCCTTTGAGGGCGAGTCAACGCAGCGTGTGTTTGAGTGCCCGTCCTGCGGCAACAAGATCGGCATTGCCGACCTGCTCAAGCCCGGTACCTTCAGCAAGCGTCTGACCATGGGCGTGGGTGCAGAGTATGTGCCGGAGCAGGGCATTCCCTGCGAAATCTCGCCGCAGCAGGCACGTGCCAACGCACTGCAGCTGGTACGCCAGTACCCCGACGCCTTTGCCGGGCACGACGTGGAAGACGCGATCCAAAACGACATGATGCTCTTCTACTTCCCCATGGCGCTGGCGGACCTGCGCATGATGGCGAGCTTCCCGGGCAAGGGCCTGAGCAAGGAAACCCTGGTGTACTACGAGGTGCTCGACTGGGCATACCCCAGGGCAAACTACCTGGACGTTCGCCTCATGGGCATTTTGGAGCCGTGGGACTTTGCCAAGGTTTGGCCGTTCGATCCCGCCATGCAGGAAGGCGACTTCCGCGTTGTCTCCGTCGATGCGTCTACCAAGGACCAGGTGGTCATTGATAAGTTGGCGCTCGACGTTGCGGGCAACGACGCCGAGGCTGTACTGGGGCTCAATAAAAAGAGCATCCGCACCTGGGCGCGCAAGGCCCGCAAGCATAAGGACGGCCTGGTGATGGTGCCGGTCTACTTTGTCGATCGTCCGGCGACAGACGGCCGCGATGGCGAGCAGGTGCGCATTGCCGTAAACGGCCAGACGGGCCGCGCGGCCGCGGTGGTGTTTAGCGACAAGCGCGAAACGCATATCGTGGCACCGCTTAGCCCGAGCCTGCATCTGTCCAGTGAAAGCACCGTGCACGCCACGCCCGTCGAGGTCAAATACGTTAAATCGCCGTTCCTCTACCAGATTGTGCGCCGTGGAGACGGCGAGCAGCCGCGTCAGGTGGTAGCCGCCGTCGAGGGTTCTTACCGAGAGGAAAAGCCCAAACGCAAGGGCTTGTTCGCTGCGATCTTTGGGAAGTAGGGGAGTAGCGCCGGTTGTTGCC
>URNC01000190.1 GCA_900549065.1 uncultured Collinsella sp. | reverse complement strand
TCTACACCTAAGCCTTCGTCGGCAGCGTCAGATGTGTATAAGAGACAGAGCTCCTGCATGTGCTCGCTTTCGGCCTTGAGGGACGCGATGGATTCCGCCAGCACGTCCGGGTCGTCTTTGCCCCAGCGGTCGAGCATGTTCACGTAGCCCTGAATCACCGCGATGGGCGTGCGCAGCTCGTGGCTTGCATCGTTGACAAAGCGCATCTGCTGCAGCTTGGCCTCTTGCATCTGGCGCAGCAGGCGGTTGAGTGCGACCTCGATGCTTGCCAGGTCGGCGTCGCCGGTGGTGACGCTCGGCGAGTCGACGCTCGCGCGCTCGATGGCTTGCTCCAGTGTTTCCATTTTGCCGCCGGCGAGTTGCATGCGGCCGAGTTCGTCCACGCGCAGGGCCAGATCGTTGAGCGGCGCCATGGTGCGGCGCACGCGGCGGGCGCCGCCGAGCATGTTGAGCACGCTGATGACCTGCCAACCCACAACGACAAGGTAGAGAGGCCATAGCGTGACGAGGTCCTGCGCGAGGGGGAAAGTCTTGGTGGTACGCGCAAGCTCGACGGTATAGGTGAGCGTTGTCAGGTCCCAGCCGCGCGCGGGCGTCAGCGTCATGCCGCGAACGGTGGCGCTGGGGATCCATCCTGCGGTAAACGCGCCGTTGGGCAGCGTCTGGTTGTATCCATAGACAAGGATCGCCGCCACAATCACTACTAGCAGCAGGTCGAGCCAAACGTAGCTCATCAGGCGGCGCCACATATAGCTCCAGTTGATGGCGCGGGCGATGGAGGTGACGCGCTTGGCCTCGGCGTTACGCGCGGCAGACATAGCCCACCCCGCGCACGGTCTGGATGATGCGGACGCCGCCGGCGTCCTCGATCTTGGCGCGTAGATGCGCGATGTGCACGTCGACGTTGTTGGTGTCGCCCATGTATTCGTAGCCCAGCGCTTCGTGCGCGATGCGTTCGCGCGTGAGCACGGTCTCGGCATGCGCCATAAGCAGGGCGAGGACATCGAACTCGCGGGCCGTGAGCGCAATGGGCGAGCCGCCGACCGTGACTTCGCGGCGGTCGGGGTCGAGCGCAACCGAGCCCACGGCGAGCGTGGCGGGGGAGAGCGAGGCGGAAACCTGGGTCGAGTCACTGACCGGGGGCATCGCAGTGGCGCCGACACCCGTGCCGCCTGCCGCGCCCGTCCCGATGCCGCCAACGCCCGAAGCCGCCCGCACGGCCTCCGAGCGCTTCAACGCCACGCGGATCCGTGCGAACAGCTCCTCAATCGCAAACGGCTTGGTCAGGTAATCGTCGGCGCCGGCATCGAGCCCGGCCACCTTGTCCATCACGGCATCGCGCGCGGTGACCATTATCACCGGCACATCCTTGTGCTTGCGGACGCGCCGCAGGACCTCCATGCCGTTGAGCTGCGGCAACAACACATCGAGCAGAATAAGATCGTAGTTGCGCTCCAGCGCCAGGTCCACGGCGGTGCGGCCATCGGCGGCGTGTTCCACCTGGTAGCCCTCGTGCTCCAGCTCGAGCGTCACAAAGCGGGCGATTTTCTCCTCGTCCTCTACGATCAGGATCCGTGCCATGCGTGCCCCCGTCTGCGATTACTTGTCGTCGTTCAGATTTTGCTTGATGTCGTCCGCGGCATCGGCGGCGTGATTCATAAGGTTGTTGATGCTGCCGGGTACGTCGCCGTCGCTGTCGATGCGGTAGCGCATGCCAAAGAACAGGCCAATCAGCATCAGCCAAATCGTAGCGCCCCAGGCAAACAGGGCGATGATGGGGATCAGGATGGGGATGTTGAGGATGATCGCATCGCGGCGCGTGGCGATAAACTTGGTGTCCAGGCTCAGGCGGAAGAGCTTTTTGAGGTGCTCCCATACGCTGTCCATCTTCTTGGAGAAGTCGGTCTTTTCGCTCGACTTCTCGTAGGCGGCCTGCGCGGCGACCATCTCGGCTGAGGGCTCATCGACTGGCGCGGACTCGGTGGCGGCGTGCGCCGACGTGGTCTGCGTCTTGCCCTGCGACTCGAGCCAAATGATGGCGTCCAAAACGTTGCCGTCGGCGGCGTCGAGCGCGGCCTTGGCATCGGTGTAGCTCACGTTGCACTTGGTGCGGATGGTTTCAACTTTTTCGAGGTCGTCCATGACCTGTCCTTTCGTTCGATGGGCGCGACGCCGGGCGATTTGCCCGGGCGCGAGCGTTGCGTTCGGCGGTCTGCGTTGCGCGGCGCCGCCCCGCCCTTGGTCGAACTCTATAGTGCAGGTTATAGATTAAGCGATTCTTGAGCCAAGATTAATGTTGGATGATTTTTTGGGTAGCGGTGGGGAAGGGAGAGGTGTCTTTTTGGATAGCTAGCAGCGAGG
>URNC01000189.1 GCA_900549065.1 uncultured Collinsella sp. | reverse complement strand
GTCCTGGTAGGAAAGATAGAGCTTCTTCTGCTTGGGGCCCATTTGGGCCATGACCACGCTCTCGGTCTTCTCGGGAAGCTCTGCCAGGACCTCGGACTTGAGGCGCCTGAGCACGAAGGGGCCGACGGCGCACTGCAGGAGCCTCTGGCCATCGGCCTCCCCCGCCTCCACGGGACCCTCGTAGCGCTTGGCAAACTGGTCGCGGGTGCCCAGGTAGCCGGGCATGAGGAAGTCGAAGATGCTCCAGAGCTCGGACAGGCGGTTTTCGATGGGCGTGCCCGTCAGGGCAAAGCGCACGCCGGCCGGCAGGCGCTTGGCGGCGCGCGCTACCTGCGTGAGCGGGTTTTTAATGTACTGGGCCTCGTCGAGCACCACGCGGGCAAAGTCCTGCTCGGCATACTCGTCGATATCGCGGCGCATGAGGTCATACGACGTCACGACCACGTTATGCTCGTCGGCTCCGGCTATCTGCACGCGGCGCTGCGCTTTGGCGCCCACAATGGCGCACACATCAAGCGAGGGGGCAAAGCGCTCCAGCTCGGCAGTCCAGTTGTACACAAGCGACGCGGGGCATACCACGAGCGTGGGCTTGGTATCCCCCGCTTCCACGCGCGCCAGAATGTGCGCGATCATCTGCAGCGTTTTGCCCAAGCCCATATCGTCGGCCAAGATGCCGCCAAGGCCCAGGTGCTCGAGCGAGCCGAGCCACTGATAGCCGTCAACCTGATAGCCGCGCAGCGTGGCCTTGAGCGAGGCGGGTACCGTAAAGTCCATCTTGCCGAGCGTGTCCAGGCGCTCGACAGTGCGGCGGAACGCCGCGTCGCGATCGGCCTCGAGCGCCGGCGTGCGCGCGATCATGCTGTCGACAAACAGGGTGCTCGACGCGGGAAGCGACACGCCATCGAGCAGGTCGACGGCATCGACGCCAAGGTCCTCGGCAAGACCAAACGCGGCACGAGCGCCCTCGTCCAGGCGCACGATATCGCCGGACGTAAGGCGCGCGAACGTCTGGTGGCGCTTATACGAATCGAGATAGATGGCAAGGTCAGCCGCCGAAAGCCCGCTCGCGCCCAGTTCGACGTCGAGCAGGTTACTCTTGACGGTCGCACGCACCGAAAGCTTGGGCGCAGGACGGACCGAAATCTGGCGCAGGCGGTCGCTGAGCATGACCTCGCCCAGCTCGGACAGGGCAGACAGGCCCTCGGTCAGCAAGTGGAACAGGCGGGCGTCGTCGCGTTCCTCAAACGCCAGGCCGCCCTCGTAGAAATCGAAGTACAGGGCTGCCGTGTCCATAATGCGAAACTCTGCCACCTCATCGCGCGGCGGCACGCCCGGGCGCTGCTCTTCGAAGGGGCTGCCCGGAGCGCCCAGACTAAAGAGATCTGCCGACCAGTCGCCGTAGGAAACCGTAATTTTGCAGGTCACAAGACCATCGTCGACGCCAATCGCCATGGCAAAACTCGGCTCGGGCGCCACGGCGTCAAGTACGGCGGGAGCGGTCAGGTCGGTGTAGTCGCGCAAGATAGGCAGCGCCATGCGGCAGAACTCGCCCACCTGGTCGGCGGCGATATGGACCGGCGTGCGGCAGGGCAACAAGTGCGACAGGAACGGCGCCGCATGTTGGGCAAACACCGTGTCGGTACGGCGTGCTCGGCGCGTATCGACCAGATAGGCTGCGTCGCTCGCGACAAAGCAATACGTATCGGCCGGAAGGCGCAGGTCGTAGCTGCCTCCCGCCGCCGGTGCAATCTTGGCGGCAAGGAGCGGCGGGCGCTTAGCCGGGACTTCGCCCTCCCCCTGCGGCGACGGCTCGACGGCCACCTCGTAGGCGCGATGCGTCGTCGTCCCCCGCGACCAAGCAGGCTCAAAGGACATGGTCCTGCCGCGCAGCAGGTCCAGCACGGACACGACGGAATATTCGGATACCGGCAACTGACGCTCGGCGACAAAGCCGCTGCGGGCAAAGTCATACGATGCCGAGCGCGAGCTCGTAATATCGCCTAGGTAGGCGACCGTCATTGCGATAAAGTCGAGCAGCTTTGTCGACACGTCATCGAAAGCCTCGGACACATGGGCAAACGTGAGCTTCTTGCCATAGGAGAACGTACCGCCGCGCACATAGGCATCGGCCATGCCGTCGATATCCTTAACCACGTAGGACACCGAACCGCAGCGAATGCGAAACTCGAGCGCCCAGTTAAAGCGATCGGCAAACAGCGGATTGTAGTACGGCACCAGCGAGGGCTCCAGCACCGCTTTGGGCGCATCGGGGTCGATGGTGCCGGCGAGCTTGCGACGCATGGCCACGAGCTCGTCCATGCGCGCGTCCGAAAGATCGGAAAGCGCCGCCACAAGGCTCGGGCTCGTGGGGACGGGTGCCGGGA
>URNC01000188.1 GCA_900549065.1 uncultured Collinsella sp. | reverse complement strand
AGGAAATGCAGGCTGCCGCCGAGGCTGCTGTCACCAAGTGGACCGAGGGCAAGACGGTCGTCAAGGCCATCTGCGTGCCCGGCAAGCTGGTCAACCTGGTGGTTAAGTAAACCTCGCGCACATAGTTGACGCACAAAAGACGAGGGGCGATCCGGCTAGGTCGCCCCTCGTTTTTCATGTACCTGTCCTGGTGCCTGCTGTCAATTGTTCTATTCTTGTGGAGAAGCTGTGCGCACGCTGACCTGCAGGTTCGTACTGTGCTTGCACGTTTCTGCAGCTATTGGTATAGTTTGTTTGCAAATGAAGTTGTAATTGAAAGAAGTGGGGTTTCGGCCCCGCTTCTTTTTTGTATGGATGGAGGTGCCGCAATGGTCAAGACCAAGACCGAGCAGGCGATCATCGACGCGCTCGAGGCCGTCGCTCCCCAGCACGATGTCGACATCGTCGACGTCGAGCTTGTGGGTGCCACCAAGGCCCCCTGTGTACGCGTGCGTATCGAGGGTGCCGAGGGTCAGAGCCTGTCGCTCAACGACGTCACGGCCAACACCAAATGGGTCGGCGATGTGATTGAGGAGCTCGACCCCATCTCTTCGAGCTATACGCTCGAGGTGTCGAGCCCGGGTATGGCGCGCCCGCTACGCCGCCCGTGCGACTTTGCCCGCTTTGTGGGTGAGAACTGTGAGCTCACCTCCACCGCCACCGAGGGCCGTCGCAAGTACGCCGGCAAGATTGCCGCCGCCACCGAGACGAACGTGACCCTTGAGCTCGAGGGCGGCGAGTCCGTTACCCTCGATTTCTCTGATGTTAAAAAGTGCAAGTTGAAGCCCACCTACGACTTCAAGCCCGCGAAGGAAGGAAAGTAAGATGGCAGCATCCGACATGATGTCCGCCCTGATGGAGCTTTGCCAGGAGAAGCACATCGACCAGCTCTACCTGATCGACCGCCTGGAGCAGTCGCTCGCCAAGAGCTATGCCGAGATCCTGCATCTTGAGTGGGGCGCCAAGGTGACCATCGACCGCACCACCGGCAAGATTTACGTCTACCGCCTGGAGCCGATCGACGATTCCATGGACGAGGAGGGCAACTTCACCGAGTTCGAGGAGATCGACGTCACCCCCAAGAACACGAGCCGCATCGCCGCCCAGCACGCCAAGGCCGAGATCAACGCCATCGTGCGCAACTCCGCTCGTGAGCAGATCTATGAGGAG
Organism: uncultured Collinsella sp.; assembly: GCA_900549065.1. GTDB lineage: Bacteria > Actinomycetota > Coriobacteriia > Coriobacteriales > Coriobacteriaceae > Collinsella. Next base: position 1,339 of record URNC01000188.1, on the reverse strand, counting down.
TTCTCCGGCCGTATCGGTGACCTCATCAGCGGTACCGTGCTGCAGTCCACGCCCGACTTTACGATCGTCAAGATCCGCGATGGCGTCGAGGCCGAGCTGCCGCACTTTGACCAGCGCCGTTACGAGAACGAGCGCAACGAGCGTCCGATGGGCGAGCGCTACCTGCACAACCAGCACATCAAGGCCGTGATTATCGACGTGCGCGATCCCAACTCCAACCTGCAGCCGGTTCGCGGCGAGCACAGCCGTCCGCCGATTGTCATCTCCCGCACCCACCCCGAGCTCATGCGTCGTCTGTTTGAGCAGGAGGTGCCCGAGATCTATGAGGGCACCGTCCAGATCAAGTCGATCGCCCGCGAGCCCGGCCAGCGCTCCAAGGTCGCCGTCCACTCGCTCGACGACCGCCTGGATCCCGTGGGCGCCTGCGTCGGCCCCAAGGGCAGCCGTGTTCGCGCCGTCGTAGGCGAGCTCCGCGGCGAGCGCGTCGACGTCATCCTGTGGGATGCCGATCCGGCCGTCTACGTCGCCAACGCCCTGTCGCCCGCCAAGGTCACCCGCGTCCTTATCGACGAGGAGAAGGCCTATGCCGGCGTTATCGTGCCCGACGACCAGCTTTCGCTCGCCATCGGCAAGGAGGGCCAGAACGCCCGCCTCGCTGCTCGCCTGACCGGCTGGCATATCGACATCAAGTCCGAGACCCTTGCTGCCGACATTCTCAAGAACGTTCCCGTTCACGAGGAGCCCGCCGCCGACCTGATCGGTGACGAGGTGGACGACGACGTCCGTCGCTGCGAGTACGTGTCCGAGGACGGCATCCAGTGCCGTAACCAGGCCCGTCCCGGCTCCCGTTTCTGCGGTGTCCACGACACCGACGCCTTCGATGATGCGGAGGACCTGATCTAGCGCGCGGTCGCGCCGGGCAGGTCCCGGTGCATCTCCCACGCTCGTTCAGTCTCTAGGCACCCAAGGTGCCAGAAAGGGTAGGTGAAGTCATATGGCAAAAGTCCGTGTGTCCACCCTGGCCAAAGAGTTCGGCATGACCTCCAAGGAACTGATGGGTCATCTCGCCGAAATGAAGATTCCCGCTAAGTCCGCTTCCTCCGCTCTGGAGGACGCTTACGTCGCCATGGTCCGCAAGCAGCTCGCCTCGGTGATCGAGGCCCGCGCCAAGGAAGTCGAGGCCGCCAAGCAGGCCGAGGAGATCGCCCATATGGAGGCGTTCGTCGAGAAGTTCCGCTACAAGGCCACGAAAGCTCGTCAGGCTCAGTCACGAATTAAGATGCTGGAAAAACCTGTCTCTTATACACATCTCCGAGCCCACGAGACTACGCTGCATCTC
>URNC01000187.1 GCA_900549065.1 uncultured Collinsella sp. | reverse complement strand
ACGAGATGCAGCGTAGTCTCGTGGGCTCGGAGATGTGTATAAGAGACAGACCATTATCTGTGTCACCTTTACGGTACTTGCCGTTAACTGGTGCGGCGTCGCCCCCGAGATTCGTTTTCCCGGCGGCCTGACGATTGACCTTGGCGTGCTTTCGACCACCATCTGCGGCCTTTCGTTCCCGTGGCCCTACATTGTCTTTTGCTGGCTGATGATCGCCGGTCTTTCTAATGCCGTGAACCTGACCGATGGCCTTGACGGTCTTGCTGGCGGCACCTCCATGATTGCCATGCTCGCCATGGCTGCCATGGCGTTTTTGCACGGAGACGTGAACCTGTCCATCTTCTGCACCGCGTGTGCCGGTGCCTGCTTGGGCTTTCTGTGGTTCAACTGCTATCCGGCGAGCATCTTTATGGGCGATACCGGCTCGCTTGCCCTGGGCGCCGCGTTTGCCTGCACGTCCATCATGACCAACACCGAGGTCGTCTCCCTTATCATCGGCGGCCTGTTTATCGTTGAGACCCTGTCGGTCATGATTCAGGTTGTCTACTTCCACTTTACGCACAAGCGCGTCTTCCTTATGGCGCCCATCCATCATCATTTCGAAAAGAAGGGCTGGGCCGAGACCAAGGTCGTCATCCGTTTTTGGATTATCGCTGCTGCCTTTGGTGCCGTTGGCCTTGCTCTGTTCTTCCAGTTGGGATAGTGGTCTTTCATGTCTCTTGCTGATGTCTTTAGCCTGCTCGTTTTGGGTCAGGGCAAATCCGGTCTCGATGTCGCCCGCTGGGCGCTGGCACATCCCGAGCGCGTAAGTGCCGTTACCGTGTATGGCGGTGGCACCTCTGAGCCCAATGACGCCACGCGTGCGCTCGAGGCTGCTGGTGCGTCGTTTGTCTATGGGACCGAACAGGTCGAGGGCGCCTATGACGTATGCGTGACGTGCCCGGGCATCTCGGAGTTCTCGGGCTTCTTTAAGGCTGGGCGCGAGCATGCCGCCCAGATTATGGGTGAGCCCGAGTTTGCCTATCGCCTGTCGCCCGATAACTGGATTGCCATCACGGGCACCAACGGCAAGACGACCACCACGTCGCTGACTGATTATCTGCTTAAGGCTGCCGGCGAGGCCAGCGTTGCTGTCGGCAACATCGGCGAGCCGCCGGTCAACGAGATTGACGGCCGAGCCCACAACGAGTGGTTTGTGGCTGAGCTCTCGAGCTATCAGATTGCTACGACAACCGAGCTCCACCCCCGCGTGGCGGTGCTGCTCAACATCACTCCCGACCACTTGGGCTGGCATAAGAGTCATAAGAACTATGCGCTTGCCAAGATCAAACTGTTTGACAATATGGTCGATGACGATCTGGTGGTTGTCGACGTCGAAGACGCCGGCATTCACGAGTTCGATGAGTACATCTACACGCCGGGTCGTCGCATCTGCAAGGTTGCCTTTGACGAGCCTGAGGGCGAGGATGCCGCCTTTGTGCGCGATGGCAAGATGATCGTGCGTCTGAAGGGTGTCGAGACCCCGCTCATCGCTACATCCGAGCTCAAGATCTCGGGCCATCACAATGTTATCAATGCCCTGTGCGCTGCCACGGCTGCCTTGGCAGTCGGTGCCGATGTCGACGGTGTCTACCGCGGTCTGGCCTCGTTCCAGCCGCTCGAGCACCGCGTGGAGCCGTGTGGCGAGATTGACGGCGTGCGCTACGTCAACGATTCCAAGGCGACTAACACCGATGCGGTCGAGAAGGCACTGACGGCATTTCCCGATGACGACGTGATCTTGCTGCTCGGCGGCCACGATAAGGGCACTCCGCTCACGGACTTCGCGCGCGTCGTTATGGACAACGTGCGCTCGGTCGTCTGCTTTGGCGATGCGCGCGAGCGCTTCACCGCCGCTATGGACGAGGCTGATGTCGATGGCGATGTGGATATCGCCCAGGCGGATGACCTGCGCGACGCCGTGGACGTTGCCCGTTCGCTTTCGAGCCGTGGTGACGTGATCTTACTTTCTCCTGCCTGCTCTTCGTTCGATGAGTTCTCGGGCTATGAGGAGCGCGGCCGCGTGTTTAAGGACTACGTGGCTCAGCTTGCCGCTACAGCGAAATCACAAATGGAATAGGGGTTGCGGTGAGAGAGGAGAGCCCCCGACAAGGTATGAGGAGGCCCGACTCGGACCGTGCTTCCTCACGTCGCACCACACCGCGTTCCAGCCGCGGCGGGCAGTCGTTTAGCGAACGCTATATTGCCGGCGTTCCCGCCCGTATCATGCGCCCCCGTTTGATATTCATGGCCTGCTTGTTTACCTTGGTATGCTTTGGCCTGCTGATGGTGTACTCGGCGTCTTCGGTCGAGGCGCTGCACGAGAATGGCTCGGCGACGTTTTTTCTGGGTCGACAGGCCGCGTTTGCCGTGGTCGGTGTTCTGGCGCTGATTGCCATCGTGCGCGTTTTGCCGGACAGCTGGTTTGGGGAGGATGTGCTCAGGATCTTCCTTATCGGCATGATAGGGCTACTGCTTCTGGTGTCTGTCTCTTATACACATCTGACGCTGCCGACGAAGGCTTAGGTG
>URNC01000186.1 GCA_900549065.1 uncultured Collinsella sp. | reverse complement strand
GTCCGACAGCCTCGAGCGCGTCGGTGGTCATATAGATGCGCGCGGCGCCCTCGGCGCGAGCTGCCTCGGCGGCTTCGAGCGTGGTGACGGTGGCGCAGATATGCGGCTCGTCGCGGTAATGCTCGGGCATGGCGCGCGTACATTTGTCGAGTACCGGCAACTCAAGCGTTTTCGCGCGCTCCTCGTACGGCGCCAGAATGGCCTCCTCCAATGCTTTACAGGCGGCGGCGCGCACCTTGTGCACGGCGGAGAAGCCCATACCGCAGCCGGCGTCGAGCGAAACGTCAAAGCTCGCGGCCTCAAAGGGCGAGGAGCCCATGCGGCCTACATGCTCAACCAGATCGGACGCTTCGACGGCGCGGGTCTTGGCGGCCTCGACGGTAAAGCCGGTCGCAGCGGCAGCGAGCGTGGGGTCGTCGCAGCAGGTGAGCGTCACGGTAAACGGCTCGCCCAGACGCGCCACGACGGTCACGTCTACGGCGCGGCGGCGCAGCACATCGCGTTTGAGCGCGGCGCCGGCGGCGTCGATAGCGCGCTGGCTTCGAATCACGCGTACACGGCAACCCTCGGGCATGCTACGGGGCACGCGGCACTCGATGATGTCGCCGGCAGCGGCATCCTTGGCGGCAATGGTGGTCAGGAACTGGTCAAACTCATCGTCGTGACGAAGCTCCAGCAGGTCACCCTTGCCCACGGGCTCAAACAGCTCAATGCGGGCGATGGCAGCGCGGCGACGGCGGTCGTCGGGCTTGAGCCCGCGCACATCGCGGTTGGACAGGCGGCTGCCGAGCACCGTGCCCACGATCTGGCCGCGGTTGTTGGAACGCTCGTAGCTCATCATTTCGTCACCCGAGGTACCGTCTTGGTAGGCGTGCGTAAAGTCGCGGTTGAAGCAGCGTTTGAGCTGGCGCTGGCGGGCGGCGTCCTCGTCCTTATCTACGGCGACCCCGGCCAGCATGTCATCAATCTGATGACGATACACGTCGACGATGGAATACACGTAATCGGGTGCCTTCATGCGTCCTTCGAGCTTGAGCGATGCGGCGCCGGCGTCATACAGACGGCGAACAAGCTGCGACGTGTTGGTGTCGCGCGGGCACAGCGCGCGCTCGCGACCGGCAGGGGAGAGCGAGCGGCCGTTCTCGTCGATCAGCTCGTAAGGCAGACGACAGGGCTGAGCGCACATGCCGCGGTTGGCCGAGCGGCCCGCCATGGCAAAGCTCGAGAGAAGACACAGGCCCGAGTAGCAAAAGCAGATGGCGCCGTGGCTAAAGACCTCCAAGTCAACGTCGGGCGCGGCATTGTGAATGGCGGCGATCTCGTCGATGGAAAGCTCGCGCGAGAGGGTCACGCGGTCGGCGCCCTGCTCGCGGCACCAGATAGTCCCACGGTCATCGTGGATGTTCGCCTGGGTTGAGATATGTGTCTCGATGCCGGGCATCGTGCGCTTGACCTCAAAGAACAGACCCCAGTCCTGGATAATGAAGGCGTCGGCGCCCAGCGTGGAGCAGCGATAGATGAGTTGCAGCGCATCGTCCATCTCGGACTGCTTGATGACGATGTTGACCGTGACGTAGACGCGCGACCCGGCTAGATGTGCGGCGCGGCAGGCTTGCTCAAAGGCCTCGTCGGTAAAGTTGGTGGCCTTGCGGCGGGCGTTGAAGCTGCCCATGCCGCAGTAGATGGCATCAGCGCCAGCGGCGAGTGCGGCGGCAAAGGGCTCGGGTCCTCCGGCGGGCGCTAAAAGCTCGGGTCTGCGGTTGGTGGTTCGACTGGCGGTTGCGGTCATATCCTGCCTTTCAAAATGCTCAGACACTCAAAAGTATAGTGGCGTCGCTGCGGTGGGCGACGCCCGCAGCCTAAGCAGGACAAAGTCTTCAGCAGCTTGGACTGGCTGCTCCACATGAGAACCGTTCAGCGGTTCGGGGAAACCGTTGGGCGATAAAATATTCTCGCAAGCTGATAATATTCTTGCATCAAACAGAAACCTTGAGTACTATCCCAATCAAGCGCGGTGTTCAGACCGAACTGTGCCTCCCGGTGTGAACACCGCGCTCACGCTCTCTCAATTGATCGTAAGGAGAAAAACATGAGCAAGACCGTCGTGTCTTCCGATAACGCACCCGCAGCCATCGGCCCGTATTCCCCCGGTATCCAGGCCGGCAACATGGTGTTCCTGTCCGGCCAGCTGGGCATCGATCCCGCAACTGGCAAGATGCCCGAGGGCGTCGAGGCCCAGGCCAAGCAGTCCCTCGCCAACGTCGAGGCCCTGCTGACCGCTGCCGGCGCCACCTTTGCCGATGTCGTCAAGACCACGGTCTACCTGGCCGACATCGCCGACTTCGCCGCCGTGAACGAGATCTACGCCTCCAAGTTCGAGGCCCCGTTCCCCGCGCGCAGCGCTTTCCAGGTTGCCGCCCTTCCGGCTGGCGGTCTGGTCGAGATCGAGGTCGTCGCCGCTCTCTAAGGCGTTGGCCACAACTAAACATGACATGCAAAAAGACCCTGCAGCGCGTGTGAACTGCCTCCCATTTCTTGGACATGAGAAATGGGAGGCTTTCTTTATGCGC
>URNC01000185.1 GCA_900549065.1 uncultured Collinsella sp. | reverse complement strand
CGTCAGATGTGTATAAGAGACAGACGAGATCCACCGCCTCAACCGTTCGGTCGAGGAGGTCCTGTACCCCGCGATGGAGGACTTTGCCCTCGATATCGTGATTGGCAAGGGTCCGGCGGCGCGCTCGATTCGCCTGGATATTCCCAAGTTTACGTTGGTAGCGGCAACGACCCGCTCAGGCATGTTGACCGGCCCGTTGCGCGACCGCTTTGGCATTTCATATCGCCTGGATTACTACACGGTCGAGGAGCTCGCGCAGATTGTGACGCGCTCGGCGACTATCCTGGGCGTGACGATCGACCATCCCAGTGCACTCGAGATCGGCTCGCGTTCGCGCGGCACGCCACGTCTTGCCAACCGCCTGCTCAAGCGCGTGCGCGACTATGCGCAGGTGCGCGGCAACGGTCCCATTGAGCTCGATATCTGCCGTCAGGCACTCGAGTTCTTCGAGATCGACGAGCTCGGCCTGGACTGGATGGATATTCGTATCTTGGAGACGCTTGCCAAGACGTTCTCCGGTCGTGCCGTGGGACTTACGACCCTTGCCAGCGCGGTGGGCGAGGACCCGGGCACGCTCGAGGATGTCTATGAGCCCTATTTGTTGCAGTGCGGGTTGATGATTCGTACGCCTCAGGGTCGTCAGGCAACGCTTCGCACCTTTGAGCACTTGGGCATCGAGCCGGCCGTTTAGAGACGGGTTTGTTTTGGCTAGTCTGTAGGCTATCGCTGAGCATTGGATAAACATATCGCCATTCATCGGTTACGGGTGTTTTACTATTGCGCGCCCGTGCTATGCTGAATTGGTCTTTTTCTCATTCGGTAACGAAAGGACCGCCCATGCCTACTGACATCGAAATCGCACGTTCTGTCACGCCGCTGCCCATTACCGAGGTGGCCAAGAACGCCGGCGTCGACGTTAAGCATCTGATTCCGTACGGCTTTGACAAGGCAAAGGTCGACTATTCCCTGCTCAACGAGCCGACCGATCACCAGGCCAAGCTCGTTCTCGTGACCGCCATCAACCCCACGCCCGCCGGCGAGGGTAAGACCACCACGACCATCGGTCTGGCCGACGGTCTTCGTCGTCGCGGCGTTAAGAGCGCCGTGGCCCTGCGCGAGCCTTCGCTCGGCCCCGTCTTTGGCGTTAAGGGCGGTGCTGCCGGTGGCGGCTGGGCTCAGGTGATCCCCATGGAGGATATCAACCTGCACTTTACCGGCGACTTCCACGCTATCGGTGCTGCCAACAACCTGCTGGCCGCCATGCTTGATAACCACATCCAGCAGGGCAATCAGCTCGGTATTGACGTTAAGCGCATCACTTGGAAGCGCGTCGTCGATATGAACGACCGTCAGCTGCGCCACGTTATCGACGGCATTGGCGGTAAGGCCCAGGGCGTGCCGCGCGAGGACGGCTTCGATATCACCGTCGCCTCTGAGGTCATGGCAATCCTGTGCCTGTCTACGAGCATCAGCGACCTCAAGGAACGCTTGGGTGAGATTGTCGTCGGCTACAGCTTTGCCGGCGAGCCCGTCCGTGCCCGCGACCTTAAGGCCCAGGGTGCCATGGCCGCGTTGCTTAAGGACGCGCTCAAGCCCAACCTGGTGCAAACGCTCGAGGGCACGCCCGCGTTTGTCCACGGCGGTCCCTTCGCCAACATTGCCCACGGCTGCAACTCTATCATGGCCACGCGCATGGCGATGCGCTTTGGCGATGTCGCCATTACCGAGGCCGGCTTCGGTGCCGATCTGGGTGCCGAGAAGTTCCTCGACATCAAGTGCCGCATGACGGGCGTTCGCCCCAGCGCTGTCGTGGTCGTCGCCACTGCCCGCGCGCTGAAGTACAACGGCGGTGTCGCCAAGGCCGACCTCAACGAGGAGAACCTCGAGGCCCTCAAGGCCGGCATGCCCAACCTGCTGCGCCACGTCGATAACATCCAGAATGTCTACGGTCTGCCTTGTGTGGTCGCCATCAACCGCTTCCCGACGGACACCGAGGCCGAGCTCGAGCTCATCGAGTCCGAGTGCCAGAAGCTCGGCGTCAACGTTAAGCTTTCCGAGGTCTGGGCCAAGGGCGGCGAGGGCGCGCTCGAGCTGGCCGATGAGGTCATGCGTCTGATTGAGCAGCCGAGCGAGCTCAAGTTTGCCTATGAGGACGGCGCCGATGTCGCTGATGCCCTCGAGGCCGTTGCTACCAAGGTCTACCGCGCCGATGGCGTTGACTTTACGCCGGCCGCCAAGCGCCAGCTCGCCGAGCTGCGCGAGAATGGCTTTGGCAACCTGCCGGTGTGCGTCGCCAAGACGCAGTACAGCTTTAGCGACAACGCCAAGGCCCTGGGCGCTCCCGAGAACTTCCGCATCACGGTGCGTGAGCTCAAGGTTTCCGCTGGTGCCCACTTTGTGGTCGCACTGACTGGCAGCGTTCTGACCATGCCGGGCCTGCCCAAGGTCCCCGCGGCCGAGAACATCGACGTCGACAACGACGGCAACATCACCGGCCTGTTCTAAGTCTGCTGTCCATAGCTGCTAGCCCGCCCCGCCGTGCCCACAATGAACTGCGCCCCAAATCTTGGACGCCCTAAATAGCGACTAGGCCGCAAGGGCCT
>URNC01000184.1 GCA_900549065.1 uncultured Collinsella sp. | reverse complement strand
GCGTCAGATGTGTATAAGAGACAGGTCAAGAAGGGCGCCAAGGTGCTCGATGACAAGGGATCGGTTGCCGTGGACAAAGGCAGTCGCGCACTGGGCAAGCAGCTCGGCAAGACGCGCGGCATGTTCAAGGCCTTTAAGGACGAATATCAAAAGGCGAGCGGGGGCTCGTCAAAAGCTAGCAAATAGCGACGTACCAAATGATGGGAGGCAAGCCGGAGACCTGTTGCTCCGGCTTGCTGTGTTTATGGGGGAGGGCACATGCGCCAAAACGGATCCAACTTAAACGGGCGTTCGGGTGCGCGTCCGACGGCGCGCCGCGACCTGGGGCAGCTGCCCAGCGGTCAGCGCAAGCGTCACCGTAAGCCCGGCGCGATGTATCTCAACCATAGCCGCGGCTTTAGCGACCGCAGCGCTCGCATCGGCAACAGCCGTACGCCCCGTCGTTCGTCTCGCCTGCCCTATGCGCTCATCGCCGTGGGTTGCGCACTCGTGCTGTTTATCGCTGCCGTCGTGGGCTACGTCAACCGCAGCGTGGACGTGGAGCTCAACGGCCAGAAGACCGCGGTGCGCGTGGGCTCTACGCTGCAGAATCTCATCGACGAACAGGATTTGACTGGCACCTACGACGCAGGCGACCTGCTGGCCGTCGATGACAGCGTGCTCAAGCGCCATGGAGGCGAAAAGCTGTCGGTGAAGGTCGACGGCAAGCGCGTGAAGCAGGGCAAATGGGATAGCCGCGAACTTGAGGGTGGCGAGAAGGTGACGGTCAAGGATGGCCGTAACACCTACGAGAAGCACGAGGTTCAGGCTACGGTTATCGAGCCCAAGCTCAAGGTCGAGGGCACGGGCGCTATCGAGTATGTGCAGACATGGGGTGTCCAGGGCCGATCCGAGGTGTGGGTTGGTGAGCAGTCGGGCAAGACGCAGGACCGCGGCGAGGTTGTGCCCGCCACCGATTGCGTTGTTGCGTGCGCCAGCGTGGCGCCCAAGGGCAACAAAAAGTACGTGGCGCTGACGTTTGACGAGGGTCCGAGCGGCGCCACCAAACAGATCTTGCAGGTGCTCAAGGAAAAGGGCGTCACCGCGACGTTCTTCCTTTCGGGCGATGCGGCTGAGGCCTCGCCCGCTACTGCCAAAGCGATTGTCGATGCCGGGTGCGAGGTCGGCTCCAACAGCTACAGCGATGATTCGCTCAAGGGCGAGGATCGCGAGACGGTGCGCAAGCAGATCACAAAGGGTACCGAGGCGATTAAGTCGGCGACCGGCGTCGAGACGATGTTGCTGCGTGCCCCCTACGCCGCGTTTGACGAGCAAAACTGGATCGACTCGATGGACCTGGTATCCGCTGTGGTTTCGTGGAATATCGATTCGGGCGACTGGCTGCTCAACGGCGCCGACGAGCAAGTATCGACCGTGCTCGACTCGATGACGCCGGGCAATATTGTGCTGCTTACCGATAGCGATGAGTGCGCCGAGCAGACGCTCGAGGCGCTGCCGCGGATTATCGATGGCCTTGTCGCCGACGGCTACAAGATCGTGACGCTCAGCGACCTGGTCAAGACGGACACGGCATTGAGTAAAAAGCTCACCTCGCTCACCAAGGTTTCCATGCCCAAAAACGCCGTGTTCCCCCAACTCCCCGAGGACGACGACGCCACAGAGTAGCCATCGGGGACGTGCTTAAACGACCGGTCGTTTAGGACGGTCTCAGCTGCTTTGTCCCACCGTGTTCATCCGGCTCTATGTCACGGACACGTCAGCGTTTGGTATGCCTGCAATGTGCAGCGCATAAACTCGGTGCCGCAGCGCGATGCTGATGCTATAGTTACTGCGGTTAATGAGGGTCAAGAGAAAGGTTACAGGTGAAATCCAAACCTCGACCATACAGTCGATGACCCCATGCAGGTGCTTTCTGCGCGTGCACGGGGTGTGAGCGCCGAGCGGCGTGCCGCCCGCGCATGCGTATACATATCTAAAAGTCCACGGATTGCGTGCCGGCATGGTCGCGCGGTCCGCAGGAATAATGATGGGGAGCACCATTGAATTATCTGAGTGAGATGCTCAAATTGCCGGTCTTGGATGTCGACGGCGAAAAGCTCGGCGTTGTGAACGATTTTGGCATTGCAACCGGCGAAGTTTTTCCGCACGTGACGTCGCTCGCGTTCCGTGGTCCCGGCAAGACGCCGTTTATGATCAGCTGGCGCAAATGGGTCGACCGTATCGACGAGACAGGTGTACGCCTTAAGACGTCGGCTACCGAAATCCGTTTTTCGTACCTGCAGCCGACCGAACTCTTGCTCGCCCGCGACGTGCTTAACAAGCAGATTGTCGACACGCAGGGCATGAAGGTCGTGCGCGTAAACGACATCAAGTTTTCCATGTCGGGTGAAAATCAGCTGCGCCTGCTGGGTGCCGAGGTCGGCGCCCGCGGTCTGCTGCGCGCGATCAGCCCCACACTCGAGCATGTCGTCGAGGGCTTTATGAAGCATCTGGGCAAACCGCTCAGCGAGGACATTATCGCCTGGTCTTACATGGACCTGCTTGATCGCTCGACTAAGAACATCCAGCTCTCGGTGTCGCACAAGACGCTTGGCGAGCTGCATC
>URNC01000183.1 GCA_900549065.1 uncultured Collinsella sp. | reverse complement strand
GGTGATTGACCAGGAAAACGCGGGCGTCTCGTGTGCTCGAAATGCCGGAATCGATGCCGCCGAGGGCGAGACCGTCTTTTTTGTGGACGTCGACGATTACATCGATGCCCGGACGGTCGAGCACGTGCTGCATTCCATGGAGTCTGCAGATGCCGAGGCCGCCGTTTTTGGCGGCGTCTGTGAACCTGCCGATGCTGCCCCCAAGCGCGTCCAGCAACTCATGAGCCCCAAAGCTGGTACCTTCGGCGCCCGTGATCCCCAACTGCTGTTCCATTCGAATGCGCAGCCCTATGCCTGCCGTGCGGCTTTTTCGTGCGAGCTGCTCAATCGCGAAGGCATTCGCTTCGCCCCCGGTTTGGCTTTGGGCGAGGACGTCGTCTTCCAATTTGCGGCTTATGCGCTTGCCCGTAAGACCGTCGTCATGCCGGACAAGTTCTACCACTACGTGATGGAGAGCGAATCGGCGACGCACGAGTTCAACAGTGCCGAGGCTCGTGCCAAAAAGCTTGACGCCCACATGAGGATGCTCGAGGAGGTCTTGGAGGGCTGGGCGGCCTACGGTCTTTTGGACCTGTGTCCCGGCGAGCTGATAACTTGGTTTTTGGACCTAATTGTGTTCGACCTGGCGCGCTTGGATGCCGATGACTTCCATCGCGTGGCGGCTCGCGTCAACATGGACCTCGCGACGTTTTTGGGAACGGACTGGGCAGATATGCCTGCCAAGGGCGCTGTTTGCCGTGTTGCCCACAAGTTCGTTGCGACGACCTCGGGCTTTTCGATGGCAGATGCCACGCTGTTCTATCTTTCGACTCGCGGTCTCAAAGCCTGCCTGGAGCGCTTTCTCTAATTCCAAGCGCTGCCGCCCGCCGCAACTCGGCTGCTAAAATAACCCTGTTACACGCTATTCAACAGGAGGTTCTCTTGCAGAACTCTGATATCCCTAAAGTTTCGCTGCTTGTTCCCATCTGCAATGTTGAGCGCTACCTGCGCGAGTGCCTCGATTCCGCCGTGGCGCAGACGCTCAAGGACATCGAGATCATCTGCATCAACGACGGTTCTACCGATAGTTCGCCAGATATCATCCGCGAGTACATGGAGCGCGACCCCCGTGTAAAGATGATCGACAAGGCCAACAGCGGCTACGGCGACTCGATGAACCGCGGCCTGGAGATGGCGCGCGGCGAGTACGTGGGCATCCTTGAGTCCGACGACTTTATGTTTGAGGATTCGCTCCAAAAGCTGGTCGCCAAGGCCGATGCTGAGCATGCCGATGTCGTTAAGGGCGACTTTTACCTGTATTGGTCCACGCCCAGCGAGCGCCGTGAGCTGTTTGGAATTATCGACGAGCATATGACGGGCGCCGCGTATCGCCCCGTCGATCGCCCGGGCATCTTCTACCGCAAACCTTCCATTTGGTCGGCTATCTATCGGCGCGAGTTCCTCAACGACAATCAGATTCGGTTCCTTCCCACGCCGGGCGCTTCGTATCAGGACGCAGGCTTTAACTTTAAGGTTTGGGCCTGTGCCGAGCGTGCCGCGTTTATTACGGACCCCATTTTGTGTTATCGCCAGGATAACGAGAAGAGCTCCGTTAATTCGCCCAACAAGGTGTTTTGCGTGTGCGACGAATATGCCGAGATGCAACGTTTTTTGGACGAGCGCCCCGAGCTCAAGGCTCAGCTCCAGGGTATTTTAATGCGCATGAAGGTCGATACGTACCGTTGGAATGATGAGCGTCTGGTCGATGAGCTGCGTGAGCAGTTTTGGAAGAAAGCCTCGTCCGAGCTCAAGGCCGATTGGGATGCCGGTCGCTTTGACCTGTCGCTGTTTGATCCGCGTGGCGAGACCGACTTGCGCCTGATGGTCAAGTCGCCCCGCGCCTATATCGATTCGCGCTTTGACTTTAAGAAGCCGGGCAAGCTCAATACGTTTAAGCATTACTTTAAGATCGGCGGCCTGCCGTTGGTCTGGCGCGTGCTGACGTATCAGCGCACCTACGGCGACAACCCGCACCCTGATGACGTTCCCGCCGCACAGTAGGAGCGAGTGATTATGGCTACCCCCAAGATTTCCGTTGTCGTTCCCATCTACAAAGTGGAGGAGTGCCTGGCCTGGTGCCTGGACTCCCTGCTTGCGCAGGACATGCCCGATTGGGAAGGCGTGCTGGTCAACGATGGCTCGCCGGATGGTTCGCGCGATATTGCGGCTGCGTATTGCGAAAAGGACGCGCGCTTTACGCTGGTCGATAAGGAGAACGGCGGCCTGTCGAGTGCGCGTAATGCAGGCATCGCCGCGTCCACGGCGCCTATCGTTGCGTTTTTGGATTCCGACGACCGATTTACGCCCGATGCATGCCGCGTGATCGTCGATGCCTTTGAGCGCGAGGACTGCGACATTTTGACCTTTGGCGCGAACCCGTATCCGCCGGAGGCGGGGTATCCGTGGCTTAACTATGTGCTGAGCCCGCGTGATGTGTCGTTTGTGGGCTATAGCTCTGACCTGCTGTTTAAGGAAGCGTCTCGCCCCTTTGCATGGCGCACCGCCTGCAAGCGTGAGTTTTTGCTGGGCAACGGGATCGTGTTCGACGAAACCGTTAAGTATGGCGAGGACCAGGTCTTCGATTTTGCCGTGTACGGTCGTTCGCATAAGACCGCGCTTATCTCGAACAAGCTGTATGCTGTCTCTTATAC
>URNC01000182.1 GCA_900549065.1 uncultured Collinsella sp. | reverse complement strand
CGTAAAGCCTACCTGGGCGGTTAGATGGTTACGGCGTTTGGCAAAACGCCGTAACCATCTAACCGCCCAGGTAGGCTTTACGCACGTTATCGTCGTGCAGCAGCTCTTGGCCGGTGCCGGCCATGGTAATCTTGCCGGTCTCGAGCACGTAGCCGCGTGTGGCGATGGAAAGCGCCATCTGTGCGTTTTGCTCGACCAGGAGCACCGTGGTTCCGGCCTTATGCAGATCCTCGACGATCTGGAAGATCTGCTCAATCAGAATCGGTGCCAAGCCCATAGAGGGCTCATCGAGCATGAGCAGCTTAGGGTTACTCATAAGAGCGCGGCCCATAACGAGCATCTGCTGCTCGCCGCCCGAAAGGGTACCGGCGACCTGGCGACGGCGTTCCTTCAGGCGCGGGAACTGCTCGTAAACGCGCTCAAGGCCCGGAGCCACCGTGGACTTGGGCTGCGTATAGGCACCCATTTCCAGGTTCTCCTCGACCGTCATCTGCAAAAACGCGCGACGGCCCTCGGGCACCTGGGCCAGGCCCTTGCCCACCAGCTTGTCGGCGGGCGTATGGGTAATGTCCTCGCCCATAAACTTGATGGAGCCGGTCTTGGAACGCAGCAGGCCCGAGACGGTCTTAAGCGTCGTGGACTTGCCGGCGCCGTTGGCACCGATCAGAGCCACGATCTCGCCCTCGTTGACGTTAAAGGAGATGTCCTTGATGGCGTGGATAGCGCCGTACCAGACGTTGATGTTGTAGACGGAAAGCATCGGCTCTGCCATTTAGTTCTCCCCCTTATCCTGCTTGCCCAGATACGCCTCGATAACAGCGTCGTTGTTCTGGATCTCCTCGGCCGTGCCCTTGGCGATAACCTTGCCAAAGTTGAGCACGCAGATACCCTCGCAGATGTTCATAACGAGCGACATATCATGCTCGATAAGCATGATGGCGATGCCGAAGGTGTCGCGGATCTTGACGATGTTCGCCATAAGCTCTGCGGTCTCGGACGGGTTCATGCCGGCGGCAGGCTCGTCGAGCAGCAGCAGCTTGGGGTTGGTGGCAAGCGCGCGGACGATTTCCAGACGACGCTGGGCGCCGTAAGGCAGCGATCCGGCCTGCTCATTTGCCAGGTGCTCCATGTCAAAAATGGACAGCAGCTCCATGGCGCGCTCGTGGGCGGCCTTCTCGTGCTTCCAATACGTCGGCAGGCGCAGCACGCCCTCAAAGCCGGAGTAGCGCTCCTGGTTGTGCAGGCCGACCTTTACGTTGTCCTCCACCGTCATGGTGTTGAACAGGCGAATGTTCTGGAACGTACGGGCAATACCCATGCGGTTGACCTGGTAGACCGACTTGCCCGAGGTGTCCTCACCGTCGAGCAGGATGGTGCCGTGCGTGGGCTGGTACACCTTGGTGAGCAGATTGAAGACCGTGGTCTTGCCAGCGCCGTTGGGGCCGATGAGACCGGCGATCTCAGTCTTGCCGATGGTCAGGCTAAAGTCGTCTACTGCCTTAAGGCCGCCAAACTCAATGCCCAAGTGGATGCACTCGAGCGCCGGGCGCTGACCCAGGTCGCGGTCGGGAACGATGGCGCCAGAAGGATACGGGACCATCTTGCCCTTGTTGAACTCAAACTTACTGGGCATCGGCTGCCACCTCCTTCTTGGAAGCAAAGCGGTCCTTAATGCGTGCGAAGAATGCCTTGAGCTGTGGGTTGTTAGTAAAGACCATGACCAGGATCAACACGATGGCGTAAATGAGCATGCGGTAGTCCGAGAACTGACGGAGCAACTCGGGGAGCACCGTGAGCAGCGCCGCGGCGATAACGGAACCGCGCATGTTGCCCAGGCCGCCCAGGACCACGAACACCAGAATGAGAATCGACGTGTTGAAGTCGAACTTAGTAGCGGAAAGCTGCGAGAAGTTACCGCCGAACAAAGCTCCGGCAGCACCGGCGAGGGCGGCGGAAACCACGAAGGCGATCATGCGGTACTGGGTGACGGAGATGCCCACGGACTCGGCAGCGATCTTGTTATCACGCACGGCAATAATGGCACGACCGGTACGGCTGCGAACCAGGTTGAGTACAATCACGAGCGCGACCATAACCAGGATGGCGCCGGCAAGGAAGGTCGAATAGGTCGACACGCCCGATGCTCCCTGCGCGCCCTTGATGATGGCGGTGCCGTCCTCGAGCAGGTGCAGGTCGTTGATCGTGGAGTTACCCGTGATGTTAAAGATCACATGCAGGCCGCGGGAGTCGACGCCCACGATAAGGCAGGTGACGATCTCTTTGATGATCTCGCCAAAAGCCAGGGTCACGATGGCCAGATAGTCGCCGCTCAGGCGCAGGACCGGGATACCGATCAAGAAGCCCAAGATGGCAGCGGCGATAGCGCCGACCACAATGCTGATGATCAGACGCATCGGATCGGACGGAACGGCGCTCTCCAGCGCGACGGCAGTGACGATGCCCGTATAGGCGCCGACGCTCATAAAGCCTGCGTGGCCCAGCGACAAGTCGCCCGCGATACCAACGACGAGGTTAAGGGAGATGGCCATAACAATGTAGGCCGTAATGGGGACCAGCTGGCCGGCAATCATGCGCGGGATCATGTGGTTGGACTGCATAAAGAACACGATGGCGAACGCCACAAGGCACATGGCGTACGTAACAAAGTCTGTCTCTTATACACATCTGACGCTGCCGACGAAGGCTTAGGTGTAGA
>URNC01000181.1 GCA_900549065.1 uncultured Collinsella sp. | reverse complement strand
TCTACACCTAAGCCTTCGTCGGCAGCGTCAGATGTGTATAAGAGACAGCTCCAAGGCGTGCGGCAAGGAGCTGCCCTACGTGATTCGCGAACGCCGTGCCGGCGACATCGCCGCCAACTGGTGCGATGCCTCCAAGGCCGAGCGCATGATGGGATGGAAGGCCCAGTACGATATCGCGGACATGTGCCGCGACAGCTGGAATTGGCAGAGCCATAACCCCAACGGCTTCGCCGACGCCGAGTAGCAAAAAACCTACATACCGCTCTTGCCCCGATCTCACGATGTGAGACCGGGGCTTTTTTCATGACGCGTAACCATTTACCGAAAATGGGCCAACTTTTTAATCTCGCCTATACATGTTTAAACAACATGTTCTACAATAGGGACATCGACTCTAAAACTCGGGACAGGCTGTTCACCCATCTGCAGGCCGATCCCACAACAAGAAGGTTGGTGAGCACATCCATGGAGCGTGCAAGCGGTGTTCTCATGCCCATCTCATCCCTGCCCGGACCGTACGGCATCGGCGGCTTTGGCTGGAACGCCTACGACTTTGTCGATTTCCTCGCCTCGTGCAAACAACATTATTGGCAGATTCTGCCCCTTACGACGACGAGCTATGGCGACTCGCCCTATCAGTCGTTCTCGGCCCGTGCGGGCAACCCCAATTTCATCGACTTTGCCGAGCTTATCGAGGCCGGCTATCTGGAACAGTGCGATATCGACGGTGTGTATCTGGGCTCCGACCTCAGCAACGTTGACTATGGCGCGATTTTTAGCGGTCGCCGCCGGATTCTCGACCGTGCCGCCGAACGCTTCGTGTCCAACAAGCCAGCCGATTTCGACGACTTTGTCCAAGCAAACGAAGACTGGCTCATTCCCTACTGCGAGTTCATGACCGTCAAAGAGGAGTGCGGGCTCAAGGCCTTTTGGGAGTGGCCCGCAGAACTGCGCACCCGCGGCGAAGCATCTGCCAAGGTCTGCGCCGCCCATCCCGCGCGCATGCTCTACCACCAGATGACACAGTACTTCTTCGATCGTCAGTGGAGCCGTCTCAAGGCCTATGCCAACGAGCGCGACATCCTGATCATCGGCGACCTGCCCATCTATGTCTCGCGCGACTCCGTCGAGATGTGGGCAAGCCCCGAGCTCTTTAAGATCGACGCCGCCGGCAACCCCGTCAGTGTCGCCGGCACACCGCCCGATCAGTTCTCCGCCACCGGCCAGTACTGGGGCAATCCCATCTATGACTGGGATGCCATGGAGGCAGACGGCTTCTCCTGGTGGGAAGGCCGCATCCGCGCCGCACTCAACATGTATGACGTTATCCGTCTGGACCACTTCCGCGGCTTCGAGGCCTATTGGGAGGTGCCGTTCTCCTCACCCGATTCGTCCTACGGTTCGTGGACGCAGGGCCCCGGCCTCAAGTTCTTCAAGACGCTCGAGGGAAAGCTCGGCACGCTGCCTATTATCGCCGAGGACCTGGGGTTCCTTACCCCCGGCGTCATCGATATGCGCGACACCTCGGGCTTCCCCGGCATGAAGATCTTGCAGTTTGCCTTTGAGGGCACCAACTCGTATTACCTGCCGCATAACTACATCGCCAATACCGTCGCCTATGTAGGCACGCACGACAACGAGACGGCGCGCGGTTGGTTCGAGGGTACGGCCACTCCGCGTCAGCGCGAGCAGGCTGCCCTGTACACCCACCAGCAGGCAGGCGAGTCCATAGCCGACGCGCTCAACCGAACCATCGCCGCCAGCGTGAGCGATACCTGCATCTACACCATGCAGGACCTGCTTAACCTGGGCAATGAGGCGCGCATCAACACCCCTGCCACCCTAGGCGGCAACTGGACCTGGCGCATGCTCGATGGCGCCATCACCCGCGAGCTCGAGCACAAGCTTACCGACTGGACCGAGACCTACTTCCGTATCCCGTCGGAAGCCGAAATCGAGCTTCCCCAATAGGAGCCACCGCGCCCGACCCCACCCCACCGTGCGGACGCGACCGCTTTTCCCGCGCGAGGCCACCCCAATCCCCTCGCGCGGGATTCTTATGAATTGCAGACATGTAATCAACCCATTACAGGAGGAAACATGCCCCGTATCAATCTCGCAGAACTCGCCGAGCAGTCTTTTGGCATCTCGCTCGAGCAGCTCGATGACCGTCGCATTTACAAACTGCTCGTTAAGCTCGTGCAGGAGCGCTCAGCCGCCTGCCCGCTCAACAATGGCAAGAAAAAGCTCTATTACATCTCCGCCGAATTCTTGATCGGCAAGCTGCTCATCAACAACATGATCGACCTCGGTATCTATGGCGAGGTTAAGGACCAGCTCACCGCCGCGGGCCACGACCTCAATAAGATTGAGGAGTTTGAGGTCGAGCCGTCGCTCGGTAACGGCGGCCTGGGCCGCCTGGCCGCGTGCTTCCTGGATTCCATCGCCACGTTGGGCCTGACCGGCGACGGCGTGGGCCTCAACTACCACTACGGCTTGTTCCGTCAGCGCTTTGTCGACAATCAGCAGAAGGCCGTCCCCGACGAGTGGCTTGGCGAGCAGGATATCCTGATCGATGACGACCGCTCCTACACTGTTGAGTTCGGCGACTTTGCCGTTACCTCCAAGCTCGTCAACATCGACGTGCCCGGCTACAACCAGCCCGCCAAGAATCGCCTGCGACTGTTCGACCTGGCAAGCTGTCTCTTATACACATCTGACGCTGCCGACGAAGGCTTAGGTGTAGAT
>URNC01000180.1 GCA_900549065.1 uncultured Collinsella sp. | reverse complement strand
GCACGGAATTTAAACGGCTGAAAAAGGGGCATCGACCTGCGCCGATGCCCCCAACATGGACACACATTTTGTCCTATAAGCCTGTTTTGCCGTGCGGCGGCATTGGCACAGAAAAAGGGCCCGGAAGGCGAAGCCTTCCGGGCCCTTTGCAATGCAAATCTGCTTGCAAGTACGATTTAGCGCACCTGAGCGACGTATGCGACGTTGGTCGAGGAGACCTTGTCCTCGAGCTGGACGCTCATGCGGGGATCGCCGGCGGTAGCGACGGTCAGATCGCCGGCCTCGACGTAGCCGAGCTCCTTAGCGGTCTCGATCGCCTTGACGATCGTGCCGTTGACGGTGCCCTGGGTAATCTCGGCCTGATGCGGGATAACGCCCCAGTACATGATCATCTGCTGGACGGCCCACTCGTGGCGGGAGAACGCGCAGATCGGCATGTTGGGACGGAAGTGCGAGATCAGGCGAGCGGTACGACCGGTGGTCGTCGGCACGGTGATGCACTTGGCGCCAACGGTGGTAGCCATGTTCACAGCGGACATACCCACAACGTTGTTGACGACGCGGGTGCCATGAGCGTCAGCCGGAACCTCGAGTGGAGCGTGAGCCGGGAGGTACTTCTCGGTCTCGAGAGCAATGCTGGCCTGCATCTTGACGGCCTCGACCGGGTACTTACCGGCAGCGGACTCGCCAGAGAGCATAACGGCGTCGGTGCCGTCGTAAATGGCGTTAGCAACGTCGGCAACCTCGGCGCGCGTCGGGCGCGGGTTCTGCTGCATGGAGTCGAGCATCTGCGTAGCGGTGATAACGGGCTTGTAGGCCGCGTTGCACTTAGCGATGATCTCCTTTTGGATGTGCGGAACGAGCTCGGGCTTGATCTCGATGCCCAGGTCGCCACGGGCGACCATGATGCCGTCGGAAGCCTCGAGGATCTCGTCGAAGTTCTCGACGCCCAGGGCGCACTCGATCTTCGGGAAGATTGTCACGTGCTCGCCACCGTTCTCGCGGCAAAGCTTGCGAATGCCGCGGACGGACTCGCCGTCACGGATGAAGGAAGCGGCGATGTAGTCGATGTTCTCGGTCAGGCCAAAGAGGATGTCCTGACGATCGCGCTCGGTGATAGCGGGCAGCGAGATGTTGACGTTGGGCATGTTGACGCCCTTGCGCTCGCCGATCAGGCCGTCGTTCTTAACGACGCAGGTCATGTCCTGGCCGTCGACGGACTCGACCTCGAGGGCAACCAGACCATCATCGATCAGGATAAGGGAGCCCTTCTCGACCTCGGAGGGCAGAGCCAGGTAGTCGAGGGAGATGTGCTCAGAGGTGCCGTGGAAATCCTCGGACGTGGGCTGAGCGGTGACGACGATCTTATCGCCGGTCTTGACGGCAACCTTCTTGCCGTCGACCAGAAGGCCGGTGCGGACCTCGGGGCCCTTGGTGTCGAGCAGGATGCCGACGGGCAGACCGAGCTCCTTGGAAATACGACGGACGCGCTCGATGCGACCGTGGTGCTCGTCGTAGGATCCGTGCGAGAAGTTAAAACGGGCGACGTTCATGCCCGCCTTGATCATCTCGCGGATGGTCTCGTCGCTATCGCAGGCGGGACCCATGGTGCATACAATCTTGGTGCGCTTGTACATTCAGACCTCCATCTGACATCGTCTTGCGCTGATAGATAAACCATAAGAAATAAAACTGAGATGATTATAACGAAATGCCGACCGAATACCCCAAAAAATCGACCGTATGCCGAATTAGAAGTTCATTTTTTGCGAATAAACGGTATATGCAAAAACTTTACCAACCGTTCTAACCGCTGCTATCTGGGCGATATTTCAGTTTGATGATGCACCGAAGAAAAAACGTTTTATCAATGTCGAACATCATACGGTCTGCATCGTTGCACTCGAGCCGTGTTTCCAATTGGAATGTTTTGGCTAGACGCGCCGCTTTGGGGTACCATAGCCCCACTATCAACTGCCGCTCAGCACGGCAGCCTTGATGAGCCCTTGCCCTTCTCCTGGGAATTATGATCGGGCATCAATCTGCTGAGTGGCCCGAATCCCAGGAGGGGACTCTATATGCAAAAGGAATACCTGTCCGCCGCGGCGGAGGTACTCAGCGACCAAGGTGTCGATGAGAACCTCGGCCTGAGCAACGACGAGGCGTCGTCGCGCCTCGCCAAGACAGGCCCTAACAAGCTCGAGGAAGCCGAGAAGACGCCGTTGTGGAAGCGCTTCTTTGAGCAGATGGCCGACCCCATGGTTATCATGCTGATCGTTGCCGCCGTCATCAGCGCGCTCACGGGCATGGTCAAGGGCGAGGTGGACTTTGCCGATGTCGCCATCATCATGTTCGTCGTTATCGTCAACTCGGTGCTGGGCGTGGTCCAGGAGGCTAAAAGCGAGGAGGCTCTCGAGGCCCTGCAGGAGATGAGCGCGGCGCAGTCCAAGGTGCTGCGCGACGGCAAGCTCGTGCACCTGCCGAGCGCCGAGCTCGTGCCCGGTGACGTGATCATGCTCGAGGCGGGCGACTCCGTCCCGGCCGACTGCCGCGTGCTCGAGAGCGCCACGATGAAGATCGAGGAGGCCGCCCTTACCGGCGAGTCCGTGCCTGTCGAGAAGCATGCCAACGTGATCGAGCTCGCCGCCGGCACCGACGACGTGCCGCTCGGCGACCGCAAGAACATGTGCTACATGGGCTCCACCGTGGTGTACGGCCGTGGCCGCGCCGTCGTAGTCGGTACCGGCATGAACACCGAGATGGGTAAGATCGCCG
>URNC01000179.1 GCA_900549065.1 uncultured Collinsella sp. | reverse complement strand
CAGCGTAGTCTCGTGGGCTCGGAGATGTGTATAAGAGACAGCGCGAAGGTGCCGTTCTCGGTGTCTGCCGACGATCCGGCCGTGAAGGCGCTTATTGATACCTATAACGAGTTTACGGGCAAGCATGCTGAGCCCTTTGCCATGGGCGGCGGTACGTACGCGCGCAACTTTGCCCGCGCCGTGTCGTTTGGCCCCGAGGAGACCGGTCTGGAGCTGCCCGCATGGGGCGGCCAGATGCACGGTCCCAACGAGTGCGCCAACGAGGAACAGCTCAAGCAGGCGCTCAAGATCTACATTGTTGCGATCCTCCGTTTGAATGAATTAGAGCTTTAAGGTTTCGCGGTTTCCCAATCTAAGTTGCGGTGGAATAGTTCCTAGAATGGGCCATTTGATGGCCAAGCAGGAACTATTTCACCGCAACTTTGTTTTTATTGGTGTAAAAGGCGGGTCATGCTTGGTGGCGGGTTTGTTATTCGTTTGTAAAGGCCGTGCTGCGCTTGCGGTAAGGGTCTATCAAATGACCGTAAGAAACCGCAGTTGGCGCTGGTGCTGCCCGATCGGGGTCGTATCTTTCCAAACAGCAAAGCGGGCAGGGTGCCCGCGAGTCGCATGTATGAAAGGAAGATCATGCTCGATCAGGCTTATTCTCGTCGTCAGTTCCTCGGCCTCGCTGGTGGTCTTGCCAGCTTCGTGGGCCTCGGCCTCGTTGGCTGCGGTGGCGCGGGTGCTTCCAACGCCGCCGACAAGGGCAGCGCCACTGCCGCTGCCGAGTCTGTCTCCGGCGAGGTGACCTACGACGGCGCCTCCTCGTTCCAGGCTCTCGTCGAGGCCGCTGCAGAGAAGTTCATGGACGCCAACCCGGACGTCTCCGTCTCCGGTTCGGGTAACGGTTCGGGCAAGGGTCTGACCGCTGTCGCCGCCGGCACCGTTACCATCGGTAACTCCGACGTCTTCGCCGAGACCAAGCTCGAGGCCGACCAGGTCAAGAACCTCGTCGATCACGAGGTCGCCGTCGTGGGCATGGGTCCCGTCGTCTCCAAGAACGTGACGGTCGACGACCTGTCCCTCGAGCAGCTCAAGGGTATCTTCTCCGGCCAGATCACCAACTGGAAGGAGGTCGGCGGCGACGACGTCAAGATCGTCGTTCTCAACCGCAAGGCCGGCTCCGGTACTCGCGCCACCTTTGAGGCCGCCGTCTTTGGCGACGAGGCCGTCGACTTTAAGGGCGACGCCGAGCTCGACAAGTCCGGCGACGTCCAGACTCAGATGTCCAGCACCGACAACGCCATCTCCTACCTCGACTTCTCGCACTTCGATGACTCCAAGTTCAACGCCATCAAGGTCGAGGGCGTCGAGCCCAAGAGCAAGAATGTCACTGATGACTCCTTCAAGATCTGGGCTACCGAGCACATGTACTGCTCCAAGGACGCCGACGAGGCCACCAAGGCCTTCCTGGAGTTCATGCTTTCCGACGACGTCCAGGGCAAGCTCGTCGAGGAGCAGGGCTTCATCCCCGTCTCTGCCATGAAGGTCGTCAAGGACGCCGGCGGCAAGGTCTCTGCTAAATAAGTAATCGCCCCGGAAAGGTTTGCAATGGCAAAACAGCTGCCAAAGCGCGACCTTGAGAACGTGGGCCTGGGCGTCACGGGCGCGTGCGTAGCGCTCGTGACGCTTGTCGTTGCCGCGCTCATCTTTATGGTCGCCCAAAAGGGCCTCTCGGCTTTTGTCAAGGACGGCGTCTCGGTCGTCGAGTTTTTCACCGGCACCAAGTGGGACCTGGCCAACACAGCCGAAAACGGCCTGCCCTATACCGGCGCCCTGCCCCTGATCGTCACCTCGTTTGCGGTCATGGTGCTCTCCACGCTTATCGCGCTGCCCATCGCCATCGGCTCTGCCATCTTTGCGGTCGAGATTAGCCCTAAGTTTGGCTCTAAGATCTTTCAGCCGCTCATTGAGCTTTTGACCGGCATCCCCTCGGTCGTCTTTGGCCTGATCGGTTTTCACGTGGTCGTCGGTCTTATGAAGAGCGTTTTCCATGTGAGCACGGGCCTGGGCATCTTGCCCGGCGCCATCGTGCTGGCGGTCATGATTCTGCCGACGATGACCACGCTTTCGGTCGATGGCCTGCGCGCCGTGCCCGACGGCTACCGCCAGGGCTCGCTCGCGCTGGGCTACACCCGCTGGCAGACCATCTGGCACGTGGTGCTCAAGTCCGCCATGCCGTCGCTCATGACCGCGGTTATCTTGGGCATGACCCGCGCCTTTGGCGAGACGCTCGCCGTGCGCATGGTCATCGGCGGCATCGAGGCCATGCCGACGTCGCTGCTGTCGCCGGCTTCGACCATCACCACCACGCTCACCACGTCCATGGCAGTCTATGCCGAGGGCTCGGCCCAAGACGATGTTCTGTGGGCGCTCGGCCTGCTGCTGATGGGCATGAGTCTCATCTTCATCCTGATCATCCACCTTATCGGCCGCAAGGGGGCGAAGGCTCGTGGCTAGCACGCGTATCCACATCGACGAGGCGAGGCTCGGGCGTGTCCAAAAGCAGGACCGCTTCGCCACGGGCGTGTTGACGGCGATCGTCGCCATCGTCATGCTCATCGTCGTCTCCATGGTGGCCTATATCCTGTTCGAGGGCATCTCGACGCTGTTCCAGCCGGGCTTTCTCACGGAGCCGTCGCGCGCCAACGGAACGCAGGGCGGCGTGCTCTACCAGCTGTTCGACTCGTTCTACCTGCTGCTGATCACTCTGGTCATCTCGGTGCCCATCAGTCTGGGCGGAGCGGTCTTCCTGGTTGAGTACGCGCCGAACGGCCCCATCCGCGACATTGCCTCCACCGCCATCGAAACGCTGTCCTCGCTGCCTTCCATCGTCGTC
>URNC01000178.1 GCA_900549065.1 uncultured Collinsella sp. | reverse complement strand
TATCGGACACAGGGGCCGCAAGGGCCCTTACACCAACTTTCTCGACACTACCCCCGGTTTCGGCCAGGGCGCCTTTTTTGTTCCGCCATGGGGGAGACGTGCCCTGCCGTACTTCATCGCTTCCACACCGTTCACCGAGTTGTCCTAGCCTTTTGTCTATGCGTGGAATATACTTTCATCAACACGTTGCTTCGTGAAAGGAACATTCATGATTTACACGCTCACTGCAAATCCCGCCATTGACTACAACATCGCCTGTGACGGTCTTGCTGCCAACACCGTCACGCGTACCCGCAACGCCGTCTACACGCCCAACGGCAAGGGCCTCAACGTCTCGTTTACGCTTGACCACTATGGTGTCGACACCACGATCCTGGGTTTCTTCGCCGGCTTCTCGGGCGAGTTTATCGTTAAGGGCGCCGAGGCCCTGGGCGTGCCCGTCAAGCCCGTGTGGACCGACGGCATCACGCGCGTCAACGTGTTCCTCAATGCCGGACCCGACACCGAGTACAACATGGTCAACGCCGGTGCCGCCATCAACGAGGCCAACGAGCAGGAGATGTTTGAACTTATCGATTCGCTCGATGACATGACCTGCCTGGTCATCAGCGGCTCGCTGCCTCCCAACACTTCCGAGGGCTTCTTGGCCGAGGTCCTGTGCCGTGTCAAGGCCAAGGGGGCCGAGTTCGTCCTCGACATCTCGAGCCATCAGCTGGCAGACCTCATTGCTCTGGAGCCACTGCTGATCAAGCCCAATGACGACGAGCTGCTTGACATCTTTGGCATCAAGGTGAGCGGTGGCGACGACGAGTCCGTCAAGGGCGCTATGGCCGAGCTGCACGCCAAGGGCGCCAAGAACGTGCTGCTGACCCTTGGTGGCGCCGGTGCGTACTTCTCCAACGGCGAGCATATCTGGTTTGCCAACCGCACCTTCGACGTCAAGCTGCTGTCGACTGTGTGCGCCGGCGATTCCTCGCTCGCTGCCTTCCTGTCCGTGTGGCACGACGCCCCCGAGCGCGTCGAGGACGCCCTGCGCCTTTCGATGGCCACTGGCGCCAACGTGGTCGAGTGCCCCGGTCTGGGTGATTTTGCCAAGGTGGACGAATATAAGAAGCACATCGAGGTTCGCCAGGTCTGCTAGTTCCGGCACCTTGTCTGAATAGTTTGATTATTTCGCATCCGTCTTAGACTAGGACGGATGCGTTTTTGTTTATCGGACTTGCGTGTGCAGTGGAGGCTGTTTCTTGCTAGACTTCTTGCAGACGCAATCGATAGCCAATTTGATAGTCGCAGGAGGCCACAGGCATGTGCAATGTTTCGCTCAACGGTACGCAACCGTCCGATGCCTCCCTGCGCGTCCTGC
Source organism: uncultured Collinsella sp. (assembly GCA_900549065.1). GTDB lineage: Bacteria > Actinomycetota > Coriobacteriia > Coriobacteriales > Coriobacteriaceae > Collinsella. The sequence continues at coordinate 1,518 of URNC01000178.1, read as the reverse complement.
GCGCGCTTGAGGCGGCTGGTCTTGAGGCTTGGTACGTTGGCGGTTGGGTGCGCGACGCCCTGATGGGATGCCCCAGCCACGATGTTGATATGTGCTGTAGCGGCCTGTGGCAGGAGTCTAAATCGGCGCTCGAGGCCGCTGGTATCGCGGTCGTGGAGTCGGGCATTAAATTTGGCGGAATCACGGCTATTTCCGATGGCGAGCGTATCGAGGTCACCACGTACCGCCTGGATGGCTTTTACACCGATGGGCGCCATCCCCAGAGTGTGGAGCGTGCCGCCTCGCTCGAGAACGATCTGGCGCGCCGCGACTTTACCGTCAATGCCATGGCCTGGCATCCCGAGCGCGGGCTTGTCGACCGCTACGACGGCCAGGGTGACTTGGAGCGCAAGCTGATTCGCGCTGTCGGCGATCCCAAGCGTCGCTTTAACGAGGACGCCCTGCGCATGCTGCGTGCGGTGCGCTTTGCCTGCCGTCTGGACTTTATGATTGAGCCCGAGACTAAGCGTGCGCTTGCCGAGTGCGCGCCGCTGCTCGATGCCGTGGCGCGCGAGCGTGTGGGTATTGAGCTCGAGGGCATTCTTTCGACCGGTCATGGGGGAGACGCGATGCTTCGCTATCCCGAGCTCATCTGTGCCGCTGTGCCCGAGTTGGCAGCGGGTCGCGGGTTTGATCAGCGAAGTGTCTACCATGCGTTTAACGTCTACGAGCATATCGCCCGTGTGCTGACAGTGGCAGGGGAGCTGGCGCTGTGCGACGGCGTCGCACCATCGTCGAGCCTTATGTGGGCGGCGTTTTTGCACGATGTCTCCAAGCCCGAGTGCTTTACGGTCGATCACGCCGGCAGCGGACACTTCTACGGTCATCCCGAGCTCGGCGCCAAGAAAGCGCGCGTCATTATGGATCGCCTGGCTCTCTCGCACGACCTGGTGCGCGACGTGTGCCTGCTCATCAAATATCACGACAAACCGCTGCGTCCCGAGCGATCCTGCCTGCTTAATATGATGTGTGCGCTTTCTGGCGAGGGCGTCGACACGGCCCGTCTGATTGACGAGCTCATGGACCTTAAGCGTGCCGACACACTTGGTAAGGCCCCGTCTTGCTTCTATTACGTTGAGACGATTGAGGAGATGCGCGCGATGGCGCACGAGCTGCTGAGGGCGGGGGAGCCCTATACGCTCAAGATGCTCGCCATCAACGGCGGCGACCTGATCCGTGCTGGAGTCAAGCCCGGGCCGGAACTGGGGCAGTTTCTCAACTCCGCCCTCGACGCCGTGATCGAAGACAACATTCCCAACGATCGCGAAGCTCTTTTGGTCCATCTCAACTTGAATTAGCTACCTAGTTTACCTGCGTGTTCCATAACCTGCCGACAATTTTTCGGCAATTTGGAATTTCTTCTTGCGCTGACGTTTTTTGTCCCGTAATATATTTCCTCGCAGCACGGCAGTGCAGATGTCATGTGGCCCGTTCGTCTAGCGGTTTAGGACGCCGCCCTCTCAAGGCGGAGATCACCAG
>URNC01000177.1 GCA_900549065.1 uncultured Collinsella sp. | reverse complement strand
AGATGCAGCGTAGTCTCGTGGGCTCGGAGATGTGTATAAGAGACAGTGATCACAGCGACGTTTGAGTCTGAGCTGAGTGCGACGAGGTCGCAGGGCGCCGGCGGGTCTGCGAGCGATGTTGCTGGTGACGTGGCATTGGAGCGTGAACTTACCAACGTGCGCGGCGCTGCACAGCGAGCGCGCTTGGCGGCGCAGGCGTATCGGGCCGAGCGCGCCGCCCGCGTTGCAGGGAGCACGGTGGAGCCTTCGGGGCTACCGAAGCCTGCGTGCGTTGCGTGCGAGACGGCGTGCGATGCCGGAAAGCTTTCCGAGTTGCTCGCTCAGGTTAAGAAGTCGTTTGAGACCTACCGTCGTGTTGTTGCCGACGGCGGGTTGTTCTGTGCGTTTGGCTCTGGCTCACCGCATGGGATTTGCCGGGGCTCGAGCTATTTAGACTACGATTCACGGCTTGACGAAGACGTGCTAGTGGGCGAGTACGACGGTGCTACCAGGCATAATGTTCAGCGCGAGGTTCCGATTCCCGAGCTTGTTGATGAGGCTTCGGCCGAGGGCGGCGATTCGCTCGAGGTCGCCGTGGCGCGCATGCGTGAGTTTAATGGGCGTCGCTACGATGGTGTGCTGGATGAGGATCCTACGCGCCATGTAAATGCGTTTTGGTATGGACTCAAAAAGCTCAGCCAGTATTGCGAGGCCGCCGTGCGTGTGGATGAGCGTGCTTGGGATTGCTTTATCGATAAGGTGCAGTTCGCCTACGATGAGCCCGTGGGGCGTTTGGCTGCGCAGATGGACGACAAGCAGGTTGCGGCTTTTGTTGCTGCTGTGGATGAGCTCGGTATTGATGAGTAGGGTCCTGGTCTGGTAGGAGGTTTCATCATGAAAATCGAAGTTGATGTAGACCAGCTGCGCGAGAGCCTGCTCGGCCGCGCGGGGAGTGCAGCCGGCGTGGGCTTTCCGGCCGCCATGCTCGACGTAGTGGATATCGAGGACGAGTCGCCCCAAGAGCTCCTAGGCCGAGCCGAACGCGAAGGCCTCGACCTCCGCGACTTTGCCGTCGACGATGACGCTGAATGATTGCCATCTTTGCTATTGACGAACATATGTTTGTATTTTATACTCAAGCTTGAACATACGTCCAATTTCATGGTATAAATTAGGTGGTCATCTCTTAAGAGAGGGCTTCCAAGTGCCGGGGACGTTTTCCCCGGCTTTTTTATTAAGGATTGCCCATGCGAGAGCTGAGTATCTTTATTGATGAATCTGGAAGCGATGATCTTCGTGAAAGATACTATCTTGTGGCCTTTGTTTTTCATGAACAAGATATTCCCATTGCTGAGGGAATAGAGAAATATGAAAGGGCGGTAGCCGAAAGCGGATTGCCGCTTCTTCCGTTCCACGCTTCTCCTCTCATGAATGGAAAAGATCAGTTCAAGGACTTGGACATCAGTGAGAGAAAAAGGCTGTTTTCACTATTTCGAGTTATGTTTCGACATTTGCCCATCTCGTACAAGGTGTTTGTATTCAAGACGCATCGGTACCGAACTCTTAAACAGATTGCTGATGCGATGCGGCGTGAAATCATCGATTTCATATTCGACAATTTGAGCTGGTTTCAGCAGTTTGATGCTGTAAAGATTTACTACGATGGGGGACAGGGTTCGGTTTCGAGTGCGCTTCACAAGGCAATCGATTACGCTTTGGCTAAAAATGCAGTTATCTATAAGCCGACAACTTCATCGGATTACTATTTGGCTCAGGCCGCGGACTATGTCTGTACCATTGAGTTCACGAGTCTGAAATATCAGGCGAATAAGCAGACTAATACTGACCAGAAGTTTTTTGGTGGTAGTACTGCGTTTAAAAAAGGCTTACTAAAAGAAGTTAGAAAGAAGGCCGTCCCAAATTAGTTACCCCCTGGCCGCTACGACGCCAGCGTGGCGATGACGGCTTCGTCGCCGGCATATATGAGGGTGTTGCCGTCGGGGATGATCGTTTGGCCGTCGCGCTTGAGCATCACGACGATAAAGGGGTGCTTGCCCTGCGGCACGTCGCGCAGACGCTGGCCGGCCAGACGACCGTGGGGCGTTACGGTGACCTCGCGCAGTGTAACCTCGGCACGCTCTTCAAACGTCGGCGCGGCCATAACCAGAAGGTCTCCTTCCTCAATCACGGTATCGCCGTTGGGCAGCACCGGGTGCGCGCCGTCGCGCAGCACCAGGACCACGAGCATGTCCGTCGCGCTGCCAATATCGGCGAGCGAGCGTCCGGCAAACGGATGGCCCGCGCCCACCTTGAGCTTGACGAACGACATGCCGTCCTCGTCGCGGTAATCGTTAAAGGTGCGGCGCACGTCGCCTTCCGCGTCGATCATGTCGAGCTTCTTTGCCACCGCCGGTAGCAGCGATCCCTGCACCACAATGCTCGACACGGCAATCACAAACACCAGGTCAAACAGGTCGTGACCGCCGGGAACGCCGGCCACTACGGCAAAGAGGCTAAATACGACCGACGCCGCGCCGCGCAGACCCGCCCAGCTTACGAGCGCAACCTGGCGGGGGTTGGTCTTAAAGGGCGCCAGCAGCATGCCCACGGCGATGGGGCGGCTCACGAAGAGCATAAACGTCATGAGCGCCAGGCCCGGCAGCAGCATTTGCGGCAGGCGTGCGGGCGTCACGAGCAGGCCGAGCAAAAAGAAAATGGTCATCTCGGCCATCTCGGTAAGGGTGTCAAAGAAGTGCGCCATCTCGACCTTGCCGGTGATGTCGCTTGCACCCAGCACAATGCCTGCCAGGTATACGGCCAAAAATCCGTTGCCGTCCAGGTAGCTCGGCAGCGCGTAGGCAACGATCGCCACGGCGAACAAAAAGATAGTCTGCGCGCCCTCGGCC
>URNC01000176.1 GCA_900549065.1 uncultured Collinsella sp. | reverse complement strand
CGGCAGCGTCAGATGTGTATAAGAGACAGCATCGGGGTTCAGCGACAGGGCACGGGCAATTGCGACGCGCTGGCGCTGGCCGCCCGAAAGCTGACCGGGAAGAACCTCGGCGGCGGAGCTGGGCAGACCGGTGAGCTCCAGGAGCTCTTTGACGCGCTTCTCCTGCTCGGCCTCGGTACCCAGGTTGTGGACGCGCATGGGGTCGAGCAGTTGCTCGCGAACGACCATGCGGGGGTTGAGCGCCGTGGCCGGGTTTTGAAACACGACCGAGATGACGCGACCCATGTGGCGACGGTCCTCGGCGGTACGTTTGGTAACGTCCTTGCCCTTAAAGTAGACCTTGCCGCTCGTGGGGGCCTGCAGGCCGCACATGACGTTGGCGGTGGTGGACTTACCGCAACCGGACTCGCCGACGATGCCGATCGTCTGACCGGGCATGAGCTTAATCGTTACACCCTGGACGGCGTGAACCAGGTTGGGGTGCAGAATCGAGCCGGTACGGGTCCTAAAGGTGACGTGGACGTCATCAAGGAAGATGATCGGCTCGACGCCGTTGACTGCGGTCTCGCTCATCTACATCACCTCCGCGTGAGGGGTCAAACCATTTGCCTTGAGCACCTCGTCGGGGAGCTCGGAATAGAAGTGCTCGGTGCCGGGCACGCGCTTGAAGACCGGACGGGTGTCCAGGCCAATACGCGGATGGCTCGAGCGGGGCGCGAAGCGATCGCCCTTGGGGAAATCGCGCGGACTCGGAACGGCGCCGGGCACCTGGTGCAGGCGGCCCGAACCGCTCTCGATGGACAGAACGGAACCCAGAAGACCGCGGGTGTACTCGTGGATCGGGTTAGTGAGCAGCTCCTTGGTGGGTGCCTGCTCGATAACCTGGCCAGCGTACATAACCGTGATGTTGTGGGCGACCTCGGCGACCAGCGCCAGGTCGTGCGAAACGAAGATCATGGCAAAGCCGAGCTTGGCCTGAAGATCGTTGAGCAGCTTGATGACCTGCTTCTGGACGGTAACGTCCAGAGCGGTCGTGGGTTCGTCGCAGATGACCAGCTTGGGGTCGCGGGTAAGGGCCATAGCGATCAGGACACGCTGACGCTGGCCGCCGGAAAGCTCGTGCGGATAGCTCTCGAGCGTGCGCTTGGGATCGAGGCCGACGAGCTCCAGGAGCTCCTCGGCGCTGCGGGTTCCGCCGCGCTTGGTGAGCTGCTTCATCTGGGCAGAGATGAGCATGGAGGGGTTGAGCGAGGACAGGGCGTCCTGATAGACCATAGCGATATCGGTACCGCGCAGGCCGAACCACTCCTTCTTGCTCATCTTGAGCAGGTCACGGCCCTCCCAGAGGACCTCGCCGGAAAGGTGCTCGTCCTCATCGGTCAGGCCCATGATGGCCAGCGTGGTGATGGACTTACCGCAACCGGACTCGCCCACCAGGCCCATGGTCTGACCAGGACGGACGTCAAAGTTGACATGGTCGACGACGTTGATATCACCGTGATGCTCAAACTGGATGCAGAAGTCACGGACCGAGAGAATCGGTTCAACAGACTCGTCGGGCACATGGCGATCGTCACGCTTGAGCTCGACATCGCGCAGGGCGCCAAGGCGAGCGGAGAGGGACTGGGCCTGCTCCTTGTAGGCTCGAACGGGGTCGGAGACCAGCAGGTCGGCCTCGCGACGCTTGGAGGAATCGGTGGGATCCAGGGCGGCGGAGGGAGCAGCGGCCATGGCGTCGGTAATGCCCTCGGAGAGGATGTTGAGCGCCAGGCAGGTGATCATGATGGCCAGGCCCGGGAACAGTGCCTGCCACCAACGGCCGGCGAGCACGCCGCCGCGGGCGTCGGCGAGGATGTTGCCCCAGGTAGCGGTGGGCTCCTGGATACCAGCGCCGATGAAGGTCAGCGAGGCCTCGAAGATGATGGCGTCGGCGACCAGGGTAACGGTGAAGACCATGATCGGGGCGATGCAGTTACGCAGAACATGCTTGATCAAAATCCACGGAGCCTTGGCGCCGGAAACGATGACCGCGCGAACATAGTCCTCGCCGTACTCGGACACGATGTTGGCGCGCACGATACGGGCAATCTGCGGAGTGTACATAAAGCCGATGGCGAAGATGATCGACGGCACGGAGTTGCCCAGGATGGAGACAAAGACGGCCGCGAGGGCGATGCCCGGGATGGACATGATGATGTCCAGGATACGCATGATCGTCTCGGAGACGGCCTTGCGCGAAACCGCTGCAAGGGCGCCCACGACCGAGCCGCAGACCAGAGCCATGGCGGTGGCGCCAAAGCCGATAATCAGCGAGTAACGACCACCGTAGAGCATACGCGACAGAATGTCGCGACCCTTATCGTCGGTACCGAAGATAAATCCGTTGCCGGGAGCCTGGCGAGCCGTAAAGATCTCGACCGGGCTATAGGGGGCAAGAAGGGGCGCCAGAATCGCAGTCAGGGCGACCAGCACCAGCACGACGGCGGCAATCTTAGAAGACAACGTCATCTTCTTCCAGCCACCGAGCTTGAGCCCCTTGGAGGCAGCCTTCTCGAGCTGCTCGGTTTGCTTCTCTCGAATCTTTACCATAATCTACACCGTCCTGATGCGCGGGTTGATGAGCAGGTAGAGCATGTCAACCACGATGTTGATGATGATGAAGGCAAGAGCAACGACGATAACGACGCCCTGAACCAGGTTCGCCTCGTTGCCCTGAACGCCCTGCAGAATCGCAGTGCCCATGCCGGGGAGGTTGAAGATAACCTCGATGACGACGGCGCCGCCCATGAGGTAACCGATCTTAAGACCGAGGGTGGTGACCGGGGTGATCAGCGCATTGCCTGTCTCTTATACACATCTCCGAGCCCACGAGACTACGCTGCATCTCG
>URNC01000175.1 GCA_900549065.1 uncultured Collinsella sp. | reverse complement strand
ACGAGATGCAGCGTAGTCTCGTGGGCTCGGAGATGTGTATAAGAGACAGACTGAACACCATGCGGTAGAGAGGAGCCTCGTGGAGCTCTTCGACGCTCTGGTTCAAAACGACGGACGTTGCATCCTCGACGCCGCTCGTGATGGCGACCGGGGTGGCGATACCGAACCACATGACCACGATCGCGAGGGCGATCTCGGGGATGATCATGAGGGCGGGCACCTCGTGGCGCTTCATGCCCTCGGGCGCCTTGCCGAAGATGGACTTGAGCGCGATGCCGGTAAGGGCAAAGTACACGCCGGTGAGGCCAATGGCCACGAGCACGACCACCCAGATGGGACCGGACTGGACGCCGGCCACGAAGGTGAGGAACTCGGAGATGAACAGGGCGAACGGCGGGAAGGCGGCGAGCGCGAGCAGGGCGATGATGGTGAGCGCTGCCGTGACGGGAGCGATCTCGACGACGCCCTTGATCTTGTTCAGGTCGCGGGTGTGGTAGATGTGCTGGATGTTACCGGCCATGCAGAAGGCGAGCGCCTTCGTGAAACCGTGGAAGATGCAGTGCAGCAGGCAGGCGGCGATACCGAGCGGACCACCGATACCCAGGCACAGCGCGACCACGCCGACGTTGTCGACGGAGGAGTACGCGAAGCGGCGCTTGATATCGTCCTGCTTAAAGATGCACAGGGCGGCCACCAGGATGGACAGCGTGCCCAGGATGAGCAGGAGCGTACGCGGATAGGTGTCGCCCACCGTGATGATGGACAGGGAGTAGAAGCGGATGATCACCAGCATGGCGCACTTGAGCAGCACGCCCGAGAGCAGCGCGGAGACCGGGCTCGGAGCCTGGGAGTGCGCGTCAGGCAGCCAAGTGTGCATGGGGAACAGGCCCGCCTTGGTGCCGAAGCCGATGACGATGAACGCGAACGCGAGGCGCACGAGCATCGGGTCGAACTGGTCGGCGTAGGGCATGATGGAGGTGAGGAAGGCTGCCTCATGCGCGTTGGGCATGATATCGGCGGCGTTCGCGTAGATGAGCAGCGTGCCAAACAGGCCGAAGGCCACGCCGGCGGTGCAGACCATCGCGTACTTCCAAGACGCCTCGAGCGCCTGCTTGTTCTTGTAGATGCCCACGAGGAACACGGTCGACAACGTGGTGGCCTCGACCGCCGCCCAGGTGAGGATGATGTTGTTGGACAGGCAGGCGAGCAGCATCGTGAAAACGAACAGGCTAAACAGCGCAAAATACTGCTTGGCGCGCTCGGCGGGCATGGAGCCCTCCTCGATATCGGCCTTTACATAGGGCAGCGAGAACAGCCCCGTAAGAAAACCGATAAAGCCGATGAGCAGCACAAAGATGGCGCCCAGCGAATCGAGGTGGAACCACAGGCCAAGAGCGCTCGCGGTTTCGCCACTCGTAAGGACGTCACCGGCCGTCATAATCGACAGCACCAGGACGGCTGCGACGGAGACCAGGTTGAGACCGGCAAACACGTTATAGGACGTGTTCTTGGGCAAAAACGCCATGACCAGCGAGAACACCAAAGGAGTCGCGAGCAGGGCGAGAATCAACGTTTCCATGGACTACCCCCTCAGCTCGGACAGGTCGCGTGCATCGAGCGAGTGGGAGTCGTCCCAAATGCGACGCACGACGATGGACATGATGATGACGGCAAAGATGGCGTCGGTGGCGATACCGATCTCGATGATCTCGGGAGCGGTGGGGGCCAAAAGCGCGAGCGTCACATGGCTGCCGTTTTCCATAAGGCAGTATCCAAAGATCTGCTTCATGATGTTGCGCTGCGAGATGATGCAGGTGAGGCCCACGAAGAAGTGAGCGAAGCTAATAGCGAGCGCAGGCGTTGCGACCTCGGCCGTGGGCAGGCTGATCTGCGTCACGACGGCAAAGCAGATCGCGACCTCCACGGCGATGATGCAGATGGCCCACGCGGGCTTAAGGCCGGCCTTGAGCGATGCGTCGCTCGGCTCGCCCATCTTCTTGTATGCGCGGTTAAGGATATAAGGGACCAGGACGACCTTGGTGATAAAGGCAGATCCAGCCCACATAAGCAGCTCCTGCGCACCGGTAGTGGCACCGAGCGTGGCGAGCAGTCCCACGAGCACCAGCGACTGTACCGCATACCAGCTGATGGCGTGCTTGATGTTCTTTGAGACGACCACCATGGTGGACGTGACGATCAGAAGGCCGCCAAGGATGTTGACGATCGAATAACCCATGTCGTTCTACCTCCTAACCGATCCAGCTGGCCGAAAGCGGGCCGCTGACGATGACCATGATGATGAGCACGATGAACACGAACGCCATCGCGCGGGGAAGCGGGGCTCCCGCAGCGACCTCTTCGCTCGGCTCGCCGGGCAGGCAATAGCCCATCCACTTGAGGAACCAGGCAAAGGTGGCGACGGTCTCGGCGACCATGATGCACACGAGCACCAGGATCGCGACGTTGCCGGCACCCACGGAGAAGCCGCCGGCGATGATCTGGAACTTCGAGAAGAACGTGTTCATGGGCGGCACGCCGGCAATGGCGAGTGCCGCGACACCAAAGCCCACGCCCGAGATCGGGTACTTCTTTACGATGCCGCGAAGCCTGGGCAGCATACGCGTGCCGAGCGTAAAGGAGAACGAACCGGCGATCAGGAAGAACAGCGTCTTGGCGAAAGCGTGGTTAAAGATGTGGCACACGGCGCCATCAAAGGCCAGCTGGCTGCCAAAGACCGAAAGGCCCAGACCAAAGAACACATAGGAGAGCTGGGCGATCGTGGAGAAGGCCAGCAGGCGCTTCATGTCCTTTTGCGGCAGGTACATAAGGAAACCAAAGAGCATGGTGACCATGGCGTCAATAATGGCGACCCAGCCCACGATCTCGGGAATCTCGCCGGCAGAGACGAGTGCGCGCGCGAACACGCACACGCCGACCTTGACCATCGAGGCGCCATGCAGGTAGGCCCTGTCTCTTATACACATCTGACGCTGCCGACGAAGG
>URNC01000174.1 GCA_900549065.1 uncultured Collinsella sp. | reverse complement strand
CGCAGGGCTTCCCTGGCTTCGACCCCCCAGCGCAGCTGCTCGATAGCCTCAGCACCATCGCCACCGACCCCAAGCCGCTTTACCACCAGTACTCCATCACCTGGGGCTCCCAGGCCATGCGTGAGGCGCTTGCCGCCAAGCAGGAGCATTTTATGGGCATGTCGGTGAACCCCAATGAGAATATCGTAGTCACCTGCGGCTCTACCGAGGCCATGATGGCCGCCATGATGACGGTCACGAACCCCGGCGATAAGGTCGTCATCTTCTCGCCGTTCTACGAGAACTACGGCGCCGACACGATCCTTTCGGGTGCCGAGCCCATCTACGTGCCGCTCAACCCGCCCACATTCGACTTTGACCGCGAGACACTCGAGGCGGCCTTCCGCGACAACGACCCCAAGGTCATCGTCCTGTGCAACCCTTCCAACCCCTGCGGCAAAGTCTTTACGCGCGAGGAGCTCACCTTTATCGCCGACCTCTGCAAAAAGTACGACGCCTACTGCATTACCGACGAGGTATACGAGCACATCGTCTACGCGCCCCACGAGCACGTCTATATGGCCACGCTGCCCGGCATGTTCGAGCGCACCATCAGCTGCAGTTCGCTGTCTAAGACGTACTCCATCACCGGCTGGCGTTTGGGCTACACCATTGCCCCGGCCCAGATCACCGAGCGCATCAAGAAGGTCCACGACTTCCTCACCGTGGGCGCCGCCGCTCCCCTGCAAGAGGCCGTCGTTACCGCCCTCAATTTCGACGACAGCTATTACGATGAGGTCCTCGACCTCTATACCGCCAAACGCGACCTGTTCTGCCAGGGACTCGACAGCATCGGTCTTGAGCATAACGTGCCGCAGGGCGCCTACTACGTCATGATGGACATCTCAGAGTTTGGCTATGACAGCGACCTCGAGTTCTGTGAAGACCTCGCGTCTAAAGTGGGTGTGGGCGCCGTGCCCGGCTCGAGCTTCTTCCGCGAGCCCGTCAACCATCTGATTCGTTTCCACTTTGCCAAGCGAGACGAGACGCTTAACGCGGCGCTGGAGAACCTCAAGTCGCTACGTGATAAAATCAAGCCGCGCGGGTAAGAACGGCCCGGCAACTAAAGCAACCAAAGAAGCCTCGCACCGCCCGCCGCGCTGCGAGACTTCTTTTTATAGCGCTTTCTTAAATGGTTTAGAGCTCTATACTTTGGTCATGGAGCAACTCGTCCCAGAGAGAGGAATACTATGGCAGAGCAGCAGCTTATCGGAGCGCTCGAGGCTGGCGGCACCAAGATGGTCTGCGCCACGGGCTATGCAGACGGTACGGTCCTGGAGCGCGAGCAGATCGCGACCACGACCCCGCAGGAGACCGTTGAGGCCGTCAACGCATGGTTTGCCGACAAGGGCATCGCCGCGCTGGGCATTGGCGCCTTTGGCCCCACCGCAGTCAACCCCGCCTCGCCCCAATACGGCAAGATCCTGGAGACGCCCAAAACGGCATGGCGCTACTTTGACCTGCTGGGCACCATCCAAAACAAGCTCAATATTCCCTGTGGCTACGATACCGACGTCAACGTCGCCTGCCTGGGCGAGGTCACCTTTGGTTGCGCCCAGGGCCTCACCGACGTTGTCTACCTGACCATCGGCACCGGCGTGGGCGCCGGCGTGCTCTCGGGCGGCCAGCTCGTGCACGGCATGATGCATCCCGAGGCCGGCCACATCCTGGTCACGCGCGACCCGCGCGACACCATTGGCGAGCACAGCGCCTGCCCCTTCCACGACAACTGTCTCGAGGGCCTCATCGCCGGCCCCGGCGTTAAAAAGCGCTGGGATGGCAAGAGCGCCGGAGACATGGCCGATGACCCGGAGGCCATGGATCTGCTCGCGGGCTATCTGGCACAGGCGCTCATGACCTACACGCTGTGCTATGCCCCGCAGAAGATCATCATCGGCGGTGGCGTTGCCGATCACACCCCTATCGTGCCGCTCGCCCGCAAAAAGTGCGCCGAGATGCTCAACAGCTACATCGTCACGCCCGAGGTCAACGATATCGACACCTACATTGTCAACAACAGCCTCGAGGGCAAGCAGGGCATCATGGGCTGCCTGGCCCTGGGCGCACAGGCGCTTCAGTAGCAGACGCACCCACAGGGCGTGGCGCGCTCGGCAAATCCAACCTACGGAACGACGCCACCACGCCCCATATAAGCCCTCAAATAAAAAAGGCCGCCTAGGACCAAACGTACGTCCTAGGCGGCCTTTTTGGCACATATGAGCGATCGTAGTAGATATCGGAGCACAACGCCCGTTGCCGCTCCACAGCAGTCGATCATCACATCGGTGATCATGCCAGCGCGTCCCGGTACAAAGAGCTGAATCGTCTCGTCGATCGAGGGAATCAGCAGCAGGAACACCGCCGTGGGCAGCAGCACGTCAAAGGTGCGCCGGCCCTCAAAATCAAAGGCGTGCGTTGCCAGGATGCCGAGCACCATATACTCGGTAAAATGCGCGCACTTGCGAACAACAAAGTTGGTCACCCATTCATATGGAAGTCCCACGCCGTGCAGGAAACCGCGGATAGCTTCCATGACCGTTAGGCTCAGCGAGCCCGACCCCGAGCCGGGAACCAGCGAATTGCCCCAGATCAAGAGCGCCATCAGGCAGGTTACAACCGCCCATTTTCGATTGATCTTAACCATGCAGAAGTTATGCCTCCGCGCGGAGCGGCGCGAAGCTGGCGGTACCGCCCTCGATAACGCTCAGATAAGCACGGCCCGTACGCTTGGCGGTAGAGGACTGCAGGCGCTCGATCTCTTCCTCGAGGATCTGATTGACGCGCTCGTGACGACGGTTTTCCATAATGCCGGCGGCAATAGCCTCGGCCCGCTCGATGCTCTCGCGCGAGATACGGGCAGTATCCTCGGGGAACACAGCGCTGTGACGACCGACATAGGCGGGGGCAGCAGGCTGAGGGGCAGCGACTGTCTCTTATACACATCTCCGAGCCCACGAGACTACGCTGCATCTCGT
>URNC01000173.1 GCA_900549065.1 uncultured Collinsella sp. | reverse complement strand
CGAGATGCAGCGTAGTCTCGTGGGCTCGGAGATGTGTATAAGAGACAGAGCCTGCCCCACAACCGAGCTCGATCTCAGGCTCGGACGAACCCTGTAGCCCGCCAGCCCCTCCGCGGGCAACAATCCTATTCCACAACACAACCAACAGAAAGGAGTCCTCATGGACACCAATCATTCCCCCATCATCAGCCCCCTCACCATGCGTGAATCCGCCCGAGGTATCACGCTCACCAGCATTTACGATGAGATGCTCGCCCGTCGCGAGCTCTCCGTCATGGGAAACATCGAAACCCCGATGGCCCACGACCTATGCCAGCAGATCCGCCTGCTCGATGCCACCGACCCCAGCCGCCCCATCACCATATTTGTCGCCAGCGCCGGCGGAAGCGTGCGATCGGGTCTTGCGATCTATGACGCCATGCGCCTCGCATCGTGCCCCATCCGCACCGTCTGCCTGGAATTCGCCGCGTCCATGGGCGCCGTGATCTTTATGGGCGGCGACGATCGCCGTATGGCGCCCCATGCAGAGCTCATGATTCACGACCCACTGATCCCCCAGGGGGCAGGCGGCTCGGCACTTGCGCTGCAGGAAACCAGCCGGCGTCTCATGCAGACCCGCAAGACCCTCACGCAAATCCTCTCGGACCGCAGCGGCCTCACGCCCAAGCGCATCCAGTCCCTTACTGCAAAAGACACCTACCTTTCGGCCGAGCGCGCCGTCGAGCTCGGCTTTGCCCACGAAATCCTCTCGACCACCAAGGAGGTCGCCCATGTCTAACCTCACCAGCCGCCTCGCCGCATCTGAGTCCGCATCGTCCACCATCCTCGCCAAGGATCGAACGCTTTCCTGCGACACCCGCCAAACGGGACTCAACAACAACGCACTTGTGATCGGCCCCTCGGGAGCCGGCAAGACCCGAAACGTCCTCAAGCCCAACCTGCTGCAAATGAACGCAAGCTACATCGTGCTCGACACCAAAGGCACGCTCTGTCGCGAAGTGGGACCCGTGCTGGCAGCCCACGGTTACCGCGTGCAATGTCTCAACTTCGCCGACCTCAACACCGTCCCGGCCCTTGCGCCCGGCATCGAGCGCTGCGGCTACAACCCCCTGAGGCACATTCGCCGCAAGGCGGACGGCAGGCCCAACCAGCAGGACATCCTCTCGGTGGCAAAGGCCATCTGCCCCATCGAGGACAACAACCAGCCTTTTTGGGATCATGCGGCGGCAAACCTGCTGTCGCGTCTTATCGCCTACGTCACCGAACAGCTACCCGCCGACGAGCAGACGATCAGCTCGGTCATCAAGCTGATCGAGCACCTGCAGGATGGTGCCACGGGTCGATTGTTTGACGACCTGATCACGACCGACCCCCAAAGCTATGCCCTCTCGCTATGGCGGCGCTACGCCATTACGCAAAATGCCGAGCGCATGCACGCGAGCATCGTCGGCATCCTTGCCGAAAAGGTCATGTGTCTGGGATTCGACGGTGCGGCACAGCTCTATCGTGAGTGCCATCAGGTGGACTTCGCTTCCATGGGACACACCCCCTGCGCCCTGTTTGTAACCGTGAGCGATATTGACCGCAATCTCGATCCGCTGACCGGCCTCTTTATTTCGCAGGCGTTTATGGGCCTCATTCGTGAGGCCGATAGGCAGCCCGACGGCAGCCTGCCCGTGCCCGTGCGCTTTATGCTCGATGACTTCGCAAATCTGCAGATCCCCCAGATCGACAACGTGCTCTCGATTATCCGAAGCCGCAACATCTGGGCAACGCTGCTGCTGCAGTCAACCAACCAGCTCGATGCGCTCTATGGCGAGGCACGCGCACGCTCCATCATGGGCAACTGCGACACGCATCTGGTGCTGGCGTTCCAGGATCCCGAGAGTGCCCGGGTGTTTTCCGACCGCGCCGACGCGCTGCCCAGCACGCTCATGGCGACGCCGATCGATCGCTCGTGGCTCTTTGTGCGCGGTCGCACTCCCGAACAGGTCGAGCGCTTTAGGCTCGAAGATCATCCGCTCTACGGGGAGCTGCCCGAGGCGCAGCGAGGCCATGCGGAGGCCGAGCTCTAGACGCAGGGCCCTCGCAGCACGCGACGCTCCGGCGATGTTCCACAAAGGCCGTGCGCCCC
Source organism: uncultured Collinsella sp. (assembly GCA_900549065.1). Classification (GTDB taxonomy): domain Bacteria; phylum Actinomycetota; class Coriobacteriia; order Coriobacteriales; family Coriobacteriaceae; genus Collinsella. The sequence continues at coordinate 936 of URNC01000173.1, read as the reverse complement.
GGGACTACGGCAAAGCAAAGGGGCCCGCATCCGATAGGATACGGGCCCCTGGCTATAAGGCGCGATGCGTTAACAGCAGCGACTACTTGCGATGCGCGCGATAGAACTCGATGAGCGCCTGGGTCGAAGCGTCTTGCTCGGCCTTGGCGGCGTCGTCGTGGAAGGCCGGGGTAATCTGCTTGGCAAGCTGCTTGCCCAGCTCAACGCCCCACTGGTCGTAGGAGTCGATGCCCCAGACCGTGCCCTCGACAAACGTGATGTGCTCGTACAGGGCGATGAGCTCGCCGAGCGCAAACGGGGTCAGCGTATCGCCGAAGATCGAGGTCGTCGGACGGTTGCCCTCAAAGCAGCGGGCCGGGACAATCTGCTCGGGCGTGCCCTCGGCGCGCACCTCCTCGGCCGTCTTACCAAAGGCGAGCGCCTTGGTCTGGGCCAGGAAGTTGCCCAGGAACAGCTCGTGCACGTCCTGACCGCTGTCGGTCGCAGGGTTGGCGGTATTGGCGAAGGCGATGAAATCGGCCGGAACCACCACGGTGCCCTGGTGCAGCAGCTGGTAGAAGGCATGCTGGCCGTTGGTGCCGGGCTCGCCCCAGAAGATCTCACCGGTGTCGGAGGTCACGGCGCTGCCGTCCCAGCGGACATGCTTGCCGTTGGACTCCATGGTGAGCTGCTGCAGGTAGGCCGGGAAGCGGTGCAGGTACTGGCAGTACGGCAGCACGGCGTGGCTCTTGGAACCGAAGAAGTTGACGTACCAGACATTGAGCAGGCCCATCAGCGCGACGGCGTTGTTCTCGAGCGGGGTGTTGCAGAAGTACTCGTCGATGGCGTGGAAGCCCTCGAGGAACTGCTGGAAGCGCTCGGGGCCGAGCACGACGATCAGCGACAGGCCCACGGCGGAGTCAACGGAATAGCGGCCGCCGACCCAGTTCCAGAAAC
>URNC01000172.1 GCA_900549065.1 uncultured Collinsella sp. | reverse complement strand
GATCTACACCTAAGCCTTCGTCGGCAGCGTCAGATGTGTATAAGAGACAGCCCTCCAGGTGGCCGACGCCCGCCATAAGGACTTCTTCGCTCGTGCCGTGGTAGATGGGCATGCTCACGTCGATGGAAGGGATCTCGACCCAGCTCATCATGGGGTCGCGGTCAAAGATGAGCTGCTGGGCGTAGGGCTCGATCTGGTCGGCGGGAAGCTCGGTGGCCTCGCCCGCCAGCTGCTCGTTAAAGGAGCGCGCCTGGAGCAGGATGCGCTCGCGCTCCTCGGCAGACAGCGCGTCCACGGTGCTGGACACCGTGCTGATCTGGTTGAACACGCCCGAGGCTTCGAGCCGATCCAAGATCCACGGCCAGGTCATAAGGCCCACGCCAATAAGGATGATGACGATGGTGATGAGCCGGTCGGCCCAGCGCGGCAGTCGCTTGCGACGGCGCTTAGGCTTTGGTTGAGGTTTGGGCTGAGGGCTTGAGCCGCCGTTGTCCGCGGCGTTATTGCTCTTCATATGTTTGGCGCCCTGCACCATCGCCGGTCACTCCTCTACAACTCAAGTTGTCTAAACAAATAATAGCCGATTAGCGAGCTTCCGCGCCGGACAACGCCGCTAGACTGCACCGTCCGGGCCACGTTACCCCACTCAACTAATCAAGCCATATGTTGCTTTCATCGTCTCGAGCAACTGCGCCATCGTTACGCCCGCAACCCCAATCTGTTTCAGATTGACGTCGCCCACCTCACAATCTTTAACAAACGCAAGCATATCGTCCTTCAGTTCTCCGCGCAGGTCGACACCTTCCGACTCGCCAAGCAGCTGAGCAAGCCTCAGCGCATCGCGTTTATGCTTTTTTACCTTCCTCGAATCAACGTTCTCCCCCGCTTCCCTTTTAGCTTTTAGGTCGAGATACGCCTTCGCTTTGAACGGAACAATGTATTCCGTACCCAGGACCGAAACGCCGTCTACGGTCCGAATTCCCTGGAGGAACAAGCTGTAGTAAGCATCGTCCAACAAAATTGCCGAAAGACTGCTTATGTTTTCATCAACGTGAATTGGCGCCACATCAATCCCCTCACGACCCTTTATAAAGTCAGGGCACTTCGCGAAGAGTTCGATCATATGGGGGTAACCCGGCCTCTTAGGCTCTGTAAACCGATAAAAACATGAGCCTTTGCCTTCGCCCCAGCCGCAGCGGTAACCGCCATCACGCACCAAAGTCCATATAGCTTCTGCCGTCTGAGGCAACCGGTCATCGGCGACAATTACCACATCAAAATCGTGAGTCGCCCTAAACGGAAGTCCCGCCTCCGCGAGCAAAATGTCGCATGCCGTGCCGCCGATAAGAGCATACGATCCTGCAGCTTCTTGCATATGCTGCTGAAATTCATGGAGACCTTCTACAGCGCTTCTTGCCATGGATATTCCTTTCCAAACATGCGATCGACTTCGAGCTGAATTCGCTCATCGTCGATTGCCGCCAAAGATAGCGCAAGCGAAATGTCGTCGACACGGGAGGAGCCGGCAAACACGGGCGCATAGCGCCACACTTGGATCATCGCCGTCTCGTTATCCGGCAACTCGCCGTCTGCGACTTCGAGGTCGCTCAGTTGACGCCATGCACTTCTTAAGACGGCCTTTTGTTCCATGCCCGGCGCAGCGAGCATCGAACGCGCAGCGAGCGCCGTCTCCCCGGCGTCAACAAGACAGTCAATCTGCGGCGTCTTCCTTGCAAATAAGACCTTCGAGACAGGCGAGGAGAGCTCTGCCATGTGCTCACTGAGCAGAAGATCAACGGCAACAGGGAACACGACGACACGCCGCTCGCGACGCTCGCGCCTCGCGAGCCCCCTGTCGACAAGCTCGGTTATGGCCTCACTCGCACGGCTTGCCGAGATCCCAAGCGCACGACAAAGGTCATAGGGACGATATGGCTCCTGGGCTGCTCCCCAAATTGCGGCAGCCTGCGCGTTGGGCGACATCTTGATCGCGTGATTGCGAAACCGGGCACCGCCCCTCTCCGTGCAGGCTGTGCCCATAAATGGAAGAAAAGCCTGTCTACCCGGGCAGACAAAGGGAATCCCCTGTGCGACCAATGCTTTGCGCTGACGTGCATCGGCATCAGGAAATGAAACGACAACAGGAGTCTCCGCGCGCAAGGCTAGCTGACTATAGACCCTCTTAGCCTCGGGAAGCCCGACGCCAGTAGGCAAACTTGCAAGCAAAAACGAAAAACCGTTTGCGTCAACAGCGCGGACCTCAATCGCCCGCAGATGCAGCGGCAAGCGTGCGGATCCAGGCCAAGTTTTGGTCTTGGCGGAGAGGCCTAGTGCTTCTTGTAAGTAGATTAGCGCTTCGTTCATTTCCATTGTTTTCGTTCGATTCTAGTTTATGTTGGAATTATACATAATTTTCGGAATTAACGAGATTCCGTTCGTACCTAAGCCCATATTTACGTTTTCAAAATGTCCCGAATCGGCTGAGCGATTCGGAATACAATGTCAATAGGAAACGACGCATCCCGCGTAAGTGTACGAGAGCGCGGGTAGCCTAGTTTTCAGCTTTAGTTAAATGCCCGGGATCCGACCCCCGGGCATTCTTATTTGCGCTTGTTGCGGCGCAACTGCCTTCTACCGTCCGCACCGCGCGTGCGCCTACGGACCTTAATCCGAACCTCATACGAGTCAAGAAACGCGATGACGAACGTGCCCACCGCCGCGAGGGCGGCGAGCGCGTTAAGGAATTTCAGCATTTGGGGACCTCCGATCGAGTCGTCGGCCGCCCGCGCACGGGATGCGTCGCAAAGCCATTTTACTGCGGTTGCACGCACCACGCCTGGTAAACGCGATTTTGACAAACATTTGTTCGATAGTTACACACACTATTCCTCGTCCGGCGGAGCTTGGCCGCATTGTCCGGGTTTGCCCGACGTGTTTGCGTTTTCAAAATGTCCCGGATCGGCTGGGCGATTCGGGATACAATGACAATTGAAAACGACGCACCCCGCGTAAGTGTACGAGAGCGCGGGCGGCCTAGTTTTCAGCTTTTGTTAAATGCCCGGGATCCGACCCCCGGGCATTCTTATTTGCGCTTGTTGCGGCGC
>URNC01000171.1 GCA_900549065.1 uncultured Collinsella sp. | reverse complement strand
ACGAGATGCAGCGTAGTCTCGTGGGCTCGGAGATGTGTATAAGAGACAGTCGCAACTACTGCTCGGACATGACGCGCGCCAATGTCGAACAGCACTACGTCGCCGCGCTTGAGCACGGTGTCGTCGGGCTCGTGGTGCGGGTCGCCGGCGTTAGCACTAAAGCTCACGATGGGCGGAAAGCTAAAGCCCTCGCAACCGTGCTTGCGATACAGGCCGAGCATCTGGTCGGCAATCTCGCGCTCCGTCACGCCTTCGTGGACGAGCTTGATGGCGTCGGCCATCACGGCGTCGTTAGCGGCCGAGGACGCGCGCATGAGCTCCTGTTCGGCGTCATCCTTGTGGGTGCGCGCGGCGGTGACGGCAAAGTCGCCCAGGAAAAACTCGCTGGCTGCGTGGCGCTCCATGAGTGGCATCAAAAAGCCGGAACGCATGACGGTGTCGATGCCGAGCGGTTTGTTCGGATCGACCTCGCGAACGATGGCGTCGGCCACGACGTCAGTATCGGTGTGATAGGCCACGCGGGCATTGTCGTACTCGGGCAGCTGATGCAGCGCGTTGACCAAGATCACAGGTTCGCTATCGCGTGCGAGCAGCACGCCGCAAAAACGCTCGAACATATCGGCATAAAAGCCGGTCAGATAGTAGATCGACCACGGGTCGTTTACGAGCAGCTGTGCGCCAGGGTGTTGAGCCTCGAGCGCATCGAGCACGCGCGCCACACGCTGGTCATCGACATGTGCCATGAAACATCCTTTCGCTAGGGTGCCACCATGGTATCCCCAATGCCAGGGTAGTCAATTTGGGACGGGGTTATTTTAGCTGCGTAAAACTTGCGGAATGATTTTCCTGGGACGGGGATTGAATAATCATTCGGCACCCAATGATTATTCAATCCCCGTCCCAGGAAAATCATTTGAGCGAACGTTCGGGCAAAAGTAGTCATAAGAGGCCCGTCCCAAATGGGCTGGTTTCAAAAGTATGGCGGATTACGGGGCTGGACCTGTATTACTTGACCATGGGAAAAATCGCGAAATTAAAACCGCAGGTAGACGTCTTATCAAAAATCGAAAACTGCCGGTATGGATGGGGGTCTCCGAATTGGCCCCGTAATCCGGCATAGTTTTGAAATGGCACTAAAGTAGGCACAAGCTGAATACCGATTCCAAGGATAGTTGCGGTGGAATAGTTCCTGGATGACGGGGTTTTGGCGGAAACCAGGAACTATTCCACCGCAACTGCTGAGGAGGGCGGGGTGGATGGCGGGGTAGCTAAAAGAGCCCCGTCCCTAATTTGCTACTTGGGCTCGGTCGATGTCCATGCTGGCGACGAGGTCGATATTGGTGTTTAGGAGGTTCTCTAGCACGACGTCGCCCATGCGGATGGGGGCGTTGACGACTAGGCCGCGGATGAGATCCATCGCCTGGGCGTGGAGTTCGAGCGGGATGGCCTCAGCCGTGCGCACGGGCAGCAGCGCCTCGTCGCCTCCGGATACGGCCACGGTGGTGGTGAGTACGCGCATGGGGCAGGTGAGCTCCTGATGTGCGAACTTATCACCACGCGGGCATCTGTTGCCGGTCACGGAGCGCACTTCTGCCACGACGCCGTCTGCGTCACGCTCTACCTCTACGGTCAGAAGGCACTCGGATGGGCAAGTGGTGCAGTTGAACTTCAGCGTCTCGATTGCGTTTGTGCTCATGGCTTTACGCCCCCTCAACAGGGTCAACGGACAGGACAATCTCGCTGGTACCCAGGTCGAGTGCACGTTGAATCACCTTTGCCGGTAGCGGGAAACTCTCCATTACGCTCGGCTTAAACGCACGGACCTTGCCGGCGAACAGTTCCTCGCCGTCGGCCAAGATCCTCACGCGGGCGGCATCTACCGGTCGGCGCACACGGAAGTTGAGTCTGGTGAGTGTCACAGTCGTAATGCGTCCCGGCAGCGCGTAGCCCGCGATGCCGGCAGGGGAGACCGTGAGCTCGCAGTCCGGAACGGCGCCCGCGCCGGTCCCCAGCGCGTACGCCGCCGCGGCTGCACCGGCCCTCTCGGACTCGGTCGTTACATTGTCGGCCAGGTCGTGCACGTGCAGCACGTTGCCGCAGGCAAAGATGCCCGGCACGCCCGTCTGCAGGCTCTGATCCACCACGGCGCCGCGCGTGCGCGGGTCAAGCTCTACGCCCGCGGCAACCGAAAGCTCGTTTTCGGGAATCAAGCCCACCGAAAGCAGCAGTGTGTCACACGGAACAACGCGCTCGGTCCCCGGAATGGGCGCCAGGCGCTCGTCGACCTGACTCACCTCGACAGCTTCCACGCGATCGTGCCCGATCACACGCGTCACGGTGGTGGACAGGTGCAGCGGAATTCCAAAGTCCTCCAGGCAGTTCTTGACGTTGCGGCGCAGACCGTTGGCGTACGGCATGAGCTCGTACACGCCCTCAACCGAAATCCCCTCGAGCGTGCAGCGACGTGCCATGATCAGCCCGATGTCGCCCGAGCCCAAAATGACGGCGTGCGAGCCGGGCTTGAGGTTCTCGATATTGATGTATCGCTGCGCCAGGCCCGCCGTAAACACGCCGGCGGGTCGGTGCCGGGGATTTTGATCTCGCTGCGGGTTCGCTCACGGCAACCCATGGCAAGTACGATCGCGCGCCCGGTGAGCTGCAGCATGCCGGCAGGGCTCATGAGCGTGACGGTATGGACTGCGGTGTCTTCCGTAGGCTCGCCTGAACCAATCCCAATTACCATGCTGTTCAGGAACAGCGCAATGTTGGTTGCGTGCACCTGGTCGATAAAGCGCTGCGCGTACTCGGGACCGGTGAGCTCCTGTTTAAAGTGCGACAGGCCAAAGCCGGGGTGGATGCACTGGCGGAGGATGCCGCCCAAGTGCTGCTCGCGCTCCACGATGGCTACGCGTGCCCCTGCCTTATGCGCGGCCAGCGCGGCCGCCATGCCGGCAGGTCCGCCGCCGATAACGACCACGTCGAAGGCCTGCGTCGACACCGACGTTACAGTTCCGGCCTCCGCGCGTTCGTCGCGCATATCAAACGTCGCCATCCTAGCGCACCCCCTTCAAAGGTCCCTCGACCAGCCAGGAGCCGGCGTCCTCCAGTAATACCTCGCTGGGGTCGCAGTCTAGCTCTCGGGCAAGAATCGCCACCACACGGCTCTGGCAAAAGCCGCTTTGACACCGACCCATGCCGGCGCGGCAGCGGCGCTTAACACCCTCGACCGAAAGCGCGCCCGGGCGGCGCCGAATCGCGGCCACAATCTCGGCCTCGGGCACCGTCTCGCAGCGGCAGACAATCTGTCCCCACGCGGGATCTGACTCGATCAGCTCCTCCTTGCGCTGTCTCTTATACACATCTGACGCTGCCGACGAAGGCTT
>URNC01000170.1 GCA_900549065.1 uncultured Collinsella sp. | reverse complement strand
GCCGAAGAGCACTTAATGTGCTCTTCGTGCGAGCAGGACTGTAGAGCAGGAAATCTCACAGGCCGCGCACGGGCCCCTGTGGGCGAGCAAGCGGACGACAAACACATCTGTCCAATAATTCGTCTGAAACATAATGAAAAACCGTTTGATGTGAGTTAATATAAACAACGTCGTGAATCTGACTCCTGCCACATACATGACAGGGGTTAAACACAAAAAAGGAGTCAACTATGGTTTCTGAGAAGGCTACCCTCGTTAATCCTCAGGGTCTGCACATGCGTCCGGCTGGTCTGTTCGCCTCCACCATGGGCAAGTACGCCTGTGACGTGACGGTCGTCACCCCCGAGAAGGAGGTCAACGGCAAGTCCCCGATGGCCCTCATGGCTGCTGGTATCCCCTGCGGTACCGAGGTCGAGGTCAAGTGCGACGGCGCTGACGAGGCCGAGGCTCTGGCTGCTGCCATCGAGCTCATCAAGAGCGGTCTTGGCGAGTAGAACTCAAACGGGTCGCATGTTGAACAACTAAGTTCATATTTGGGGGCGCAGTGACCTGTTGTAAGGTAGCTGCGCTCTTTTGTCATGGATATGGCAAAACGCTTTATCACATGACACGGAGAGAGGAATGGGAATGTATCAGGGAGTCAACGCTTCCGAGGGCATCGGTATCGGCACCGTCATGGTCGCCGTCGATCCCGACTTGACGTTTGAGCCGCACGAGGTTGCTAATTCGGCAGCAGAGAAGGAGCGCTATCAGACCGCTCTTTCGGTCTTCTGCGAGAAGACCCAGGCTCAGGCCGACCACATGAAGGAGACGGTGGGCGAGGCCGAGGCCGAGATCATGAGCGGACACATTGTCCTGGCTCAGGATCCGGGTATGACCGACGCCATCAGCGCCGCCATTGACGGCGGTACCTGCGCCGAGCAGGCACTCATGGACACCTCGACCATGTTCGAGAACATGTTCCTGTCCATGGACGACGAGATGTTCCGTCTGCGCGCGGCCGACATCGCCGATATCCGCACCGGTATTCTGGCCGAGCTGCTGGGCAAGGAGGTCGTCGACCTCTCCGTCCTGCCCGAGAACACCGTCGTTGTCGTGCACGACCTTACGCCGTCCATGACCGCCACGATCGATAAGGCCCACGTTGCCGGTATCGTCACCGAGACCGGTGGCCGCACGTCGCACTCCGCGATCATTGCGCGCGCCCTCGAGATCCCGGCTGTCCTTTCGGTTTCCAACAGCTGCACCGCTCTGCGCAATGGCATGACCGTTGTCGTCGACGGTGGCAAGGGTATCGTCGAGGCCGATCCAGACGAGGAGACGCTCGCTGCCTACACCGCCAAGGCCGAGGCCTTCGCTGCTGAGAAGGCAGCCCTCGAGGCTTTCCGTGGCAAGCCGTCCGTGACTGCCGATGGCATCAAGAAGATCATCGCCTGCAACATCGGTAACCCCGATGACGTGCCCAACGCGCTCGATCACGACGCCGAGGCTATCGGTCTGTTCCGCTCCGAGTTCCTGTTCATGGACTCTGCTGAGCTTCCTTCCGAGGAGGAGCAGTTCAACGCCTACCGTAAGGTCGCCAGCGCGCTCAAGGGTGCTCCGGTCATCATCCGCACGCTCGATGTGGGTGGCGACAAGGAGATTCCGTATCTGCACATGGTCAAGGAAGATAACCCCTTCATGGGCTTCCGCGCCGTGCGTTACTGCCTGGCCAATCCCGACCAGTACAAGGTCCAGCTCCGCGCTCTGCTGCGCGCTAGCGCTTTCGGTGACGTCAAGATCATGATCCCGCTCGTCACCTGCGTCGAGGAGGTCTTGGCTGTCAAGGAGCTCGTCGAGCAGTGCAAGGCCGAGCTGACCGAAGAGGGTCGCAAGTTCAACGAGAACATCGAGGTCGGCATCATGGTCGAGACGCCCGCCGCTTCGCTGCTCGCAGACCGTCTTGCCGAGGTCGCCGACTTCTTCTCCATCGGCACCAACGACCTGATCGGCTACACCATGTGCGCCGACCGTGGTAACGACACCATCTCCAACCTGTACCAGGTGTATTATCCCGCCGTCCTCCGCTCGCTCAAGAACATCATCGAGAGCGGCGTGAAGGCCGGCATCATGGTCGGTATGTGCGGCGAGGCCGCTGCCGATCCGCTGCTGATCAGCTGGGGCCTGGAGGAGTTCTCGATGAGCGCTCCGTCGATCCTGCGCGCCCGCAAGACCATCAGCCAGTGGACCAAGGCCGAGTGCGACGAGCTCGCCGAGAAGGCACTCGCCTGCAACACCGCCGCCGAGGTCAAGGCACTGCTCGAGTCCGCAGCTCGCTAATTTGGTATCAGAGGTAACCGCGTGGTTGGAATGGGCCGGCCACGCGGCCCTCACATATACAGGGGGTACTGTAAATGTTCTACACGCTAACCGCTAACCCGGCTGTCGACATGACGGTTTCGAGTTCTCCGCTCGAGCCCGACGAGAACGTCCGCACCGGCTCGGCCAGCTACACGGCTAACGGCAAGGGCCTCGACGTGTCCTTCGCCTTTAAGAAGATGGGCGTCGACACCGTCGCGCTCGGCTTCTTCGCTGGCTTCACGGGCAAGTTCATCGTCGAGGAGGTCATGAACCTGGGTTGCCTCTGCCGCCCGGTCTGGACCGACGGTATCACGCGCATTAACACCTACGTCAACGATGGCCAGCACGAGTACGGCATCCTGAACCCGGGTGCTCCTATTACGCCGCAGCACCAGGAGGAGCTCTACAACATCCTGGACACCGCGGGCGATCTCGAGTGCCTGATCGTCTCCGGCTCCGTGCCTCCCAAAGCTACGCCTGACTTCCTGGCTAAGGTCATGGAGCACGCTCAGGCTCGTGGCGCCGACGTCGTCCTGGACCTGTCCTCCGACAAGCTCAAGGAGCTCGCTCACAAGAAGCCGCTGCTCATCAAGCCGAACCATCACGAGATGAAGGCCATCTTCGGCGTGCCGGTCGACACCGACGACGAGGTTCGCGTTGCCATGAAGATGGCTCACGACGCTGGCGTTCAGAACGTGCTGCTCACCCGTGGTAGCCGCGGCGACGCTTACTTCTCCAACGGCGAGGACATCTGGTACGCCAAGCGTGAGTTCAACATCAAGCTGGTTTCTTCTGTCTGCGCCGGCGACTGCACCCTCGCTGCGTTCCTGCACAAGTGGTACAGGGATCGCGACAACGTCGAGGAGGCCATGAAGCTCGCTATGGCCACCGGCGCCAACGTTGCCGAGTCCGTCGGCATTGGCGACTTTGGTCACGTCGATGAGTACAGCAAGCGCGTTGCTGTCCGCAAGCTCGATCGTCAGTAATCGAAACGCGACATATTCGTGCGCATGCGGCGCCCCGGTTTGATCGCGTCGGAAATGTTGGTGTAAGCGCGCCGACGGCTGACCGCCAAACGCAAG
>URNC01000169.1 GCA_900549065.1 uncultured Collinsella sp. | reverse complement strand
GTCTCGTGGGCTCGGAGATGTGTATAAGAGACAGCGATAAGATCCTGCACCATACGTTCGATGCGGGCGAGGGCGTGCTGATTCCGGCGGAGATCCTCGAGCACGCCAAGCGCGGCTGCCGCAACTTCGTGATCCTGCAGCCGTTCGGGTGTCTGCCCAACCATGTCGTGGGGCGCGGGCTCATCCATGCGCTCAAGGAGCAGTATCCCACGGCGCAGTTCCTGCCGCTCGACTACGATCCCGACGTGAGCTTCGCCAACGTGGAGAACCGTCTTCAGATGCTCATCATGAACGCCAAGGCGCAGGGGTGCGGTGAGGCGCATGGCGAGACCGCGTAAGGACGCCGATGCGCCCGATGCACGCACCCGTATCATCGAGGCGTTTTGGGAGCTCATCGAGAACAACAGCATCTTCGAGCTGTCGGTTGGCGAGGTGACCCGCGCCGCCCAGTGCAATCGCGGAACGTTTTACTACTATTTTCACGATTTCGATGAACTCGTCGCCATCGCCATAGCCCAGCTGCTGCAGGATAACGAGCTCATCACCGATGCCCTCTGGCATTTTTCGAGCGAGGGCGACCTTTCGGCGTTCGACCGGCGCGACGTCCGCTGCCTGCTGCGGCGCATCGTCATCACCATGAGGGCGGGTGCCGCCGAGCAGGTCGTGCAGGGCATCCATACGATCATCATCGACCGCGTGAGAGAGATCGTCCACCCCGACGGAGAAGAGCTCAAGGCAGATTCGAGCTTTGCGGTGGGCTTTCTGGTCTCGGGCATCATGGGCTTTGTGATGGCGGTCGGCTTTGTCCGGGAGGGCGGCGAGGAGATAGACCTCGAGCAGCTGGGGGACAGCGCGTGCGCGTACCTGAGGGCGGTCGCCATGCAGACGGTGGAAACGGTCGCGCAAGTCGAGGGCGTCGATACATCCGAGCTGCTCGGACGCGTCTCCAAGGAGGCCGATGCCTATCGCGCATCGCGTGCGACGAGTCCCGACGTGGTGAAAGACGCCTAGGGTTTCTCTTGCGGGGCGCCTGTCGCGCATCGCGCGGTGAGTCCCGCGATGCGGTCATAACCTGCATTCATGTGAGCCGGGTTTATAGATATTCCTCCAGCTGTTAACATATACTCCATATGGGTAAAGAGACCAAAGCGCTGCCGCGGGGCGGCGCTTTGCGTTTGAAAAAACTAGCTCGTCTAAGAGGAACTAGCATGTTAGACCGTTTTACCGATCGTGCGCGTAAGGTCATGTCCATGGCCAAGCAAGAAGCGCTCGATCTTCATTCAAATAAGGTGGGCACCGAGCACCTGCTGCTCGCGCTTGCCAAGGAGGACGAGGGCATTGCCGCCGAGGCGCTGCGTTCGCTCGACATCTCCTATGATGACATCATGGATACTCTCAAAGAGGTCCAGACCACGGTTCCCGAGCCCAGTGAGGAGACCGAGGCGGCCAAGCTCGCCTTTACGCCGCTCGTCATTAGCGTGATGGAGCGTTCATTCCGCGTGGCGCGCGAGAACAACCAGACCTACGTGTCGACCGAGCACTTGCTGATCGGCATCGTCGAAGAGGGCAACGGCATGGCCATGGACATCCTCATGCGCCTGGGTGTGTCGTCCGCCTCCATCAAAAAGGCTATCGAGAAACTTACCGCCAAGGACCAGGACAAGAAGCGTCCGCTCGCCGGCGCCGGTGCCGGGCGTCCCGGTGCGGGCCTGCCGTTCTTTAGCGGCTCGGACGCGTCGCAGCAAAAGGGGAGCGGCACCGATACGCTTAAGCAGTTCGCCACCAACCTTACGCAGAAGGCGCGCGACGGCGAGCTCGACCCTGTAATTGGTCGCGAAAAGGAAGTCCAGCGTATGATGGAAATTCTTTCGCGCCGCACCAAGAACAACCCGCTCATTCTGGGCGACCCCGGCGTGGGCAAGACGGCCATCGTCGAGGGCCTGGCTCAGCAGATTGCAGCCGGCAACGTGCCCGAGAACCTCATGAACCAGAATATCTGGACGCTCGACCTGCCGGGCCTCGTGGCGGGCGCCAAGTATCGCGGCGAGTTTGAGGAGCGCCTCAAGAACGTGATCCAGGAGGCCACCGAAGCTGACGACGTCATCCTGTTTATTGACGAGATGCACACCATCATCGGTGCCGGCTCTGCCGAGGGCTCCATCGACGCGAGCTCCATGCTCAAGCCCGTTCTCGCACGCGGTGCTTTCCAGATCATCGGTGCCACCACGGCCGAGGAGTTCCGCAAGTACCTCACCAAGGACCCGGCCTTCGAGCGTCGCTTCCAGACCATCGATGTTGAGGAGCCGAGCGTCGAGGACACGGTCAAGATCCTGACCGCGCTCAAGCCGCGCTACGAGGAGCACCACCATGTGCGCTATACGCAGGGTGCTATCGAGGCCGCCGCGAACCTCTCCGACCGCTACATCCAGGATCGCTTCCTGCCCGATAAGGCCATCGACCTCATTGACGAGGCCGGCGCCCGCGCCCGCATCGCCGCCAACCGCGCGCCCGAGCCGGTGCGCGAGGCCGAGCATCGCGTGGAGGAGCTTAAGGCCGCCGCGCGGGAGGCCACCGAGAGCGACGACATGAACAAGGCCGCCGAGATCACCGAGCAGCAAAAGGCTGCCGAGATTGAGCTCGCCGAGGCCAAGGCTGCCTGGACGGCCGAGCTCGACGCCAGCCCGCTCACCATCGATGTCTCCCAGATTGCCGACATCGTGTCCGTGACCTCGGGCGTGCCGGTGTCCTCGCTCACCGAGAGCGAGAGCCGCCGCCTGCTGCAGGCCGAAAGCGTGCTCAAGACGCGCATCATCGGTCAGGACGAGGCCGTCGAGGCCGTTGCCAAGGCCGTGCGCCGCAGCCGCTCGCCGCTCAAGGACCCGCGTCGCCCCGGCGGCAGCTTTATCTTCCTGGGCCCCACCGGCACGGGCAAAACCGAGCTCGCCAAGACGCTCGCCGAGTATCTCTTTGGCAGCAAGGACGCGCTCATCAGCTTCGATATGTCGGAGTTTGGCAGTGAGTTCGAGGTCTCCAAGCTCATCGGTAGCCCCCCGGGCTATGTGGGCCACGACGAGGGCGGCCAGCTCACCAAGGCTGTTCGCCGTCACCCGTACTCGGTCGTGCTGTTCGACGAGATCGAGAAGGCGCACCCCGACATCTTCAATATCCTGCTGCAGGTGTTGGAGGAGGGCCGTCTGACCGATAGCCAGGGCAAGACGGTCGACTTCCGCAATACGGTGATCATCATGACGTCAAACGTGGGCGCCCGCGAGATCGCGCAGGATGCGAGCGTTGGCTTTGGCACCACCGGCGAGCAGGGCCTCACCTCGAGTGAGATCCGCGGCCGCGCGATGGGCGAGCTCAAGCGCCTGTTCCGCCCCTGTCTCTTATACACATCTCCGAGCCCACGAGACTACGCTGCATCT
>URNC01000168.1 GCA_900549065.1 uncultured Collinsella sp. | reverse complement strand
GGAGCTGTAAGGCGGCTGTCCACAGCTGAATCGTCAAGGGCTGTCCCCAACGGCCGGCCCAAAAGGAACGTCCCCAAGTGCCGGCAGCTGGGGACGTTCCTTATGTGCCGGCATTCGGGGACACTCCTTGCGGGTTTGCGACCGATTTGTTCGTTTGCCGACGTACGGGTGTTCATTTGTCGACTTCTTGGGCTGTGGTCACCTGTTGTTTCTGTGGTGGCTACGGGCATCTGGCTCAAAAGAGCGGGTTGGCCGTCTATGTTTACCTGCGGTTTTGTTGCGGTGCGCATTTTCGGTCAAGCATCCCGTCAAGTGTTTGGTCAGCAGTTAGTTTGCAGCCGGAGGCCTATTTTGTCCGTGCTGACAGTGGCTGCCCACCCTCCTCGTAAGCTCAAATTGAGGTTCATCAGTTTGAGGAGGATGCCGTGACTGACCACGTTTTAGACCGAGCGCAGCTGGCCGAAGCCGTCGGCAACGATATTGCCGACATGGCCCATTTTTGGATGCTGCGGAAGTTTCAGTTTTTGGAGCCGGCGCGCGAGCAGTTCGAGATCATTGTCGACCCGTGGCTCGGCTATTGCACCGAGCCTTCCCAAAACGAAATCATGGCCTACAACATGGCATTTACCGATTGGCTGCTCTTCGAGCGCCCCTATCGCCATGGCAAGACGCTGCTCGAGCTGTATGTTGATGAGCCGCCGGCATCGCTTTCGCCTGCCTCGCTCAAGCGGCTCGAGCAGGTGCGCGACACACAGTATTTCTCGCGCTTTGGCATTTTGGGCAAGGATCCTGCGAACGGCACGGTTGCGCTGAAGGATACGCGCACCGACCGTCGCTTTGATGTCTACGACCCGCATATCGTGCAAAAGGAGCATTGGAGCGACGGTGCGATTGCGGTGCGCCTCGCCTGCGTCGACGATGTCTGGCTGACGGCGGGGCAGCTCTACCTCTACGACATAGCGCGCTTGAGCGATACGGCGATCGACGGGCCCGGCGCCGTCCATCCGGAAGACCTAGAAGATGGCTTCGACACCTCGCGTATCAGCTTCTTTTTGCGCCTGGTCCGCGACATCATGGGCGCCCAGGGGCGCTACGTAAAGTCCCTCAACATCTACGAACAAGAATGGGAGTAGGGGATGTGACTGGTGTCGCCCTGCTGCCCTGACTCTGTCTCAATCTGTAACGTTTGGCGGCTGTTTGAGCCCGTAACTGTTACAGATTGAGACGGAAGGTTGGCGGCTGCCGAAAGATCTTGTTCTGTAACAACTAGAGGCTCAAAGACTGTCTTCCTGTTACAGATCAAGACATTTGTCAGCGGAGGCAACGGTGACGATGGTCCATTTGTCTGACGTGGTGGTGATGAAAGTGTCTAATACCGTTCTCAAACACAAACATGCGACTCGCAACACGTTGGCGCGGAATAGGATGCTCGCGCGGCTCACGGAGACGGCCAAGCAAGGTGCGCTGCTCGCAACGCATGACAATACCGAGCTCATGTGGCTGCGACGCCATGTTGGAACCGACGATATCGCGGAGCCCGAGCCGTACCTGTTCTGTTTTCAGCATGATTGGTATGCGTTGACGCCGTCGGAGCGGGCTCGGGGGACCATCAAGGGGTTTGCGGAGTTTCATCCCGATTGGGCATTTTGGGGATATGACGCCGCGCTGATATGGGATCTGGAGGTGCCGAATGATCTGCTCGGGCCGCGTTATCTTGTTAAGACGGGTTGTTCGGTGACGTTGAGCAGCGGGTGCAGGTTGTTGCGTCCTCAGATGGCGGGAGCGCTTGAGCGCGTCGACGGCGTGCGGGTGACGTCGTTTTGGCGCACGGTGGAGGATTGTCTGCTGCGTGCGCCGTTTTCGTATGGTCTGGCGATCGCCGATTCTGCATTGCGGGCGAAGGGCGTATCACGTGGGGATTTGTGCGAGCGCCTCCGCGCCGATTGCGAGGGCAGGCGAGGGTATCGCAGGGCACGGGCGATTGCGTCGTATGCGGACGGGCTGTCCGAAAACGGCGGCGAGTCTCGGTTCCGAGCGTTCTTTATTGCGTACGGCTTTCCGGTTCCGGAGCTGCAGGCGGAGTTTCGCGACCCGCTCGATCCGAGCCAGGTGTTTCGCGTCGACTATTTTTGGCGGCTCGAGGACGGGACGTGTGTCATCGGCGAGCTCGACGGAAAGGGGAAGTACACCTTGCAGAACGGTGAGGGCCGGGAGTCGGTCGACCCATTCGTGGCAGAGCGTCAGCGGGAATCTCATCTGACAATGCTCGGGCATAAGGTGCTTCGGTTTACGTTTAACGAACTCAAAGACCCGGGGAAGCTGGTCGAGAAAATGAGGTTGGCGGGTATTCCGCGACGGCCCGATTTGGCTGAGGAGTGGAGACGTCGGTGGTATGGGCGCTGAGAGGTTTTGTCTCAATCTGTAACGTTTAGAGGTTATTTGAGCTCGTAACTGTTACAGATCGAGACATTTCCCTGGTGTCGCTGGGGTGGGACTGCAGCGTATTCCGTCCCCCACATCCCTCTCGTCCCTCCGTTAACCGATATGTTTGACTTTAGTTTGCTGCATTAGGTGATAATGGACAAATGTTCAAGTTGATCGTGAGGGAGGAGCTCGATATGGCGTCTGCCGATCGTTCCACGTTGTTTATCAATGCGACCATTCTGGATGGTTCGGAGCATATGGAGCCGCAGCCCGACATGGCCGTGGCCGTTGAGCGCGGTGTCATCACCTGGATGGGGCCGAGTGCTGTGGCGCAGGCGCCTGCAGGTGCCGAGGTCATCGACCTGGCAGGTGCGTATCTCATGCCAGGCCTCATCAATATGCATGTGCATCTGTGCGGTTCGGGCAAGCCGGTTTCGGCGGGCGATGCAGGCGCGCTGAAGAAGAAGCTCGATAATCCCGTGGGGCGCGCCATCGTGCGCCATATTCTTAAGGGCAGCGCCCAACAACAACTGGCAAGTGGCGTGACCACGGTGCGCGGCGCGGGCGATCCGCTGTTTGCCGATCTGGCCGTGCGCGATGCTATCGATGCCGGCAAGTATCAAGGTCCTCGCCTGGTGGCGCCGGGAACGGGCGTCACGGTGCCGGGCGGCCATGGTGCGGGACTGTTCGCCCAGGTGGCCAACAGTCCCGCCGAGGCAGCCGAACAGGTGCGCGACCTGTATGCGCGCGGTGCCGACGTCATCAAGCTGTTCGTGACGGGCGGCGTGTTCGACGCTACCGAGGTGGGCGAGCCGGGTGTGCTGCGTATGCCGGTCGAGGTTGCCGCGGCGGCGTGCAAGGCGGCGCACGAGGTGGGCCTGCCGGTTATGGCTCATGTCGAGAGCACCGAAGGCGTGAAGGCCGCGCTTGAGGCCGGCGTCGATACGATCGAGCACGGTGCCCCGATGACTCCCGAGATCTTGGAACCTGTCTCTTATACACATCTCCGAGCCCACGAGACTACGC
>URNC01000167.1 GCA_900549065.1 uncultured Collinsella sp. | reverse complement strand
GC
Organism: uncultured Collinsella sp.; assembly: GCA_900549065.1. GTDB lineage: Bacteria > Actinomycetota > Coriobacteriia > Coriobacteriales > Coriobacteriaceae > Collinsella. Next base: position 3,537 of record URNC01000167.1, on the reverse strand, counting down.
ACCAAGATCGCCGTCATGGACCTGGTTGCCGACGAGGAAGGGGCAGGGCCGAATCCCATTGAGTGGCTCCTTGTGAAGCTCGACCGCCTGGGCCGCCGCATCGACAACCGCCCACTCACGGCAGAAAGCGAGACCGTCGCCAAGGCGCCCGAGATGTAAGATCGAAGAACAATACGCTCGCTGAAAGGAGGTGTCCGAAAGGATGCCTCCTTTTTTTGAGGGTTCGAATCCCCAGCGCCCTTTCTCGATAATAAAGAAGGGCCCCCGATGGGACCCTTCTTTAAAGTTAAACTGGCGGAGAGCTGGGGATGTCCGGGCATGCTACGCATGCCCTCCGGCTTCAAAGCCTGGCGGCTTTTCGCCCACGGGCTACAAACGCTTTCGCGTTTGCTTAACGCCCGTGCCCTCTCGGGTTCGAATCCCCAGCCTCCTTTCTCCGCACAAAAAAGGCCCCAAATGGGACCCTTCTTCAAATTCATACTGGCGGAGAGCTGGGGATTCGAACCCCAGATGCCCTTTTGGGGCATACTCGCTTAGCAGGCGAGCACCTTCGGCCTCTCGGTCAGCTCTCCGTAACAGCCGTTCTATAATAACCAAACAGCCAAGGATGGGCAAGAGGAAATTTTCTAATTGCCTAGCATCCTTTCCTCCTTGGAAGCTTCGCCTACCCCAGCGAGCGGTTGAGGGAGCCGAGCTCGTCGTTGCCCATGGTGCGCCACATTTGGAAGATGCAACCGCGTGCCAGGAAAAAGAAGCCGTTGTCGACTAGTTGAACAGCGGCATCTGCAAGCTGATTCGTCACGGCGGACACTGGCGGCAACTCAAGTCCAGCCTTGCGGATAGTCTCGACCGCTTCCTCGAACGTCGGAGGCTCGCTGACGCCCATCTCGTTCATAAGGCCCTGCATTTCTTCCAGCGCGCTGCTGCCCGATTCCTCACCGCGCGGCACCAGACGGTAACAAGCCAGCGCCAGGTCGAGCTGATCGCAGTTCCAATAGGCAAACGCCAAGCGATAGAACAGGTAGCCGATTGCAGAACGATCGCTGGCAATACGTAGGCCGTGGCGCGCCACCTCGATAATCTCGTCAAAGCGCTCCAGACGCGCAAGAACGTTGATGAGCGCAAAATGCGATTGCATGGACGAGCGCGCCAGATCGTAAAGATGGCGCACCTCGGGCAGTGCTCGTTCAAAGTCCTCTTGCTCGACGTAAAAGCTGCAGATCTCGTGCTGGGCAAAGTACAGCGCATCGGGCGCACGAAGGATTCGCACAGAGCGGTCTTCTTCCAACACCGGTAGCACCATGCGCACCAGCTGGTTATCGCAAAACTGCGTTTGAACCGGACCTGTCGCCAAAAGCTCGGCAACGGCGCACTTAGCCTCCAACTCCTCAACAAGACGGGAAAAGCCTTCAAAAGCACCTGTACGGTCGACTTTTGCCTGCTCGCGCAATTCAACAACACGGACCACGTATGGGTCGTCGTCCTCTTCCATGACCTCCAACTCGTCAGCCTTATCGGCAAGCAGCAGATCGCGCAGCGCCGGCGGCAGCGCGCGATGGTCATCACGCGGACGAGCATGAACCTCCGCAGGCTCAATCGTCTCCGGAGCGGTTGACTCATACGCCTCAAGCACACGCTTGCACGGCATATCGTCCATGTCCATGCTCTCAAGATCCTTGGCGACAGGCACACAATCGGCCAGATAGGCCGCGCGCCCAAAGAAATACGTTGCGACAACGCGCTCGCCCTGCTCACTGTCGGGAGCAGCAATCTGCACATAGCAGCGCGTGATGCAGGTGCCCGCGGCAAAACACGCTGCCGCAAGCGTGAGTGCCACACGTGCATCGTGCTCCGCGGCCCAAATCGCGCGCGTGTCCTCGTCCAGCTCGCGCCAGGCGTCATCTTGAGCGTCGTATTCACGTTGCGGCATGGCATCAACGACAGACTGCCCAAACCGAACGAGCATAATCCCCTCGGCAACGTTTACTCGATAGGTATAGTCGAGCCGCGTGACCACGTTGAGCGCCTCAACGATTCGCGCAAAACGGGTGCGCACGTCCCACTCGCCGCCCGGCTGGCAAGCCACCGTACCCGGTTTGCCCCACGGGTTATCGCTCGAGGCCGTATCGAGCAGTCGGGGAACATCGTTGGTCGTCTTGGCGATATGCCACGAATCAAAGAGCGCGCAGCCCTCAAGGCTCGGCGAGGATGCCGCAGGGACCAATCCGGCCCCGATGCGCTCAAGGATGCCGGAGAGGCGGTTGAGGCGGCACTCGATGGCAAGCAGCATGTCAATCTCGTCCTGGTCCAGCAGGCTACGATCAAAATTGAGATAAAACAGCTTTGACCGGTCGATGCGCGCCAGGCTCATTTCGGACTTGGCGGCAATGGTGCGCAGACGGGGCAAGTCAATTTCGCTCATAAGGGTGGCGGCATAGCGCTCGATACCGCTCGGATTCTCGGCATGGTCAACGCGGTAAAGCAGCGTCTCGATAGCATCGGGGAGCGGTGACGTGTTAAAGCCCAAAAACACCTCGACCGGCTCGGGCAACTTTACGAGCTTGATCTTGTCGACAACGTTTTGCATGTCCGCATCGAGACCGTCGACGCCCGCCGTGTTCGCAATAGCGCTTTCGGAGTTGGCAAATATCACGTAGCGCAGGAACATCGATGCCATGAACTCGCCGTAAGGAAGGGAGCGGGCCGAATTCCATGTCTCGTGATCGGACTGCTCGCGCATGGGGCCTTCGGGAGAGCCGACGGTTCGCGCGCACGCGCGCATTGCACCGCTGGCTTCCCTTACCATAATCTCACCAATACTGGAATCCGACTCGTCAAGAACCAGTTCCATGTCGGGATCGTTGGACAGCGATACTTCGTTAACGGGACGGTCCACCTTATAGACCTCACCCGAAACGCTCACGTAGCCCAAAAGCGACACATGGCTTTTGCCGACGAATTCGACGGCATAGCATGATTCATGCGGGTCCTCGCCAAAGAGTTTCCAGACCACGCCATATGAGCGTCCCGCAGGCTGCTCGGGCATCACCGGAAAGCGCTTCTTGGGATCGAGAAACCTGAGCTTGTATGTCGGACGCTCTGCCACGAAGTATCACCCTGATCGGTCGTTGAGAGAAGGAGTGATCGCGGATGGGCCGCGACACCTACTCGGAATCTTACACGAGTCGACAGGAAATAGTCCGCTTTACGCCCGCGCCTCGACCGAGGTTCGAATCCATGCAGTGTTTACGTAAAAGAAAAGCCCCCGTTGCCGGAGGCTTTCAATTTCGGTTGGTGCGGCGTATAGGATTCCGCGCATCCGCTGCGCGGATCCGCACCGGCTTCGCCCGCCTGCCGGCGTGCTCGCCCGCTCGCTACGGACGCTCCGCGTCCGCTTCACGCTCGCGCCTCGACCGAGGTTCGAATCCATGCAGTGCTTACGTAAAAGAAAAGCCCCCGTTGCCGGGAGCTTTAATCTCAAATGGTGCGGCGTATAGGATTCGAACCTATGACGTTCTGATTCGTAGTCAGACCCTC
>URNC01000166.1 GCA_900549065.1 uncultured Collinsella sp. | reverse complement strand
CCCGTCTCCTGCGCCCCTCCCGGAACTGTCCACATCAGTGTAGCCAATCCACGCCGCGGGGGCGCCCGCGCGCCTGGCGGCGTTCGAGAACCTGCGCCAGCCGGCGGCCGAGCACCCGGCGGCCCCGCCGAACTCGGCCAGCATCGACACCTGCCAGCGGCTCGACGGGTCGACCGCGCCCTCGAGCGCGGGGTCGGCCTCGAGCAGGGTCGCGCGCAGCCTGTTCTTCGCGCGGGTCCTGGCGGACGACGCGAACTCGCGCTGCGACGACAGGATCCGCAGCGAGGCGGCCCCCTCGGGCTCCTCGGGCGCCGGCCTGAGGGCGCGGGGCACGCCGAGCGCGGTGCGCGCGATCACCTCGGCGTCGATGGCATCGGTCTTCGCGATGCCGGGGAACATCCCGCGGGCCTGCTTCTCGGCATATCCGGGCAGGTAGGCGCAGGGGTTCCCGTGCGCATGGGCGCGCGCGAGGACCAGTGCGCCGATGTTCCGCTTCTGGTCGACGACGACCAGCGCGCCGGAGCCGGCCCGCTCGAGCAGCCGGTCGATGTCGTCGGGCCTGTTTGCCAGCTCGGCCCTGAAGGCGACGCCCCCTCCCGCATCGAGCGCGCACGCGCTGTGCGAGCTCTTCCCGACGTCGATTCCCAGGTAGGCCACGGGCGTCTCTGCTGCAGGCATGGTGTATCCTCTCCCTTGAGCCGGCCGTTAGCCGCGGAAGCGACACCCACATTACCCGGCCGTGGCCCGGTCCGGGCCCGGCACATCTCTATCAGTCGTTCCCCGCGGCCCCTCCCGCCCCGGCGGCAACACGTCCCGGGCCCTCTACGGGGCAGGGGCTGACGGCCGTCCGGGGCGGTCGGCCAGCGACCACCGGTACGGCTCAATCGTATAGCCGTGCAACGGAAAAGAGCCGCCCTTTCGGACGACTCAAACTGTAATGGGGCTATTTTGACTACTTTTCGAGCAGGCAATCCTCTCGATGATTTTTTAATCACCGTCCCAGAAAAATCATCGGCGAACGCGTTACTTTGCACTGGTAAGGACGCCGGTGGTGTCAAAAGCTGGGGTGAAGCTCTCGTCTACCGCGCCGCCCTCTTGCCAGAACATCGTTGTAAAGCCCAGGTCGTCGGCATGGTCGAGCACCTGCTCGTACTCATCGCGCGTCACGGCTCGGGCCAGGTCGCCGCCCTGCTCGCGCATGAGCGCATTGGGCGTGTACTGGTTCATGACCGAGATCGGCACATCGCCCACCGTCTGCCACACCAGGTCCAGCACGCGGCACGAATCGTCCGCATGCCCCGGCAGCACCAGGTGACGCACGATCATGCCGCGCTTCATGAGCCCGTCATCGTCCACCAGCTCTCCCCCGCGGCGCTCAATCTCGCGCGCCATTTGCGCCAGGCCCGACACGGCCACACGCGGGTAGTCCTTAATATGGGAGAGCGACTGTGCAAGCCCCGCATCGGCATATTTAAAGTCGGTAAGCCACACGTCGACCAGATCGCCGAGCGCCGCCACGGCACTCGCGCGCTCATAACCGCTCGTGTTGTAGACGATCGGGATGACCAGTCCGCGTGCCCGTGCCGCGGAAATCGAAGCCGGCAGCAGGTGCGCGTAGTGTGTCGCCGTCACCAGGTTAATGTTGTTCGCACCCTGGTCCTGCAGCTCCAACATAATCTCGATCAGGCGCTCGGGCGAAATCTCAAGCCCAAAATTGCCCGTCGAGATCTCGTGGTTCTGGCAATAGACGCATTTGAGCGAGCAACCGCTAAAGAAAATCGTGCCCGAACCGGCCTCACCCGAGATAGGCGGCTCCTCCCACATATGAAGCGCCGCGCGGGCCACCTTGAGCGTGTCGTTAGCACCACACACGCCGCGCGTACCCTCATCGCGCGCCGCACCGCAACGGCGCGGACACAAATGGCAGGCGGGCGAAAAAAGTTCGGTCAACGACGTCGGCATAAAAACATGCTCCAAAACAACGATTCAGCAGCTCAAACGTAAAGGGCCAGACCGGGTAGACGGCTCCGTCCCTAAGGCGCCGTAATCGTCCGACACGATTTTTGTAATGTCAAGACTGGAATCCACAAAGTGCCGCTTTATGATGTAGGTATTCCGCCCCCCGCGGAGCAACTGGGTGAACCGTCGCGTTTATTTAGGGAGCCCACACAGTCGTACCTAGTACAGGTATCCTTCGTTGTTAAGGACGCTGGAACAGTCGATGAGGGCACCCACCTGTTTTAGGTGGGTTCATTTTCGTAACGTGGGGGGTGGTTTTCTTTTGCCGAAAATCGCCATTGTAAATCCCGCCCAGATCCCCAAAAGGCACCAGGCAGAACCCCACCATCACTCGAATATCTGGTAAGCACGTGATTATCGCCCCGTGCAATTCCTCACACCCTCCTTGGTCGAGTATCATGGGTCAGCTATACCCTTTGCGGCGTGGCATCCTTTGACCTTTTCCTTCGACGCTTGGCGGTTTATCGATTCATGGTTTCCTCCACGAGCTTCATACCGTACCTGTGCGTGGCGGTCGCGGCTTTTATCACGACCTTCCTTGCGGTGCCCCTGGTCAAGCGCCTAGCAATCAAGCTCGACGCCGTCGACTATCCTTCCAAGCGCCGCATCAACACTAAACCCATCCCGCGCATGGGTGGCACAGCGGTCTTTTTGGGCCTCGTCGTCGCCTGCACCGTGCAGATCCTAGGCACCTGGTACCTGGGCTGGCCGCCCGTTTTGGTGCCCCACCCCCGTCTGCACATCAGCTACCCCATACTTGCACTTTCTTTTACCGTCATCTTTGCGACCGGCGCCATCGACGACGTCCTCCAGCTCAAGCCCAAGCAAAAGCTGGCCGGCCAGGTCCTCGCCGCGCTCATCGCCTGCGTGGGCGGCCTAAAAATCGGCGTCATCGTCAACCCGTTTGCCCCCGGCGAAATCATGCTCGGCTGGCTCGCTTACCCCATCACCGTAGTCTACCTGGTGGCGTTCACCAACATCATCAACCTCATCGACGGCCTTGACGGCCTGGCAACGGGCATCTGTGGCATCGCATCGTTCACGATGTTCTCGATGGCCGTTCTCTCGGGCCGCATCGATGCCGCCGCGCTCTCCATCGCGTTGTTTGGCGCCTGCTTGGCCTTTTTGCGCTACAACTTCAACCCCGCGAGTATCTTCTTGGGTGACTCGGGTTCGCTGCTGCTGGGCTTTGCTCTGGGTTCCATATCGCTGCTCAACGTGAGCCGCACCGCCGCGCTCACATCGCTCATCATCCCGCTCATCGTGGCCGGCGTGCCCATCATCGACACGTTTAGCGCCATCGTGCGCCGCAAGCGCGCCCACATTAGCATTGGGCAGGCCGACAAGGGCCACATTCACCACCGCCTGATCCAAGAGGGTTACAACCAAAAGCAGGCCGTGCTGCTCATCTACGCCTGGTGCATTATGCTTTCAGCCGGCGCCGCCGCCATCAATCAGGTCGAGGTCCCCTTGCGCGTGCTCATCTTTACCGTGCTCGCCATTGGCTCCTGTCTCTTATACA
>URNC01000165.1 GCA_900549065.1 uncultured Collinsella sp. | reverse complement strand
GCCCTTAACATAGGGCAGCACGTCGCCCAGATTGACGTTTTGGCGCTTGCGATTTGGAATCTCGATGCCCACGAGCGAGGTGCCGGGGATCGGGGCAAAGATACGCACCGACTGGGCAGCGAGCGAAAGCGCGATATCGTCCTCAAGGCTCGAAATCTTACTCACGCGCTCGCCCTCGCCGGGCTGAAGCTTAAAGGTCGTAACCGTGGGGCCGGCGATCCAGCCGACCACGCGGGCACTGCGGCCAAACTCAAGCAAGGTGGATTGCAGTGACTCGGCAGTCTGTTCCAGCTCCTTGTCAGATGACGCGGAGGACGCCGACTGCGGGTTGGCGTGCAGGATCTCGAGCGGCGGAAGCTTGAGACCGCCCTCTTCTTCGCCCTCGTTATCTGCGGCGCCGCCGTCCGCTCCCCCATCGCTAGCCGCAGCCGATTCGACAGCACTCGAGGCAGACGCATCGGCAACCTTGGGATGCTTCAAGAAGTCGGGGATCTGAGGTGCTGCCGAAACAGGATTCACGGCAAACGGCGGCTCGGACTCGTCGATCTTATCGGGGTCGTCTTCCATCGAAAGCTGACCGGTTACCTGGTCGCGCTTTGCATGGCGGCGCGGCAGCAAAGTTGTCTTTGCGGTCTCAATCGGAGCCTCGTCATCCTCGTCATCGCCCTCGGTGAGCTCAATCTCGCTATCGGACCAAGACGGGTCGGGCTCGCTAGTATTGAGCTTAGGCGCAGCCTTGCCCTTCTTGGCATGACGGCGCGGCAGCAGCGTCGTCTTAGCGCGCTCAGCCTCAACCGACTCGGACACGTCGACAAACGGATCCTCGTCCTCGTCGTCATCGTCCAAAACCGGGTCTACATCGTTGCCCATGACCGTGGTCACGGCCGCATCAGAACTCTTTTGGCGCAGAATGCTCAGGCGGGGGCGGGCGACACCAGGCACCGACAGGGCTTCGTCGTCACCCCACGGGCTCGCGTTAACATCGGCACGACGGCGCTCGGCAAAATCTGCCGCACGATCGCGGGCAGAGCGCAGTACGCCGCCCACCGAAAAGCCAATGATGACAAAACCAACGACGGCCAGACCCAACAGGACCACCATCGCGATAGGCTTACCCAGGGCATTCTGCAGCGCACTCGCAATAAACGCACCGATATAGCCACCCGAGTCGGACAGATTTTGCGGCGTGAACATAGGGTCGCACGAGTCGCTCGTACCCGGCACCATCAGCGAGAGAATGGAGACGACGGCGATAAAGACCACGGCGCCGCCCGCAACAGAGCGCGCGTTGAGCGGCGAGTCCTCACCTAAAAAGAGCGTGGCGGCAAACAGCAAAATGACGATCGGCAGCACGTAGGCGCCCAGACCAAAGCCCAGGTGGTAGAAACCGGCAACCGCAGCCGTCACGGGCGCTGTTGCCGGCGAAATCACGGCAATGAAGGACGCAATCGCCAAAACGGCGATGACCACGCCGGCGATATCGCGGTTGGCCGAGGGCTCGACCAGCGGCTCAAAATCGTCGAAGTCGGCCTCGTGGCCCTTATTGGCACGAAGATGGGAACCGGCACCCTTAGCAGATGCCGGTTGGTTATTGGCCTTATTGCCTTTGGCGTTTTGTGCAGATCCGCGCGCCAAACTAAACCTCCATGACGACCGGGATGATCATCGGACGGGTGCGCGTACGGCTCCAGATAAAGTTAGAGAGCGAATCACGCACGGCCTTGCGAATGGCATCGGAACCGCTGCTCGTAAAACTGAACTTGCCCTTCTCGATCGTCTTCATGATGGACGCGGAGGCATCCTCGGAGAACTGGTCATCGATGGCAAACGAGACGCCGCGGCCCGAGAACTCGATGGCCTCGATCTTCTTGTGCTTGAGCGAGACGATGGCAACAGCGGTAACCATACCGTCGTTGGCGAGCTTCTGACGATCGCGCAGGACGATGGGGTCGGTATCGCCGATACGCAGGCCGTCGACGTAGACGACGCCGGACTCGACGGGCGTACCGCGTTTAACGATACCGCCGCGCATCTCGAGCGTGTCGCCGTTATCGAGGATAAAGATATGATCGTCCTTGATGCCCATCTTGCGAGCCAGCTGGGCATGGGCGCGCAGATGCACGGCTTCACCGTGAACCGGCATAAAGTACGTGGGCTTGGCCATGGCCATCAGGAGCTTGAGCTCCTCTTGGCTACCGTGGCCCGAGACGTGGACAAGAGCTCGGTTCTTATCCCACACGTCGCAACCGAGCTTGGCCAGGCTGTTGACGACCTGCTGGACGGCTTTCTCGTTACCGGGGACCGGCGTTGCCGAGAGGATAACGGTATCGCCCTCGTGGATGGAGAGCGTCTTGTGCTCTCCGTTGGCCATGCGGGACAGGGCCGACAGCGGCTCGCCCTGCGAACCGGTGCACATGACGACGATCTTGTCGTCGGGCAGGTTATCGATATCGAAGGCATCGATGATATCGGCATCGTCGATGTTGAGGTAGCCCAGCTCGCGCGCGACGCGGGTGTTGGTGAGCATGGAGCGACCGGTCACAACGACCTTACGGCCGCACTTGCGGGCGGCATCGCAGATCTGCTGCAGGCGATGGATATGGCTCGAGAACGACGCGACGAACACGCGACCCGGGGCGTTCTTGATGGCGTGCAGCAGATTGGGGCCAACCTCGGCCTCGGACTTGGTAAAGCCGGGAACCGTGGCATTGGTGGAGTCGGAAAGCAGCAGGTCGATGCCCTGCTTGGCAAAGCGGCTGATAGCGGCGTAGTCGGGCGTGACGCCGTCGATGGGCGTCTGGTCGAGCTTAAAGTCGCCGGTGTGCATAACGGTGCCCTGATTGGTGCGGATGAACACGCCCAGAGCGCCGGGGATGGAGTGCGTCATCGAGAAGAAGTCGAGCGAGATGCCGCCGAGGTTGACATGGCTGCCGCCCTTAACCTCGCGGAACTTGGGCGCGCGGATGCGAAACTCAGAAAGCTTGCCCTCGATAAAACCAAGCGTCAGCTTGCTCGAGAAGATGGGCACCTTATTGTTGAGGTCCTGCAGCAGATACGGAAGCGAACCGGTGTGGTCCTCGTGGCCGTGGGTGACGACGATACCGCGGAGCTTTTCCTCGTTCTCCAAAACATAGGTGTAGTCGGGAAGCACCAGGTCGATACCGGGCTGGGAGTCATCCGGGAACATGAGGCCGGCGTCGACGAGCACCATGTCGTCGCCGCACTCGAAGACCGTCATGTTCTTGCCGATGCCGTCAAGGCCGCCGAGCGGGATGATCTTCAAGGGAGATGATTTTTTAGCTGCCATAGGTTAGTGTTGTTTCCTTTCTTCGAAACGGGTCTGAAACAACCGACGGGGCGCTTCTGGCAAACCGACCGCCGGGAACGTACAAACATGCATCACAGAGTCGATGCAATAACCACAGTATGATACCCATTTGCACAACAACAGACCACCCATGCATCAAAGCCCCATCTGAACCTGTGTATCCCGCCGGTCAGGGCTCAGCGGCCCCGGCACGGGCTAAGTTTCCTGCTCTACAGTCCTGCTCACGACGGAGGCCACATTAAGTGGCCTCCTGT
>URNC01000164.1 GCA_900549065.1 uncultured Collinsella sp. | reverse complement strand
CACGCAAAGGAAAGCACTTAATGTGCTTTCCGTCTTGCGCAGGACTGTAGAGCAGGAAACTTCATATGCGGCCCTCCCGGGTGCAAGCAAAAGGGCGACCCCTTAGGAGTCGCCCTTGCATGAGCTGCTTATGTGTAGCTGTTACTCGGCGTCGTGGTGACGGCGGGGCTTGCGGCCTCCGTTGTCGCCGGGACGACGCGGACGGTCGCCGCGCTCGGAGCGCTCGCGGCGCGGACGCTCACGGCGCTGGAAGTACTCGCCGTCGCCCTCGGAGGCACCCTCGGCGCGAGCCGGGGCCTCGGGCTTATCCAGACGATCGAGCGAAATCTTGCCGCGGTCATCGACTTCGATGACGACGACCTTGACCTCGTCGCCCACATTGAGGACGTCCTCGACCTTCTCCACGCGGCCCTTGGCGACGCGGGAGATGTGCAGCAGGCCGTCCTTACCGGGCAGCAGGTTGACGAAGGCGCCGAAGGGCTGGATGGAGACCACGCGACCGGTGTACTCCTCGCCCGGCTCGGGAACCTTGATGATGAGCTTGATGCGCTCGACGGCCTGGTCCACGGACTCGCCGGTGCCGCCGACAAAGACGGTGCCGTCCTCCTGGATGTCGACCGAAGCGCCGGTCTCGTCCTGAATACCGCGGATGACCTTACCGCCGGAACCAATGACGTCGCGGATCTTGTCGGTCGGGACCTGGATGGAGACGATGCGCGGAGCGGTGCTGCGTGTGGTGTGGCGCGGCTCGGGGATCACATCGAGCATCTTCTGCAGGATGAAGGCGCGACCCTCCTTGGCCTGCTGCAGGGCGCGGGCCAGGATGTCGAAGGTGAGGCCGGTGGCCTTGTTGTCCATCTGCAGGGCGGTGATGCCCTCGGTGGTGCCGGTGACCTTAAAGTCCATGTCGCCCAGGAAGTCCTCGAGACCCTGGATGTCGGACAGGACCACGGTCTTACCCTCCTCCTGGATCAGGCCCATGGCGATACCGGAGACCGGGCGCTTAATGGGCACGCCGCCGTCCATAAGGGCGAGCGTAGAACCGCAGGTCGAAGCCATCGAAGAGGAGCCGTTGGACTCCATGACCTCAGAGACAACGCGGATGGCGTAGGGGAACTCGTTCTCGTCGGGGAGCACCGGAAGCAGAGCGCGCTCGGCCAGGTTGCCATGGCCGATCTCGCGGCGCTTGGGGCTGCCCATGCGGCCGGTCTCGCCGGTGCAGAACGGCGGGAAGTTGTAGTGGTGCATGTAGCGCTTGCCCTCGGTGGGCTCGATGGTATCCAGACGCTGGCCCTCATTGAGCATGCCGAGCGACAGGACGGAGAGCACCTGGGTCTGGCCACGCTGGAACAGGCCGGAGCCGTGAACGAGCGGCAGGTAGTTGTCCTTCACCATGATGGGACGGATCTCGTCGGCAGCACGGCCGTCGACGCGCTCGCCGGTCTCGACGACCATGGTGCGCATGGCCTTCTTCTCGAGCTTCTTGAGCGCCACGGGGATCTCGCGCTCCCAAGCGGCCTGCTCCTCCTCGGTGAACTCGGCACGGATGGACTCCTTCAGAGCCTCGACCTTACCGATGCGGGAAAGCTTGTCGGCGTCGCGCAGGGCAGCAGCCATCTCGTCGTAGTGGGCAAAGATGCGCTCCTGGACCTCCTCGACGGGCTGGTCGAGCGGGTACTCCTTCTTGACGATGGGGCCGTTGACCTGCTCCCACTCGGCAACGAACTCGTCCTGAGCCTGGCAGAAGGCAGCAAGGGCCTCCTGGCCAAACTTCATGGCGGCGAGCATGTCGTCCTCGGAGATCTCCTCGGCGCCGGCCTCGACCATCGAGATGAAGTCGGCAGAGCCGCCCAGCTCCAGGTCCAGATCGGAGTTCTCGCGCTCCTCGTAGGTGGGATTGACGATAAACTCGCCGGTCTCCACGTTGCGGCCGATGCGCACACAAGCAAGCGGGCCCTCAAAGGGCACGCCGCCGAGCGTCATAGCCAAAGAGGCACCCATGACGTTGATGACGTCAAAGGGGTTGACCTGGTCGGCGACAAGCGAGGTAGCGACGATGTGCACCTCGTTGCGGAAGCCGTCCGGGAAGCTCGGGCGAATCGGACGGTCGATCATGCGCGCGGTGAGCGTGGCCTTCTCGCTGGGACGGCCCTCACGCTTGAGGTAGCCACCCGGGATGCGGCCGGCAGCGTACATCTTCTCGTTGAAGTCGACGGTCAGCGGGAAGAAGTCATAGTTCTTGCGCTCCTTGGAGACGACCACGGTATCGAGCATCGTGGTGTCGCCCTGCTTGACCAGACAGGCGCCAGTGGCCTGCTTGGCAAGCTCGCCGGACTCAAAGGTGTAGGTCTTGCCGTACAGCTCAAAGGTCTTGGATACGAGTGTCATTGTTCTCCTTTACCCCACAGGCCCCTTGCCTGCGGGCTTCTCATGTGACGCGGGCCCCCTGCCCCCGCCACGCTTCAGAGCGTGATTGTTCACGCCCTTACACAAAAAGAGCGTCCCGCATGCAGGACGCTCTTAGCATGTACAAGTTCGCTACTGAATATTGTCGCGAATGCCCAGAGCCTTGATGAGCTCACGGTACTCGACGATGTCGTTCTTCTTGATGTAGGAGAGAAGACGACGACGACGGCCGACGAGCATGAGCAGGCCACGACGGGTGTGGAAGTCCTTCTGGTGGGACTTCATGTGCTCGGTCAGCTCCTTGATGCGCTCGGACAGGATGGCGACCTGAACCTTGGGGTTGCCGGTGTCGACCGGGGTGTTACCGAACTGGGCAGTCAGCTCCGCCTTGCGCTCTTTGGAAACAGTCATTGTTTCACCTTTCGTTTTGCGTCGCCATCGGGCGACTCGATTCGCCTCGGACTGGGAAGCCGCCGGTGGAGCGAGCAACCAAGGTCGAGGTACCAACAGGTCGGTATGTTACCACAAGCAGCCCGCGCCTGCGCATCATCACCGACCCAACATGAATTCCATCGCACGGAGGCGCTGATCGGTGTGCGTCGCAGCCCAAACATGCGAAAGCCCCAGCAAAAAGGCTGCGGTATGCGGGTCGATTCGCTCGGCCAAAAGCGCATCGAAGGTCATGGACATGAGGACGCGCAGCCATGCGGCCTCACCGGTCGACACCAGTTCGGCACCTGGAACGCTCGACGCGCACGACCCGCACATGAGGCCGCCCGCCTGGGGCGAAAAATACGACAGCATGGGGTCTCCGCACAGCACGCAGGCCGAAAAATCGGGTCGATAGCCAACGTGCGACAGCAGCTTAAAGACATATGCCGCCACAAGTAGATCCATATGCGCCGTGTCGAGCCCGCTGCCCACCAGGGCAAGCGCTCGCTGCGTTATAGCAAAGGTAAACGGGTCCTCGGCGTCCTCGAACGAGCACACGCGCGCGACCTCGGCGATCGCGCTTGCGGCGCAGGTCGTCTCGTAATCGGGCGCAACGCCGAGCGGCGCCTCCATAAGCTCGGCCTGGGAAACCACGTCGAGTGACCGTCCATGTGCGAGCAGCATATCTACCGTACAGAACAGCTCGCAGCGCGCAGCCAGGCGTCCGCCGGGTTTGCGGGCGCCCTTTGCCACGGCACGAACCTGCCGCCCCCGCTCGTCAAGCATCGTCAAGATCAGGT
>URNC01000163.1 GCA_900549065.1 uncultured Collinsella sp. | reverse complement strand
GCCCCATACGACGAGGACCTGTTCGTAGAGCACAACGTCAAGCGCGGCCTGCGCAATGCCGACGGCTCGGGCGTGGTCGCGGGCCTTACCCGCATCTCGGATGTGCATGGCTACAACAAGGTCGACGGCAAAGTCGTGCCCGATCAGGGCAAACTCACGCTTCGTGGCTACAGCATCGAGGACCTGGTCAACAACGCCCAGGCCGAGGATCGCTATGGCTACGAAGAGGTCGCCTACCTGCTCATCACGGGCTCGCTGCCCACCAAAGAGGAACTCGACGGTTTTTGCGGACGCCTGGGTGCTTTTAGACACCTGAGCGACGAATACGTCCGCGAGTTCCCCATGACCACGGTGTCGTCGAGCATCATGAATGCGCTTCAACGCGCCGTGCTGCTGCTCTACGCCTTCGACGCCGAGCCCGACGCCATTACACCCGAGCACGAAATCGACGTCGCCATCTCCATGCTCGCCCGTCTCCCCCGCATCGCCGCCTTCGCGCATATGGCCTCGGTCGCCAAGCGCCGCGGCTCCGAGGTTCATGTACCGCACCCCACACCCGGCCTCTCCACCGCCGAAACCATCCTGCAGGTGCTACGCGGCGGCATGGCGTTCACCCGCGATGAGGCAATGCTGCTCGACGTGATGCTCATGCTGCATGCCGAGCACGGCGGCGGCAACAACTCCACGTTCGCCTGCCGCGTGCTGTCCTCATCGGCCACCGACCCGTATTCCGCCTACGCCGCGGCTATCGGCTCGCTCAAGGGCCCGCGCCACGGCGGCGCCAATGCCAAGGTCGTGTCTATGCACGAGGACATCCGCGCGCATGTCTCCAACTGGGAGGACGAGGACGAGGTCGCGGCCTACCTGGGCAAGATCCTCGACAGGCAGGCTTTCGACGGCACGGGCCTCATCTACGGTATGGGCCACGCCGTCTATACGCTCAGTGACCCGCGCGCCGAGGTGTGCCGCCGTTACGCGCGCACGCTTGCCGCCAAGAAGGACTTGGGCGAGGAGTTCGCGCTCATCGAGCGCATCGAGCACCTGGCACCGCAGGTGATGCGCGACCACGGCATGACCAAGCCCATCTGCGCCAACATCGACCTGTACACGGGCTTTATCTACAAGATGCTCGGCGTGCCCGAGACGCTCTTTACGCCGCTATTCGCCGTCGCCCGCATGGCCGGCTGGTCGGCGCACCGCATGGAAGAGCTCTTCTGCGCGCACCGTATCATCCGCCCCGCCTATCGTCCGGTGATCGAGCCGCTGGAGTACAAGCCGCTCGCCGACCGCTAGGACGCGGACCGTTATAGAACTCGAGCGTGGTCAGGGACCCAAGCCCTCGGCCACGCTTTTTATGCCAGTAGAAAGGATCGCAACGAATGATTGTGTTTTCCGATATGGATGGGACGCTGCTGACGAGCGATAAGCAGATGAGCGATGCCACCTGGGCAATGCTCGACGAGCTCGCACGTCGTGGCATCGAGTTTGTTCCCTGCACGGGACGTCCACTGTCGGGCATCTTTGAGCCCATTCTCGCCCATCCCGCCGTGCACTACGCGGTCTGTGCCAACGGCGCCAGCGTCTGGCAGCTCGACGAGGATACGCCCACCGACGCCTCGCGCGCCACGTGCATCTTGAGCCGTCCGCTCGACCGTGGCATTGCCCACCGCATCCATCGCATTGCCGCCGGCCACGATGTGACCTTCGATATCTTCGCGGATGGGCAGTGCTTCCTCCCCCGCTCGCTATACGGGCGTCTGGATGAGTTCTGTGGCGGCGACCCCCACATCGCGGCTTCGCTCAAGCGCACACGAACACCGATCGACATGGATATCGACAGCAAGATCGACGAGGTCGAGACGCTCGAACGCATCGCCATGTACTGGCACGACCCGGCCGATCGCGACGCCATCGCAGCAGAGCTCGACACGCTCGGAGGCATTGAGGTCACGCGTTCGTACGCCATGAATATCGAGGTCATGGGTGAGGACGCCACCAAGGGGACGGCCCTCACGTGGTTATGCGAGCACCTGGGCGAGCGTCTCGCCGACGCCTGGGCGTTCGGCGACAACATCAACGACATCCCCATGCTACAGGCAGCGGGCCACGGCATGGCCATGATCAACGCCGAGTCCGAAGACCGCGCGGCCGCCGACGCCATCACCGAATACGACAACGACCATGACGGCGTCGCCCGCACCATCATGGCCGCCCTCGCTTAGTCGTTGGGTAGTCATTGGGGACGTTCTTAAACGACTAGTCGTTGGGGACACTCTTCGCAAAAAGCTGCAAGGATTGTCCCCCACTGTCGGCAGAAAAGGAACGTCCCCATCTGCCGGATTAAGCGAGACTCTCCAGCACGCGACGGAGCTCATGCTGAACGGCGTGGTCGCGGTTGCAGCCTACGACGCGATCGGCCACCGCCTTGAGCGCGGGGCGCGCATTTTCCATCGCGCAGCCCGTGCCGACAAAGCGAATGATCTCGTAGTCGTTCATCGAGTCGCCAAACGCCATGACCTCGTCGCGTTCGACGCCATAGTGCTCCATGAGCTGCTCGATTCCCGAGGCTTTCGACACACCGGGCTGCATGGCATCGATCCATGCGTTTCCAGAAGGCGCAAAGGTAAAGAGCTGGCCAAGCTCGCGCTGCAGTACGTAGGCACTGTCCATAACGGCACAGTCATCGCAAAAGATACTCGCCTTGATGATATTTACGCTGGGATCGGGCAGCTCCCAAATGCGCTCGGCATTGGGAAGGTCCTTATCGACCTCACGCACGAACTTGCACTCGTCATCGAGCAGGAAGGACTTGGTTCGGTCAAAGAGCGCAAGATGCAGATTGGGAAACGTCCTGACGGCTTGGGCGAGCCTTCGAATCGCCAGGTGGGAATACACCTCACGGTCCACCATCTTACCGTCGGCGTAGACTTGGGCGCCGTTAGCGGCGACAAAGTCCATCTTGTCGCGAACGGGCGCAAAGAACTCGCACAGGCGATCGTAGCGACGACCTGACGATGCAGCGAAATGCACGCCATGCTCGTGTAGCGCCAGAATCAGTTCGTAGGTCTCGGGAGGCACCTGGCCGTTTTCGTCAAGCAGTGTGCCGTCCATATCGGATGCAATCAGTTTAAACATAGAAAAGCTCCCTTCGGACTTGTTGGAATCGAGCGTGTATCCGATTCCAACGTACCCAAAGGGAGCTCAAATAAGACCCCGCAGTCATAAACGTTACAACTAGTCGTTTAAGTGCGTCCCCGATGACTAGTCGGCGTAGGTGAAGGTGGTGACGTCGAACATGCCCTCGGGGCGGATGCGGAGCGTCGGAATCACCGGCAGGGGCAGGAAGATGATGCCCATGATGGGATCGAGCGGCGGCTCAATACCCATGGCGCGCGCCTTGACCATAAAGTCGTCGTGCTGCGCGGCGACATCCTCGGCCGTGCCTTCGCTCATAAGGCCACCGAGCGCCAGCGGAATGCGCGCCACGACCTCGCCGTTGCGCACCAGCACGTGGCCGCCCTGGCCCACGGCCTCAACGGCAGTCATCATATCCGCCGCATTGTCGCCCACCACGCACACGTTGTGCGAGTCGTGGCCGATCGTGGAGGCAATGGCACCGCCGGTGATGGTAAAGCCGCGCACCCAGCCGCTGTCTCTTATACACATCTGACGCTGCCGA
>URNC01000162.1 GCA_900549065.1 uncultured Collinsella sp. | reverse complement strand
GATGCAGCGTAGTCTCGTGGGCTCGGAGATGTGTATAAGAGACAGGTGCTGCATAGCGCCGGCATGCCCAATTCCCAGACCACCGCGCAGGAAGCTGCCGAGTGGCTCAACACCGATTCCCACCTTACGAGCGCGCTGAGCGCACAGCTCGCTCGTTCCCTCCAGAGCTCTGGCGCCGAGCCCGTGGTCCTCAACGCGGGCACGACGGCCGAGCTGCCCTGTGGCTACTGGCTCATCGTCGCCGCCGACGACGCCATCGCCCAGGGCGAGGCCGGCACCGCGTCGATCATGGCTCTGGTCGGCGGCAGCGCCGTCACCGTCAAGCCCAAGGCCGCGACGCCCAAGGTCGCCAAGCACGTACTGGAGGACAGCACCGCCGCCTGGCAGAAGGCCGCCGACGCCACGGTCGCCGACGACCTGTACTGGCGCCTCTCGGCCACGGTCCCGGCGGGTCTTACCGCCTACGACACCTATACGGTGCGGTTCGTCGACACCATGAGCGCGGGGCTCGACCCCTCCAGGGTGGCCGCGAGCATGCGCGTGTACGTGGCGGCGGGCGCGGACGGCGGCTTCGACGCCGTTTCGGCCGACAAGGACGGGCGCGCCGGCACCGAACCCGCGAAGGGCTGGACCGATATCACGGCCCAGTGCGCCACCAAGGTGGCGGCGGACGGCAAGACCTTCACCGTGCGCACCGGCGACCTCATCGCCGCGCTCGGCGGGGCCGACGCCTTCACCGCGGGCGCCCGCGTGGTCGCCGTGTACAACGCACCGCTCAACAGTGCATGCAACCACGGCATCGCGAAGGGCAACCCCAACGAGGTCTACCTGCGCTACCCGCGCTCTCCCTTTGCCGACCAGTCCGGCGACGCCGGCTTCACCCGCACGCCGAGCGATGATGCGTGCGCCTACACCTGGGATCTCGCGCTCACCAAGCGCGGCAGCGACGGCGACAAGCCGCTTGCTGGGGCGGTCCTGAGCATCGCCGACGACCGCGGCCGCACGTTAGTGGCCGACGGCACGTGGGATGCGGAGGGCAAGGCCACCGTCACCACGGGCGAGGACGGCCGCGTGACCGGCTCGGGCGTGGACTCGGGCAAGCTGGAGGTCCGCGAGCTCAAGGCGCCCAAGGGCTACACTGCCTTTGAGGGCACGCGCTCCGTGACGGTCAAGGCCGAGGGCCTGGACGTCGACCAGGTGGCCGCCGCCAAGCCCAAGCTCACCATCACGGCCGAGTCGCCCCTGCGCGCCGACAGCGCGGACGGGTCGACGGGCAGCCTGGAGGCGTCGCTCATCAACACGCCCACCGGCACACCCCCTAGCATTACCACCGGAGGCTTTATGCCCTCGACTGGCGATATGGCAATGTACGCCGCGGCCGCCGCAGCGGTCGCCGGAGCCGCGCTCATCGTGGTCGCGCTCCTGGTCAAGCGGGGAGGTGGCAGCCATAAAGAGTAGCTGGCAGCCCCGCAGAGAGCGGGGCGAGACGTAGCGAAGTAGATGCTAAGACACAGACAGACAGATTTAGATCAAATGGAATTCGAGCAGAAAGCAGAGGAAAAGAAGATGAGCATGAGCAAGAACATCGCACGCCTGGCAGTAACCGCCGGCCTCACAGCAGCACTGAGCTTTGGTGGAGTCATGGCCCCGGTGACCATGGCGTTTGCTGATGGTACGCCGACGGTGGCCACGAACGGCAATGTGACGATTACGGAGGATATCTACAAGGATACGACCTTTAAGGGAATCAAAATTTTCTCGGCGAAGGTCACGCAAGACCAGAAGGATGATGGTACCTGGGACTCCACTGCGGAGAAGACGCTTTCCGATATCGATTGGGCAAGTGATCCCGTAAAGAGCGCAGTGACTACGGCATTTAATAACGATGACCCCAAGCCTGATGGCTTGCCGACTGGCGAAGATGCTGAATCTGCTCAGGCGTGGGCTCAGTTCATCAAAAAGCACGGGTCCGATGCTGATAAGGGTAAAAGCGTCAATGCGGGAAGCGTGCTCGACAAGATCGCTGCTGCCGTTGAGAAGGCGAATATTACTGAAGGCGCTGGCGGCTGGGCAAATGCTGATGCTAACGGCTCTTTTGGTAGCTTGGATACTGGCTATTGGCTCTTTTTGACTAAGAGCGTCGGCGCGAACCCAAGTGATGCCAACAAGATCAACACGGATACCTTTACTTCGCCCATTTTCGCCGTTGTTGGCGGTTCCGATGAGATCTTAACTCCCAAGAAGCAGGTCCCCACTGTGACCAAGGCCGTAAAGGACGACAACAATGGGAGCTTTGTGGATTCAAACGCAGTTGTTCCCGAGGGTTCTTCTCGTGATGTCTTTACGGCGCCCAATAGGGTTGCGGACTCTGCATCCGACCAGCCGATTGAGTACCAGCTTGCAGGTACCGTGGCCAGCAATATCAATACTTACGAAAAGTACAGCTATACCTTTACTGATGACCTGCCTTCTACGATGGTGCCCGTGCTCTCCGGCAGCAAACCTGCTGTTGAGGTCAAGATTGACGGTGCCAAGGTCAAGGAAGAGTACTACACTGCGAAATACGTCACTGATCAAGGAAAGAACGAGCTTGTTGTTTCCTTTGACAACCTTAAGAATGAAATTAAATCTGACGAGGATAAGGTTATTACCGTTAGCGGTAGCTCTAAAATCTATGTGAACTATAAGGCAAAGCTCAACCATACTAAGGTTAAAGCCGACATGCTCGGTATAGCCCAGGAGAACACCGTTACTCTGACCTATTCCAATAACCCTCACTCTGACTCTGAAGGAGACAAAGGCACTACAGTTGTGCATCCCGCCTACGACTACACCTACGGCATCGACGTTACCAAGGTCGGTGATGACAAGGATGGAGACGGTACCTCCAAGAAGCTCAAAGATGTTGAGTTCACCTTGCAGGAGGTTGTTGACGGCAACCCTGAGAACCAATTCATCGACGCCCAGGGTGTAAAACACAACGAAGCCAAGGATGCCACGCTCAAGACGACGGACGAAGGAGAGATTAACGTTGTCGGCCTTGATGAGGGCACCTACATCCTTAAAGAGGTCACCCCGGCGCCCGGTTACAATAACTCTGCAGCAAATGGCGTTACTTTCACTATCAAGAGTACGTTCGATCAAACAGGTAAGAATGTGAAGCTTGATACTTCCACCATTGATGCTGGCAAAGATGTTGTCAAGGGCGGCACCGCAACGGCCGAGGCCGGCAAGCTCAGCTTCACCATCGTCGACAAGAAGGGCTCTGGCCTCCCGCTCACCGGTCTCAACGGCGTGACCTTCACTTGGATCGCTGGCAGCGCAGTGCTGTGCATCGGCGTGGCACACCTCATCCGCAGCCGTAAGCAGGCTGAGGAGTCCGAGCACGAGTAACGCTCGCTCACCCATCACTTTGGCAGGTGGGATGTGATGGCCATGAGACTTGCGGACACTTTTCTCGTCCATCCACGTTCTTGCTTTGCCATTCTCTTTTCGGGGCAGACTCCGCGCTGGAGTCTGCCCCGTTCTTTTTGGGATAACGCAGCCAGCCTCCATCGTCCGATGCGGGCTCGGTCGTCATCGCGTTTCTTGACTCGTATGAGGTTCGGTTTAAGGTCCGTAGGCGCACGCGCGGTGCGGACGCTGTCTCTTATACACATCTGACGCTGCCGACGAAGGCTTAGG
>URNC01000161.1 GCA_900549065.1 uncultured Collinsella sp. | reverse complement strand
TCTACACCTAAGCCTTCGTCGGCAGCGTCAGATGTGTATAAGAGACAGTACCTGCGCATCGGCAGCTGCGGGGTCGGCAAAATAGCGCCAGTCATAGGTCTCGGCCGAAACAACTCCGCGATAGCCGCGCGCCACCAGCCTATCCAGGTCGGCGCGCATATCGCGGTCCCCGTCACCCCAGGCAAGATGCGTCGTGCCGTCTGCCGCAACATCGACAAAATGCACGTGGGCGACATCGTCGCCAAGCAGATCGAAATAATCGTCGATGGTATCCCCCGCCACCGCCATAGCGCCCAAATCCAGACACGCCTTAAGTGCCGGATGATCAACCGCCTCGATCATGCGCTTCGTGTCGGCCGCCGAGTTCACGATCATCGACTCAACCGGCTGTAGGGCCTCGAGCACCAGTCGCACGCCGCGCTCTCCCGCATGCTCGGCAATCGCACGCAGCATCGAGGCGCTGCGACCCCACGCGTCCTCGATCGGCTCGTTCAAAAATGCCCAGCCGCTCGAGACCATGACCTGCTCGGCTCCAAGTTCCGCCGCGATATCCACAACGTTCTTAAAGTACGCGAGCGTGCGGGCACGCGCCTCATTCCCACGCGCCGCGATATTCCACGGCTTGGGGTTGTTCTGTTCGGGACAAAGCCCCACAATCCGAACCCCATACCGCTGCGACAGCTCCCGCACCTGCCCGAGCGAATCGTATCCATGGCAATCGACATACAGATGCATCGCCCCGGTCCAAAGCTCGCAACACGTGTAGCCCGAGGCCGCTGCCGAAGAAAAGAATTCCTCAAGGTCAAAATAACGATGGCTGATATTCATGACGGCAAGCTGCGGATACTCCATCTTGTCCACCTTTCGGCAAAAGGGCGCCGCAGCACAGTGTGCGCGACGCCCCCTCTTACATTATTCTCATTATGACGGATGCCCTACTGAACACCAAGCACTCCAAAGAACGCGCCGGCGATACTCACGAGCAGGATCACGAGCATGATGACCAGCGGATTCATCTTCTTCTTGAGCATGAGATAGACGATTCCAAACAGCCCCATCGTGACAAAGCCCGGGAAGATTCCGTTGAGCAGCTCGGCCAGCGTCTGAGCACCATCGCCCGCGCCGACCATGAGCGGAATGTCCACGGTGACCATCTCCATGGTCATAGCACCGATCACCATGGCGCCCATGATGGAGGCCATCTTGACGATCGTGTCCATAATGCCCGATTCCTGGACCTTGCTGATCATGTCCGAGCCAAAGCGATATCCCACAAACGTCAGCAGGTAACGGATGATGTAGTGAGGGACGTTGAACACGAGCAGGAACAAAATCGGGCCAAGAATAGAGCCCTGTAGCGCCAGCGACGTGCCGACACCCGTTGCCAAAATTCGCAGCGTGCCCCAGTAGAAGGCATCGCCCACACCGGACAGCGGTCCCATCAAAGCAAGCTTGACATTTGAGATCGCGCTCGTGTCAAAGCTATCGTCAGTAGCGTTGACCTCTTCCATTGCAGCGGCGATGGACATGGGGAGCGTCGAGATGTACGGCGTGACGTTATAGAGCTCCATATGGCGCTTAAGGGCGGCCTTAAAGTCCGCATCCTGCGGATACAGCTTGCGAAGAATCGGCATAAGGGCCCACATAAAGCCGATATGGCCCATACGCTCGTAGTTCCAGGAATGCTCATAGGGAATCGAGCGCCAGAACAGCTTCTTAAGGTCTGCGCGGGAAATCAGCCCGTCGTAAGAAGACTCAAACTTAAAACTCATCGAACCCACTCCCAATCGCAGGATCCTCGGTTGCCACTGCGGGCTGCTCCGCTTTTTTCTTATCACCCAAAACCGTCATCGCGACGACGATGATCGCGGCAAAGATCGCCACGCCCGTCGTGCTAATGCCAAAGTAGGCGACGAGGAAGAAGCCAGCGAAGAAGAACGGAGCCACCGTTTTGTTCATAATCATCTGCGCCAGCATCGCAAAGCCGAGTGCGGGCAAGAAGGCGGCGGCGACATCCATGCCGGTCTGAACGAAATCGGGGATGATGTTGAGCAGGCTGGCAACAGCATCGGCGCCAAAGAAGAATGCCAGGGGAATAATCAGCAGGCCGCACCAGCTCTGCGCGTAACCGGCGATGAGCATGTTGCGCGTGATGGCCTTGGTGTCTCCGTCCTCGACGTTTTTGTCGATACGGTGCACCAGCAGCAGCATCACCGGCTGGCCCAGGGCGGTATCGAGCGCCAGGACGATCGTTGCGATAGGAATGCCCAGGGTCAGGGCCGCCGAAGCATCCGCGCCGGCCTGCATGGCAAGAGATACGCCCAGGATAGTGCCGGAAATCGTATCGGGCGGGTTATAGGCGCCGACCGAGATGGCGCCGACCATGGCAAGCTCCATCGTGGCGCCCATGATCGTGCCGGTCACCATGTCGCCCATGACAAGGCCAACCAGAGGTCCGAGCACAATCGGGCGCTGGAGGTAGCTCGTACCGGTCAGCCACTCGGAATAGCCCAAAAGGGCAATAAGGAAAATCAGGATTGTCTTGATAACCATGATGGCCCCTAACCGATGACCTTCGCGGCGTCAGTCTTCGCATCTGCCGGAATCATCTGAATGAACAGCTCGTAGCCCTCGCCGAGCAGCTCTTTGACGTATGCCTCGTTTTCGGGCGTAAGGAACACGCTCGTCGAGACCTGGCGGGCATCCTCGCTAAAGGCAACATTGCCGAGGTTGATCTTCTTGACGCCCATCGCCTTGGCGACGGCACCGGCCTGCTGGATCGTCTCGCAAACCACGAAGAGCTTGTACTTATCGGTCACACCGCTCTGGAGCGCCTTGACGGCATCCTCGGTGTTTTTGACGACAACCTTGCAGCCCTCCGGTTTTGCAAGGGACAGGGCCTGCAGACGAAGCTTGTCATTGAGGACCGTGTCGCTCACCAGCAGGATGCAGTCGGCACCCAGAGCCGAGGTCCAGCTAACGGCAACCTGGCCGTGAAGCAGTCGATAATCTACACGAATCATCTGAATCATGATGTGCTCCCTAGTGGTTAAAACTCATCGAGTTCGGCCTGCCCCAGCAGGTCGTTGACGTACTTGACCTTGGTGTCGTCCGCCTCGACGATCTGGCGAATGGCCTCATCGATCGGGGTGGATTCGGGCACGAACAGCAGCTGAATAAGGAGCGGCAGGTTCATATTGGTCACGAGGTGCGTGTTGGGACGCGTCTGGACGATCTTGGTGAACTCGTTGTTGACACTGCCGCCAAAGAGGTCGGTGCAAACAACGACCTCATCGTCCGCGGCAAAGCCGTCCAGAATCGCTGCGGCCTCCTTGGTCAGGTCCTCGTTTCCGTCGACATACATAGAGAGCGCATGGACGTTTTCGCGCTCGCCGGAAAGCAGCCCAATGCTCTCGACGATTCCAGACGCAAAATGGGCATGGGATGCAACGATAAACTGCCTCATTCGATTCCCCTTTCTTGCGAATTTCGGCATAAAAATGCCCGGACGCATGCGCCCGGGCAGGGTGCTTCTTGATCAGTAGCTTATTTGTCACCGATTAGTAGTCGAACTGGTGATAGTAACGACGGTAGTTGAGGTTGTGCTTGGTAACCGTCTCGTAGTAAGCGGCAAGGCGATCGGTGATCAGCGAGGAGAGGATCCACGGGGAGACGATGACGCGGAACTCGTCGTCAAGGCCGGGGATCGCGAACT
>URNC01000160.1 GCA_900549065.1 uncultured Collinsella sp. | reverse complement strand
AGGCCCTTGCGGCCTAGTCGCTATTTAGGGCGTCCAAGATTTGGGGCGCAGTTCAATGTGATCGGACGGGCTTTTGGTGGGTATCATGGTTGGACGATCATGAGGAGGTTTTCCCAACATGGAATTGTTTGAACCGATTCTTCATTTCTTTGAACAACGGTGGGTCCACAACATCATCTGGGCCGGCATCTTGGTAATAGGCACCGCCATCGCCACCAAGGTCGTATCCAAGACCCTGCGCCACCTGCTCAACCGCGACGACAACCCGCTTCCGGCATCGAGTATCTTCATCAACATTGCGCGCGCCGTCATCTGGATGATCGGCGGCAGCTTTATCCTCGACAACTGCTTTGGCATTAACGCAAACGCCCTCGTCGCCGCTCTTGGCGTCGGCGGCATCGCCATCTCGCTCGGCTTTCAGGACACGCTCTCAAACCTTATCGGCGGCATGCAGGTAACCTTTATGGGCATCATCAAGCCCGGCGACAATATCGAAGTCGGTGGCGTGTCGGGCGTGGTCCAAGACATCACCTGGCGTCATACGACCATCGAGGACGCCTGCGGGCAGACCATCATCGTCCCCAACTCAAATATCTCCAAGAACACGCTCGTGCATCTCATGCCCTTTGGGCGTGTGGCTGTGCCCGTTGCCGTAAAGGACGCATCCAAGTGGGCCTCACTCGACGCGCTGGCAGACGAGCTGACCAGCGCCACCAAGGCCGCCGTGCTTCCCATCTCGAGCTTTGACAAAGAGCCCTACGTGCTCTTTAGCGAGATCGGCGACTTTGGCATTAAGGGCAAGATCATCTTTATCGTCAGCGACGACAGCACCACTTTCACGGCGGCCGACGCCTGCATTCGCGCCATCGCCCCCATCATCGCCTAGACCACCACAAAGGGGACAGGCACCTTTGTGGTGGTTTTCATTCGTGGTACCATAGTTCATATAGTTGTTTAAACGACTAAGGGAGCAAAACTATGGAAGAGGCCTATCGTCAAGCACGCAAGCGCGGCGAGCAAGGACGTCGACGCGCCATTAGTCAAAGCGAGCATCCATACCTCACGGACCTCGATAGCTTGGTTGCCCAGCTCCCCTTAGGCCAGCGAGAGAATGTCGGTCTGAGAGACATTCCGCTCGAAATGGTCGTCGGCACGGTTACCAAGGGCCGTCAGTCGGCCTTTTCATGCAACTTTATGCCCTTGCTGCCGTTTAGCACGGAGTTCGCCCGCAAGTGGTCCAACCTCTACGACATCCAGGTGACCGAGGGCTATCGCGATCCCGTCATCGTCACCGAGTTCATGCATCGGTTTTACGTCCAAGAGGGCAACAAGCGCGTCAGTGTCCTCAAATTCCTGGACGCCCCGACGGTTTCGGCCAAGGTCACCCGTCTCTACCCCGGCACATGGGATTCCGTCGAAAGCCGCCTGTACGGTGAGTTCTGCGCGTTTTGGCGCGTCTGCCCCCTATACGAGATCGAGTTCTCGCGCGAGGGAAGCTACGAGACGCTCGCCAAGATGCTCGGTCAGGACCTTATCGAAAAATGGCCGCAGAAAAAGGTCGACTACCTGCGCCACACCTTCCTGCTCTTTAAGCGCGCCTACCTTCGCGCGGGTGGCGACCACCTGGACATTACGCCCGCCGACGCTATGCTCGTCTACCTCAATGTGTACAACCAGGACCGCCTGCTGGATACGCCGACGGATATCGTCGTAAACCGCCTGTGTAAGATTTGGCGTGAGCTGGTCATTGCCGACAAAAATAACGAGGACAAGGTCGATCTTGTCGAAGCACCGAGTGTCGATGAGGAAGAGTCGACCGCCAAGTCCACCTCCGGCGTGCTCAACTTCTTTATGGGCAAGACCGTCTATTCGGCGGCCAATCCCCTGCGCATCGCCTTTATCCATGAGTTCCCCTGTGCGACGTCGAGCTGGGACAGCCTGCACGACCAAGGGCGTCAGTATCTCGATGAGCACTTTGGCGGTATCGTGCGCACCGAGGCGTTCGAGGACTGCCACGATCCGGACGTGTTCTACGCCGCCGTGGAAACGGCTGTCAAACATGGAGACAGCGTCATCTTCTCGACCTCGCACCGCCTGATGGAATACACGCTCAGGGCTGCCGTTGAGTATCCCCAGGTTCGGTTCCTCAACTGCTCTATCGGCCTTCCCCATCAAAGCGTCCGTTCGTACTTTGGCAAGATGTACGAGGCCAAGTTCCTCCTGGGCGCCCTTGCCGCCAGCATGGCGGACAATCACCGCATCGGTTACCACGCGTCGGTCTTCGCCTCGGGCGCACTCAGCGAGATCAACGCCTTTGCGATTGGAGCTTCGCTACTCGACCCCCGTGCGCAAATTATCCTGACCTGGGGCGATGTGCCCGCCGGTGGCCTTGCCGAGGCCATGTGCCACGAAGGCGTGAGCGTCATGACCGGCGCCGACATGTCCAAGTCGCTGGAGGACCCCACGGCCTACGGACTCCACCGCCTGATCGATGGCAAGGTCGTCGGCATCGCCATGCCGGTATGGAACTGGCGCCGATACTACGAGCTTATCGTGCGAAGTCTGCTGCATGGCACCTGGGACGAGACCAGTGACGACAGCCGGGTCCGCGCCGTCAACTACTGGTATGGCATGAGCTCGGGCGTTATCGACATTCGCTACGCTCCGGGCCTGCCCTATCAGAGGCGCAAGCTCGTTCAGCTACTGCGCAATGGCATTGTCGAGGGCTCCATCAATCCATTTGGCGGCGAGCTCCATAGCCAAGACGGCGTGGTGCAGATCGAAGGCTTTCCCCCGCTGCCGAGCACGCAAATCGTCGAGATGGACTGGCTGGCAGACAACGTGGTGGGCACCATTCCGCAGCCCGACGATGAGCCGAAGGTCCGCGCCCTATGAAAATCCTTGCCATAGCCGATACCGAAGAACGATGCCTTTGGGAGTGCTTTCGCAAAGAACGCTTTGAGGGTGTCGACCTGATTTTGTCCGCTGGTGATCTGGACCCGGACTATCTTGAGTTTTTGGTCACGGTCATCAACAGACCGCTCATCTACGTGCGAGGCAATCACGATGACCGCTATGCGCGTCATGCACCAGGTGGCTGCATCTGTGTCGAAGACGCTGTCTACGTGTACCGCGGCGTCCGCATTGCGGGCCTTGGCGGGTCCATGCGTTATCGCGACGGCGCCAACATGTACACCGAACACGAGATGGCCAGGCGTATGCGCAAGCTGTCCCGCAAAGTGAGGATGGTCGGCGGCTGTGACATCCTGCTGACCCATGCACCCGCCGCTGGCATGGGCGATCTGGACGATCTGCCACATCGGGGATTCGAATGCTTTAACACAGCGCTCGAGTCCTGGAACCCCGACTACATGGTGCACGGGCATGTGCACCAATGCTATGGTCGCGACTTTCAACGTGTGCGTCAGCATGCATGCGGGGCAACGATCATCAACGCCTGCGGCTATACGCAGTTTGAGCTGGACGAAGCGCGCTACCCCATCCGTGGCTGGCAGGCAGCCTGGCTCAATTCGCAAACCATGCGTCGCGAACTCAAGCGCCACGAGGCTATCGAGTCCTCAACCGCTAGAACACCCTGGTAACCACCTTAAAGGGGGCGCTGTCCCCTTTAAGGTGGTTTTAACGCGATAGCAAGAAACCCGGTACTGCACGCGATGAACTGCGCCCCAAATCTTGGACGCCCTAAATCTGTCTCTTATACACATCTCCGAGCCCACGAGACTACGCTGCATCTCG
>URNC01000159.1 GCA_900549065.1 uncultured Collinsella sp. | reverse complement strand
GAGATGCAGCGTAGTCTCGTGGGCTCGGAGATGTGTATAAGAGACAGGTCGAGCACGGTGTCCTTGCAGATCTGACGGTCGGGGTTTTGGAAGAGGGTCGCGACCTCGCGAGCGATGCGGCTCGTGGGAACGGCTGCGGTATCCAGTCCCGTGACGCGCACGCTGCCCGAGGCGGGCTTAAGCAGGCCCGTGAGCAGCTTGGTGAGCGTGGTCTTGCCGGCACCGTTTTGGCCGACGATACCCACGAGCTCGCCAGGATAGAGCGTCAGGCTAAGGTCGTGGACGGCGGCGCCGCCATTGGGATAGGCAAACTCAACATGGTCGAAGGTGAGTACGGGTTCGGCGTCCTTGGCATGAGGGCGCAACGACGGTGCATGCGGGGAACCGGCGGGCGCCTGAGCTTCGATAGCCGCGTGTGCGGGGTCGACGATGCCCGAAATCATGCGCTCGGCCTCATCGACATCCAAGCAGGGGGTACCGCTTACCAGGCCATCGGCCTCGAGGCTATTGAAGATACGCGTGACGCGAGGGCAGTCGACGCCGATGGCACGGAGCTCGTCGGTATGCGCGAAGACCTCGTGTGGCTCGCCCTGCAGCGCAATTTCGCCATGGTTGAGCACGAGCACGCGGTTGCAGTACTCCGAGAGCAGGGCGACCTTTTGCTCAATGACGACGATGGTGATTCCAAGTGTGCGGTTTGCCTCACGCAGCGTCTCGAAGACCAACGTGGAGCTGGCGGGGTCGAGTGCCGCGGTGGGCTCGTCGAGAACCAAGACGTGCGGGCGCATGGCGAGGATGGCGGCGATGGCTACCTTCTGCTTCTGTCCGCCCGAGAGGGTGGCGATCTCGCGGTCGCGCAGGTCGCTGATGCCGACGGTCTCGAGCGTTTCGCTCACGCGCTGCTCGATCTGGTCGTGGGGAACGCCAAAGTTCTCGAGGCCAAAGAGCATCTCGTCCTCGACGACCGAAGCGACCATCTGCGTGTCGATATCCTGCAGCACACTGCCGACGATTTGCGACACGTCGGTGAGCGAGACTTCGCAGGTGTCGTGGCCGTCGACCATGACGGACCCAAAGAACGTGCCGGTGTAGTGGTGGGGCACGGCACCTGACAGGCAGGCGGCAAGCGTGGACTTGCCGGCGCCCGAGGGCCCGATGATGCCGATGAAATCTCCCTTGTTCACGCTGAGCGAGATGTGGCTGAGCGCCTGCTCGGTCTGCGTGCCATAGGAGAACGAGACATCGTCGACGTTGATGATCGTTTCCATGGATACCTTTCATAGTCATTGGGGACGTTCTTTAATGACTAGTCGTTTAAGAACGTCCCCAAAAGCTAGCCGTTTGGGACAGTCTTTACCGATGGGGCACTGTGGGTTAGTTGAGCTTCAGGGCCTTCTGGATGGGCAGATAGAGGGCGCCGACCAGAATGGCGTTAAAGACGGCGGTCATGGCGACGACGGGCAGCATGGTGGCGGCGAGTTCGCCTACCACGCCGAGCATGGCCATCTTGATGACCATGAAGATGACGCCGGAGACAAAGGTGGTCAGGAAGGTTGCGACAATGGCGATCGCGGGCTTGACCTGACCGTTCTTGCCGGCGGCGTTGACGATGCCGGCCATGAGCATGGCGGCGATGCCCTCGGCGGCAAAATCGACGAACGGCGAAGTGGTGGTGATCTGGATCACGGCAGCCGAGATGAGGCCAATGACGAGCGCCTGACCGATGTTGGGGCGAACGACCAGGATGGTGAGGCAGAAGGCCGAGATGATGAACTCGGGGCTGATCATGCCGCCCGAGATGCCCGAGATGGCCTTGCCGACGGTGAAGTTGAGGATGAAGCCGGCGGCGAGCAGGATGGCAAGCAGGACGAGGGCGCGGACATCGAGTTTGCCACGGTCGGCGGTCTGGACGGTGCGGGGCTGGGTGGCGGTGGTGTTCTGAGACATGGTGAAAATCCTTTCGGAATGGGAGTGCAAGAGAAAAGCGGAGGCGCGTGATGCGAATGCGATCGGGCTCGAGATAGAAAAAGGCCCCCGGTCGAAACCGGAGGCCTTCCAATCACCTAGAGCGCAAAAACAGGCGTGAGGGACTCACTGTCGACCGATCGTATTCGCATCACGCCACCACCAGTTGTTGAGAGACTTCATCGTGTTCTTCATGTTGGTGGCTCCTTTCGTGATGCCGTGGCGCGGTCGCACCTAGTTGCTGTTGCGCTGCACTATAGCACAGCGAAGTGTGTGCGGGGAAATCTTTTTTGAAAAGATTTCAGGTGGGTTTCCCGCCGGTCAAAAGAGCGGGCTGAGCGGGCGTGGTGACTCATGTGCCCCGCCCGCTCAGCTAGGACGTTACTCCTTATTGCGACGGTAGGGGAAGTAACCGCCCGCGGAGATGACGGCAACGCCAGCGATGGCGAATGCGGCCACCATGCGGCCATCAAAACGATCGCCAGTGGTGGGCAGGCCGCCCTTGGTGTTCGTCTTGTTAGTGGTTACCGTGGTCGTGGTGTCGGACTTGCCAGGCTTCTCAGGCTTGGCGGCCGGCTGCTCGGGCTTAGCGGGCTGCTCGGGCTTAGCGGGCTGCTCGGGAGTGCCGGGCTGATCCGGGGTGACCGGATCGGTGGCAAGAGCGTCCTTGGCGTAGGTGATGGACACCTTGAGGCCGTTGGTCTCGGTGTCCAGGTCGCACGGGGTGAAGGGCTGGTCGAAGTTTTCGGCCTTCTGATAGGCGCGCATCTCCTGGAGCAGTGCCTTGCACTTCTTGTAGGTGTTCTCGGTAGCAGCCTTGCCGGCCTTGTTGGCCAGGGCAGTGCGGCCCTCGGTGGTCGTCTCGGCCAGCATGGCGGCGTCAACTTCCTTGTTCTGCTCGATGAGCTCGTTCTGGAGCGCATCGAGGTAGGCGCGGACGCTGATACCAAGGGTGTCAGGGTTCTCAAAGCAGAGCGAGCTGATGTCCATGAGGACGTAGTTGATTGAGTTCTCGGGCTCTTCGTTGTACACGACGTCAGTCTGTTTGCAGTGATCGAAGGAGACGGTCTGATCGCTGAAGTACGGGCTGACCTCAGTTATCAGAGCGGAGTACAACGGGATGGCGACGGAGTACGCGGCGCGGGAGAGCATTTCCCACTGGATGGTAGCGACTTCGGGGTCATACCCGCGACGAATCTGGAAGAGGTTGATCTCGGTGTTGCGCTCGCTGCCGATGCAATAAACACCATCAGTGTTCGCGTTGAGGCCAGGGACGTTCTCGCCGCGGTTGCCGAAGGCGCGAATCAACTCGAAAGTGCTCCAACCAGACTTGCCAGGCTTGAAGAACAGGGGCTGGATTTCGCTGACCATGGCTCCCTTTTGGTCGGGTTTTCCTTCCTTCTCTACTGTGATAATGTCGTAATCTGTGCCTTCGGTCAGCTGATTACCAAAATAATAGCGGCCTTGCACATAGCGGGACCACTGGTTTACGCCGGAATCGGCGAGGCTTTCGCCATACGTTTGGGCGACATCGAATTTGCCGTCAGCGGAGTATTTGGCGAAGCCCTTCTCCACGGGCATGGACTCGATGCCCTCGGAGTGTAGGCAGTTCTCGTCGTCATCAAGGTTGACATCGTAGTTGAGGCTCCCGATATTAGGGTTGAGCGACGCGACGTCGTCAGCAAGCTTCATGGCGATCCACTGATGGGCGGAAAGTGTGGCGAACAGCCAGGTCTCGTTGTTGTCGGCGATGATGATCTGGTCGTTGGTGCAGACGCCTTGATCATCGATCAGTCTGCCGAGAAGCTCGACGCCCTCGCGGGCCGTGGCGCTCTCGCCCAGGATGATGCTGCCGTAACTGTACTCGCCCTGTCTCTTATACACATCTCCGAGCCCACGAGACTACGCTGCATCTCGT
>URNC01000158.1 GCA_900549065.1 uncultured Collinsella sp. | reverse complement strand
TACGAGATGCAGCGTAGTCTCGTGGGCTCGGAGATGTGTATAAGAGACAGTACGATGCGATCGCGCTCGAGCGCATGCGAACGCAGCTGGCGCAGATCGGTCGAATGGCACACGGCAACAACCGGCACGCCCCGGACGCACTCGCGCGCCAATGCGGTCACCAGATACAGGTGATGGCAGAGCACCAGATTGGGCCGAAACTCAGTCACCGCCCGATCGATTGCATTAGCAAATGCCCGCTCAAATGCCTTGAGCATCGAAGGCGTCAGGTCACGATAGCGTGTGGAGGGATAGGGCATGACATCGGACATACCGCAGATGGGAAACGGCAGCTCGGGCGACTCGAACGGTACGGCAAACACGGCAGCACGCCGGTCCAGCTCGCCTTGGGTATCACCCGGTGCCGCGCCGCAAAGCACGGCGGCGCGATGCCCCGTCTCGATCTGCTCGCGCACGAGCGCGGCAAAGTAGGTGCCGCTGCCGGTGCTATCTGGTTTTTGTGCCGAGATATTGAGGATGCGCATGTCGCGGTACACCCCTAGGCCAAGGCGGCGGCGCGGACAGCCGCGCCGATCGCTCCGGCAAAGCGAGCCTGGGGCGAGGTGGTCACCGGCGAGCCCAACAACGCGCCCAACCGCTCCACCACGAAGGCGTTCTCGCACAGGCCGCCGGTCAGGTAGTACGGGGCGCCCGCGGCCTGCCCGGCCATGGTCGCCACGCGCGAGACCACGCTGTCGATCACGCCACGCGCAATGTTCTCGCGCGGCTCACCGCGACCGATCAGGCTGATGACCTCGCTTTCGGCAAACACGGTGCACATGCTGCTGATCTTGGTGGGCTCGCCGGAACGCGCCAGGTCGGCCATCTGCTGCTGGGAAATGCCTAGGCGGTCGGCCATGATCTCCAAAAAGCGCCCCGTGCCGGCGGCGCACTTGTCGTTCATGGCGAACTTGGCTACGCGACCACTTTTAAGCTGAATGACCTTGGTGTCCTGGCCGCCCACGTCAATCACCGTGCCGTGATCGCCAAACAGGCGCACGGCACCGGTACCGTGGCAGGTGATCTCGGTCACGACCTTGTGCGCATAGGGCACGGCGACACGGCCGTAGCCGGTCGCGATCACGCACACGTCGTCGGCAGCCACGTCATAGCCAGCCGCGGCAAGCTCGCCGCGCAAACGCTCGGCCGCATCGACCGAGGAGAACCCGGTTGGCTGCACGCACGTCCACGCCACCGAACCCTCCCCATCGACCACAGCAGCCTTAGCCGCCGTAGACCCGATATCGATCCCGATCCCTATCATGGCTCTCTCCCAATCTAAACATCAAAGGTAGCGGCGCGTTCAAGCGCCTTAGTTCTAGGTTTCTCAGGTGCCGGAGATTGCCCCGAAAGAGGAGCGCAGCGTACTTTGGGTACGCAAGCGACGGTTTGAGGGGCAAGATCCAGTGGCTGAGAAAGCTAGAGGGTTTCGATAAAGGCGGCGATGCGCGTCTCGATCTGGCCCATGTCACCGTTGCTGTAGTCGGTCTCGATCTTCATATACGGAATACCCGCACCCTCGACAGCCTCCTGCATGCGCGCGCTCTCAACGTTGAAGGTGTGGCAGGCCTGTAGCACGCTCTCTACCACGCCATCGACATGGTACTTCTCGCACATGGTCAGTGTGTTCTCCATGCGGCCGTCGTTAGGCGTCATGACCGAGCAGTTGATATCCAGGTAGCGGTCGGCGATGGCGCGCAGAATGTCGGGCGCGTCCGGGTCGATCATCATAGCCGCCGTGCGCTCGCCCGAGCAGTCGTCCATGCACACGACCACACCGCCGTTGGACTCGATGGTGCGACCGATCTTGTTGATTACGCCGCCCACCGGGCAGCCGGTGATCAGAATGCGCTTGGCATCCGCCGCAACCGGGCGCTCGCCCGCGTCGTAGGCCTCGCGCAGCTTGACAACCTTTTGCTCCAGCTGCTGCGTATAGGCCTCGATATCAAAGCTGAACGTACCGGCAAACATGGTACTCATCAGGTCGACGCCGCTCATGGCCGCCGGCTGGTTGACCTGCAGCGCAAACATCTCGAGCTGGGCCGCACGCAAGCGGTTGCGACGACGGACGGCAGCGCGCAGGTCATCGTCAGTAATCGTGATGCCGTAGAAGCCCTCGAGCTCCTCCTTGAGCAGGCGGCACTCCTCGTACCAGCCTTCACGCTCATAGGCGCGATCGCGACCCTGCGGAAGATGCAGAATGTGCGTGCGCTTGAGCTCGTTGAGTAGCTCGTACATCTTCTTCTTGCCGTCGCAGGTGGTCTCACCGATGATCATGTCGCTAAAGTACGTAAACGGGCACTTTTGCGAGTAAGCAAAACCGTAGGTCGACTTGATGAGCGGGCAGAGGTTTGCCGGCAGCACCTTCTCGGCCTCGGGAATCACCTCGTCGGATGTACCGCACAAGGCCACACTTGCAGCGCCCGCGGCATCGATAATCTCGAGCGGCGTATAGCTGCACAAAAAGCCGACCAGGCGATTACCTGCCTGCTTGTAATCCTTAACGCGAATAAACGCCGCCTTGCGCTGCTCGTTGAACTCCTCAAACGTGCGCGGTAACGGCTGTTCCTCGATATCGGCCATAGTAGTTCCCCTCTCTTGTACCGATATACCGACAATTAAACAACAAACCCACACCATACCCAAAAAGAAGCATCCTCTAGGGAATGGCGTCGATAAGCTCCTGCGTATACGGATCGCTCGGGTGCGCGATCACGTCCTCGGCCGTGCCCTCCTCGACAAGACGACCGTGGTAGAGCACGCCAATCCGGTCGGACATATGCCGAACCACACGCATATCATGCGTGATAAACAGCAGCGCCACGCCCGTCGTGCGCTGCAGGTCGCGAAGCAAGTTGAGCACTTGAGCCTGAACGGACACGTCAAGCGCCGAGACCGGCTCGTCGCATACCACAAGGCGCGGCTCGCAAATAAGCGCCCGTGCCAGATTGAGTCGCTGACGCTGTCCCCCCGAAAGGTCGTGCGGATAGCGGTCATAATGCTCTGCCAGAAGACCGACCGAGGCCAGGGCCGAGAGCGCGCGCTCATGGCGCTCATCCGCATCGCGCACGCCGGCGATAATCAGCGGCTCCTCCAAAATGCGGCCGACACGGTTACGCGGGTCAAAAGCCGTAGAGCTATCCTGGAATACCAGCTGGATTTCGCGGCGAAACGGCTTGCGTTCGCGCTCCGACATCGTGGCAAGGTCGTGCCCGCGATAGACAATCGAGCCGGAATCCGCACGCTCGAGACCACAAATCAGGCGTCCAGTCGTCGACTTGCCCGATCCGGATTCGCCAACCAGGCCATAGACCTCGCCCGGTGCGATCTCAAACGACAGATCGTCCACGGCGGTAAAGGCCTGACGCTTAAAACCTGAGCCCGGCATGGGAAACGTTTTAGTCAGATGTGAGACCCTAAGCAGGGCTTCGCTATCAACAGCCATGGCACTCCCCTTTCTCGACAAGCCAGCATTTAGACCGGTCGCACGCATTCACGGCAAACAGCGGAGGCTCCTGCGCGCGGCAACGCTCGTCCGCCCGGGCGCAACGAGGCGCAAAGCGGCATCCACAGGGTATTGCCGTAAGCGGCGGCACCGTGCCCGGAATATCCGCCAGCGTGTCAACTCGCTCGCCTTCGAGCGGCGGAATGCTCGCGATGAGCCCCTGGGCATACGGGTGGCTCGGGCGCTCCATAAGGCCGCAGGCGTCGATCTCTTCTACGATTTGGCCCAGATACATGACGTGCACGCGCGAGCAGATGCTCGTGACGACGCCCAAATCATGGCTGATAAAAAGCACCGCCATGCCCTCGGAACTGTTAAGGTCGCGTAGGAGATCCAAAATCTGTTTTTGAGTCGTCGTGTCGA
>URNC01000157.1 GCA_900549065.1 uncultured Collinsella sp. | reverse complement strand
GGTTGTGCTCTACCAACTGAGCCATGTCCGCTTGCGGGTTATTAATTTACGCGAGTTGTCCAAAAGACGCAAGTACTTTTTTCAAAAAACTTGTCTGCCGCATGTTCTTAGTAGCTAAACGCGCTAAAGCGATTGGCTAGGCACACGATTCCAGCGCTCCGCTAAACAGCTTCACCATCTGCACGCGCGTGCCGGCGCCGTCCGTACGACGAGCAACCTCCACGTTATCGACGAGCATACGCATAAGCTTGATACCACGGCCGCGCTCCTCAGATGCGACCGGTTCGCTCGTTTCATCGATAGAATAGCCGGCACCTCGATCAAGCACCTCAACCACAACGCGATCGCCATAGGCCTGAACCGTCAGGACGCACCCAATACCGCCTGCATGGTCATAAGCATTACCCAGCGCCTCCCCCGACGCCAATGCGACATCGTAGCGCTCGTCACGCCTCAGGGGAAGCGATTCGAGGAGCTCGGCCACACGGTGCCGATAATACGGGAGATTCTCGATGCCTCGCTGCACTTCGACGCTCTTGCTCCATCGCGGCAACTCCCCCACCGGAATGGCGGGAATCGACTCCCGCGCCGGGCCCGCGACATGAAGGATGTCGACAAGCCGGGCAATTTCCAAAAAGCGAACGACCTCATCGGAGGCGTTAACGAGCGAAAGCAGCCCCTCATGCCTCATAAGCTCTCTAGCACGTGTAAGCAAAAACGCCAAACCCGTCGAGTCGATAAAGCCCACGGTCTGGCAATTGATGACAACACGACGCACGCCCCGGTCGATCAAATTATCCAACCGTCGGCGCAGTGCGGGCACCGAGGCGATGTCGATATCGCCCGGTGGCGTCAAAACCGCTATGTCATTCCACTCATTCATACGACCATGGTTCCCCAAAAGAGCTCGCTCGATGCACACGTTTCTTCAACCGTAGGGATTTTGCCCGTCAGGCGTCGTGACCTACGATCGACCCCGTAAAAACTCAAGGGAGACCAGCGCGATGTCATCGTTCAGCGCCGACTCGGTAAAGCGGTCAAGCTCGCCCAAAACCTTGCCGCAGATTCCCGATACGCCCTCACCCGAGACAGAGAGCAGAAGGTCGCGAAGGCGTTGTTCGCCAAAGAAAGCACCCGAGCGATCACGTGCTTCGATTGTTCCGTCGGTATACATAAATAGCATGTCACCAGGAGCGAATGTAAACACGCCCGTCTCGTAGACCATGCTCTCAAAGGCACCGATCACGCCCGATTGGCACCCAAGCAGCTCGACCTCTCCCCCACGAGCCTCGCCGCCGCCCAGCGGCATCGACTCTGGCCTGATGACCATGGTCGGAGGATGGCCCGCCGAACAATACGTTGCGCGTCCGGCTTTAAGGTCAATCTTGGCGATAAAGGCCGTCACGAACGTCTCGACCCTCGAGAAGCCCATGAGCATGCTGTTAAGGGAGCGTGCCATGCGGGCCGGTCCAGCGCCCTCCCAGGCATATGCCGTCAGGGCCGTCTTGACGAGCGCGGACATCGATGCAGCCTCAATGCCTTTGCCAGACACATCGCCCAAAATCATGACGGCGCAGTCGTCGGGAAGACGGATGAGCGTATAGAAATCGCCGCCGACCAACGCCGAGTTCGTGGCCGACAGGTACACCGAATCGGTTGCGATACCCGGAACATCCCCCAGGGAATTTCTCATGCCGATCTGAAGGGTCTGAGCGATATGGCGCTCCTCGCGCTTTTGAGATTCGCCTTCGTAGATCAGTTCAAAGTCATGCGCCAAGTGCACCAAGTAGTCATATTCAAGATCATCAATCGGCTCTTGGCTACCATCACGAAGCAGCAGCGCGCGCGTCGTCGGGCTCTTCGCAACAGAAGCAGGAACAATCGCGTCGTTACTGTGCTTGCCATCACCCTCAGAGCGCGGGCGCTCCGCCTCGATGCCGGAGTCGACGTAGAGACCTTGACAAGGCAGACCATGCGCCCTAAGCCAGCCTCCCATAGGCATCGATTCGTCAACGCGAGTTATACGGACGTGTTTAAGGTCCTCGGCACTCGTGCCGCCCAAAACAGATGCCTCAAAGCCATCAGGGCCAGCCCCCAGACGTGCCGCTGGCGCCGTCGTGGAAAAGAAAAGCTTTTCAGGATCGTCCGGCAAAGCAACGCGACTGCCGCCTTCAAAATCTATGACGTAGGAATCCAGACTGGCGTCATACTCAACAGGGCAAAAATGGCAGTTAAGCATATTGCAGATCTCGGACGATACCGCCTGGGTAGCCGCGGCGGAATCGTCTAGAAAGGTAAACAACTCATCACGCAAGACATTGAGCGAGCGGCCAAGCTCGGCTGTGCGACGGGAGCGAAGGCTCGATGCCATGCCGACCAGCTGGATAGACAGGTAATCGCAAATGACCTCGAGCACATTAACGTCATAGGCGAGCGGTGCCTGAGGGCGTTTCCAACCAACTTCCAGCACGCCAAGGATCTGCGTACCGTAAAAAACGGGAAGACAGATCTCGCTGCGGTACGGAGGCATATCCTGCATACGCAACAGGTGCTTAGAACGATTGTCCAGGTCCATAAACATACCGGAGGCGGCCTTATCACCCTCAAGGTCCTGTTGAATCGACAAGCGACAGGCACGCGACTCACGAAGAACATACGTCGGAATGCCAGCGCCATACGGCAAAAACTCAGGCAGGTAGCTGTCGTACAGCTCCTTGGAAACACCGCGAAGTTTAAAACCGCCGCTCTCAGAAAAATAGATAGCAGCACCCGAAGCATCGAGCGTTCCTACAAGCTGGTTCAAAACGGTATCAAGTAGGCTGGGCAGCTCATCGGAGCCCACGGTACTCATAATGACCGAGAGCGTGCCAGAGAGGCGCTTGTTCGCCACTCTAAGCTCCGAAAGCGCACGCTTGAGCTGACGGTCGTGCGAATACTGTTCTTCGATGCTATGGAGCGCCACCAGGACACGTGGCGCGCGGCGCCCAAAGATGCGTGGAGGCGTTACGGAGCCCGCACGAACCAAGACGGGGATAAAGGAGCCGTCACTCAGCTTGAGCATCAGTTCGTTCTCGGAGCCATCAGTTTCAAATGGCAGACGATGTTCCGTCGCACGTTCAAAAGCGGACGAGTACAGGACGTCTTTAACATCTCCACCGATGATGTCGGCGCGTTCCTCGCACATCAAACCAAGTAAGCGATTATTCACATGCAGAATGGTTCCGTCGAGCTCGCAGATGATGACAGCATCGCTCGTGATCTCGACTAGTTGGGCAACGTCTGCCCACTCGTTGCGTTCAAGCGTTTCCATCGTGGACCCCACCGTCTATCGGTAACAAAAAAGCCTCCGAAGAGGCTTCTCAAATGCGATGGTGTCGGAGGCGGGACTTGAACCCGCATGACCAAAAAGCGGTCACTAGCACCTCAAGCTAGCGCGTCTGCCAATTCCGCCACTCCGACATGCTATGTTGTTGATTCACGGTTCGTTTTGTTGAACCCGCGCGTTCAACGAGGAAGATAATAACCTATGATTCGAGAACTGTGCAAGCACTTTTTTAAAAAAAGTTTACGAATTTGTAAATACGCAGGTAGACGGACCTGTTCGGGCCGGAATGAGGTTGCTTTCCAACGCGTCCTCGGGCATGCGGCATTATTTTGCTCCGCGCTTCGCGCTACAAAATAATGCCGCCCCCTGCGGAATGCGTTGGAAAGCAACCTCATTCCGGCCCTAGGAGTATGTACTCCGGACACAGTTCTCAAACATGTTCTGGGGGCTGATTCAAATTTAGTGGCTCGGCTTTGCCGAGCCCTTATATGGAGAGGCCGGAGCTAAAGCTCCGGCCTCGCTAAATATCTTATTAGATAAAGTGAGCGATTTAGGAATCGCAGGTAGTGTCGAGAAAGTTGGTGTAAGGGCCCTTGCGGCCCCTGTGTCCGATATC
>URNC01000156.1 GCA_900549065.1 uncultured Collinsella sp. | reverse complement strand
CTCGGAGATGTGTATAAGAGACAGGTACGGGCCTGGTCGGCGATAGCGCGCGTAATGGCCTGACGGATCCACCACGTGGCGTACGTGGAGAACTTAAAGCCCTTCTGGTAGTCGAACTTCTCGACGGCGCGGATCAGACCGAGGTTGCCCTCCTGGATCAGGTCCAGGAACAGCATGCCGCGGCCGACATAGCGCTTGGCGATGGAGACGACCAGGCGCAGGTTGGCGCTGATGAGCGCCTGCTTGGCCTCGAGACCCACGTTCTCGATACGGGTCAGGCGACGCATCTCGGCGCGGGTGAGCTCGATCTCGCCCGCCTCGGCACCCTCGAGCTTCTCGGTGGCGTCAAGGCCGGCCTCGATCTTCATGGCCAGATCGACCTCTTCGGAAGCGGTCAGCAGGTCGACCTTACCGATCTCCTTAAGGTACATACGAACCGGGTCGCCGGTCAGCATCACCGTGGAGGCATCGATGCCGCGCACGCGCGAACGCGAACGGGACGTTCGCACGGTGCGCTTCTTCTTGCTCTTGGAAGAACCCATCTCGGCGTCGGCCTGACGGGCCATCTTAAGCTCGTGATCGTCGAGCGAGCCGGAATCGTGCTCGTCGTCATCGAAATCATCGGTATCAGAATCGGTATTGTCATCGTCGACGTCCATGGGGGCGTCGTCGTTTCCGCTCGCGGA
Organism: uncultured Collinsella sp.; assembly: GCA_900549065.1. Classification (GTDB taxonomy): domain Bacteria; phylum Actinomycetota; class Coriobacteriia; order Coriobacteriales; family Coriobacteriaceae; genus Collinsella. The sequence continues at coordinate 3,290 of URNC01000156.1, read as the reverse complement.
GATAATCTGGATGCCGCTGTTGCGCAGCGCGGAATACACCGCGTTGAGCTGCTCGTCAGACACATCGATATCCTTCAGGGCGACCTGAATCTCGTCCTCGGTTACCGAAGTCCTGTTTGAGCCGTTGCCCATGAGCTTTGCAACGTAGGATTCCAGCCCAGTACCCGTGCTCTCACTCTTTTTTGGCACAGATTCTCCCTTCATAGTCCACAGGACTCATTACTTTAGCACACACATTGACGTCTATACCCAAAAATCAGACTGGATATAGGCGCAAATACGCTGGTTGACCACAACATCTAGGCCTGATCGGCGCCTGCGGCCTCCAGGCCGATCAAACGGAACGGATCCGCCACGCCGCCGATCGACTTTTGGAGCTCGCGCTGGCGCTGAGAATCTTGCATCGCCTGCATCGTCAGCACACGGCGCGCCTCATCGTCGAGCGACCGGTCCTGACGAAGCTTTGCCTGCGCGGCGCGCATGCGGCGCTTGATGGTGTAGAGCTCAAGGGTATCAAGCATAAACACGATGTTCGTCTCGGTGGGATGCTTACTCGTCGACGAAATGCGTCCGGCGCTGACAAGCGACGCTGCCTCGGGACACACCGCGCGCGCCGCATCCATACACGCCGTGGGGTCGGTGCCCGGCGGCGTCGCGAGCACGGCCCACGCGATGGACTCGTGGCGCGGATCCACCCACTCGATCGAGCAGATGCGGTCGGCATACGTGCGGAACAGGTCGGGATAGCTCGTGAGCATCGTCAGCAGCTCGCGCTCCCCCGCCAAAGACTTTCGTTCCAGGTCGGTCAGCACGATCGGCATCGTCGGTGCCGCAGACGCGTCCGTTGCACCGGCAACCGGCGCCGCGCCATCCATGCCAACCGGCACATCGATCGGCGGCATATCGTCGACAACCTCGACCGGCGCGGCCCCATAGGCCTCGAGCGGCACATAGTCGTACGGCTCTTCCTCGACCGGTGTGGACACCGGCGGCGTCGCACCCGACGCCCAGGTGCCGCGAGACGCCCCCTGCGAACCAGACGCCCGACCGCCTGCGCTGCCTGCGCGCTCGGTCTGCGCCCGCTGGCGCTCGTAGTTCTGCTCGCGACGACGCTCGGCGTCCTCACGCTTGGCAACATCGCGAAACACACGGCCCGAGCTCGAACGCACCGTCTCCAGTTCCAAACCCAGCAGGTCGGCAATCTGGATAAAGTACGTATCGATCATGTAGCTATCGCGCAGCGGATAGATGAGCGTCAGTGCGTCCTCGAGCGCCTTGGCACGACCGCCCGGCGTGGTGATGTCGCTCGACTCCTGCAGCGAGCGGTACACAAAGTCCATGAGGGGCTCGGCGGCATCGATGCGCGCCTGCAGCGCCTCGCCACCATGCGCGGTGATGAACTCCATGGGGTCGTTGCCGTCGGGAAGCACCACGCAGCGCAGGTCCATCGAATCCTGCTCGATAAACTGAATCGCGCGTCGTGCGGCCTTTTGACCGGCGGCATCGCCGTCGAACATATACACAATGCGCTTGGCAAAACGGGTGAGCGTCTTTACATGATGTTCCGTCAGCGCCGTGCCCAGCGTGGCGACGACGTTTTTAATCCCCGCCTCCCAGCAGGCGATGCAATCGGTATATCCCTCCACCACGATGGCGGTATCCTGCGCGACGATAAACTCCTTGGCCCAGTTAAAGCCGTAGAGGTTTCGCTTTTTATGGAACACGCTCGTCTCGGCGGTGTTGAGGTATTTAGGCTGGCCGTCGCCCATAATGCGCCCGCCAAAGGCGATATTATGACCCTGCTCGTCAAAGATGGGAAACATCACACGGTCGTAAAAGCGGTCGGCAAGCTGCCCGCGCCCACGGCTCACTGCCACGTTGGCGTCGATCATCTCCTGCGGCGTAAAGCCCGCCTGCGACAGATGCGACACCAGCGCGTTGCGACCCGGCGCAAAGCCCAGGCAGTAGCGACGGCAGACGTCGCCGCCCATACCGCGGCTGGCAAAGTACTCGCGCGGACGGCTGTCCTTACCGCGCATGAGCATGGTGTGATAGAACTGGGCGGTCTCGGCGCACAGGTCATAGATGCGGGCACGCTTGGTGCCGCGCTCGCGATGGGCGCCGGTATCGTGCAGCTCAATGCCGGCACGGTCGGCCAGGTAGCGAATCGACTCGGGGAAGCTCAGGTTCTCGCGCTTCATGATGTAGGTGAAGACGTCGCCGCCCTCGCCGCAGCCAAAGCAGTGCCACACCTGCGTAGCAGGGATAATGTGAAACGACGGGGTCTTTTCGCCATGAAAGGGGCAGCAGCCCCAAAACTCATGCCCGCGGGGCTTGAGCTCAACCGTTTCCTGCACGATGGCAACCAGATCGGACGCAGCGCGTACCTGGTCTTTTTCCTCATCGCTAATCACGGATGCTCACCCCCTGCTCACCCAAGTTATGGCGAATATCGTCAATATTACCCTCGACGGTCGCGATAAGCTCGTCCAGCGAATCGAACACGCGCGATGGGCGCAGCCAGCGCGTAAACGCCAGCGACACCGAGGCGCCGTACAGGTCGCCCGCATACCCGATCAAGTTAGCCTCGAGATGCGCCGAGGCGGCATCGTCGGCATACGTCGGCGGCAGCCCCACGTTGACGGCAGCAGGCCATACGGTATCGTCGACCAGCACCAGGCCCTCGTAGACGCCATCGGCAGGCACCTGAATGCCCTCGGGCACCTGGATGTTTGCCGTGGGAAAACCCATGTCGGAACCCTGATGACGACCGCCGGCAACAATACCTCGCAGCATGTACGGGCGACCGAGCAGCTCGGCGGCAAGCTCAACATGTCCCTGGCGGAGCTCCTGACGAATACGGGTGGCGCAGATCGTCTGCCCATCGACGCACAGCAGCTCGTGGCCATAGACGTCAACGCCGCGTTCGGCTCCCCATGCCTGCATCTCGGCAACGCCCGAGGCACCGCCGCGGCCCAACCTAAAGTCGCTACCCACGTGAATCGAGCGGATATCGACGACGCGCGAAAGCAACTTAAGAAAACCTACGTGGTCGAGTGCCGCCACCGCGGGCGTAAAGGGAACGGCCACGACCGCATCGACCCCGGTGAGAGCCAGGGCATGCAGACGGTCAGCCGTCGTCATCAATTTTTGAGCGGGCGAAGGGCTCACCACCACGTCCGGGTCGGGATCGAAGGTGACCACGACCGCCTTGCAGCCGTGGTCACGCGCATCGCGAACGACCTGTCTCTTATACACATCTGACGCTGCCGACGAAGGCTTCGGTGTAG
>URNC01000155.1 GCA_900549065.1 uncultured Collinsella sp. | reverse complement strand
CTCTACCGCATGGTGTTCAGTTCCCAGACCAAGACAAGCGAGGTGAATTAGCACCATGGCAGAACCTGAAAAGAAGGACTACGCTCGTCGTTGCGAAAGCCACGTCGAGGCCCTGCGCGCCGCAGTGCCGGGCGCTATCGAGAAGGTTGAGTGGCAGTGCGAGGACCAGCTGACGATCACCGTCAAGCAGGACAAGCTGCCCGAGGCCGTCCACTACCTGTATTACGAGCGCTACGGCTGGATTCCCGTGATCATCGGCAACGACGAGCGCAGTCTGTGCGGCCGTTACGCCGTGTATTACGTCATCTCCATGGAGGGGGAGGACCCCGGCTGGGTGACCGTGCGCACCGAGGTCGATCCCGCCAAGATGACGTTCCCGTCCGTGACGCCGTTCGTCCCCGCCTGCGTGTGGGGCGAGCGCGAGCTTCGCGACATGTTCGGCCTGATCCCCGAGGGTCTGCCCGACCGTCGTCGCCTGGTGCTGCCCGACGATTGGCCCAGCGGCCTGTACCCGCTGCGCAAGGATTCGATGGACTACCGCTTCCGTCCCGCTCCCGCGAGTGACATGGAAAACTACGAGTTCTTGGCCGATACCAAGGGCAAGGAGACGACTCTTGTCCCCATGGGCCCGTTGCACATTACCTCCGACGAGCCCGGCCACTTCCGCCTGTTCGTTGAGGGCGAGACGATCGTCGACGCCGACTCCCGCCTGTTCTACGTGCACCGCGGCATGGAGAAGGTCGCCGAGACGCGCCTGAACTATGACGCCGTGACGTTCCTCGCCGACCGCATCTGCGGCATCTGCGGCTGCGCCCACTCGGTGGCCTATGCCGAGGCCGTCGAGCGCGCCCAGGGCATTCATGTCCCGCCGCGCGCCCAGTACATCCGCGCCATCATGCTCGAGGTCGAGCGTCTGCACTCACACCTGCTCAATATTGGCCTCGCATCGCACTACACCGGCTTCGACTCCGGCTTCCAGCAGTTCTTCCGCGTCCGCGAGAAGTCCATGGACCTGGCCGAGAAGCTCTCCGGTCACCGCAAGACCTACGGCCTCAACGTGATCGGCGGCGTGCGTCGCGACATTTTGGCCGAGCAGAAGCTCTCCACGCTCACGACCATCCACCAGCTGCGCTCCGAGGTTCAGGAGCTCGTCGACGTCTTGCTCTCCACGCCCAACTTTATCGAGCGTACGAGTGGCATCGGCATTCTGGACCGCAAGATCGCACGCGACTTCTCGCCGGTCGGCCCGCTCATGCGTGGCTCGGGCTATGCCCGCGACGTGCGCTTCGACCATCCCTTCGACGGCTACGTCGATCCGGACGTTCAAAAGATGCACGCCGCCACGGCTGACACCTGCGATGCCTTCGGCCGTACCGCCGTCCGCATCCAGGAGGTCTACGATTCGATTGACATGATCGAGACCATGCTCGAGAACTGCCCGTCGGGCCCCATCCTCACCACGGATTGGGAGTACACCCCGCACAAGTACGCCATCGGTGCCACCGAGGCGCCGCGCGGCGAGGACGTGCACTGGGCCATGCTCGGCAACAACCAGAAGTGCTACCGCTGGCGCGCCAAGGCCGCCACGTACAGCAACTGGCCGGTCCTGCGCTACATGTTCCGCGGCAACACCGTGGGCGACGCGGCGCTGATCGTCGGCTCGCTCGACCCGTGCTACTCCTGCACCGACCGCGTGACGGTGACCGATGTCGCCGCCAAGCGCGACCACGTGCTCGACAAGGAGCAGTTCGAGAACGTCTGGCGCGACAAGTCGCCGCTTGCGGGCGAGGGCACCATGGCCGCCCCGCTCGATGAGGAGGCGCTCTAATATGCTGAAGCTTTGGAAGGTTAACGCCAAGGCCGGCGACGCGACGGTCAAGTACCCGTTTGCGCCGTTCCCCACCAACAAGGACATGCGCGGCAAGCCCGAGCACAATGCCGAGCTCTGCATCGCCTGCGGTGCCTGCGGCGTGGCGTGCCCGGCCGATGCCATTCGCATGGACACCGACCTTGCGGCCGATACCATTACCTGGTCGATCGACTACGGCCGTTGCATCTTCTGCGGCCGTTGCGAGGAGGCCTGCCCCATGGAGGCCATCAAGCTCACCGAGGAGTTTGAGCTGGCCGTCATGAGCAAGGATGACCTCACCAGCAAGAGTGTCTATACGCTCGAGCACTGCTCGCGTTGCGGCAAGCCGTTTGCCCCGCACAAAGAGATCGACTACGCCAAGCGCCTGCTGCAAAAGACCGGCGGCATGGAGGCCATCCAGGCCGCCCGTACCGTCGGTATGTGCCAGGAGTGCAAGCGCGAGCTCGACGCCCTGCGCGCCGCCTCGGCCGTAAAGACCGGCAACGCTGCCGGCATGGCTGCCAACGAGACGCTTGCGCCCGGTGAGCCCCAGGGCCCCGGCATGGAGTATCTGGGCGGCCACGGCGTGAACCCGGAGTATATCGACCGCGAGCTCAACCCCGATGCGCCCGAGATCCCCGCCGGTCCGGCGCCGGTCGAGGGCATCATCATGGATTTTGAAACGAAGGAGGAGTAACCATGGCCGAACCCACGCTTTTGCCCGAGCGGCTCCAGTACCGCCCGACCAAGATCGAGCTCGACGAGAGCATCGAGAAGGCCAAGGCGACCCTTCTTAAGAAGATCAAGCGCTCGGTGTACGTCTACCGTGTCGACTGCGGCGGCTGCAACGGCTGCGAGATCGAGATCTTCGGTTCCATCACGCCCGTCTTTGACGTCGAGCGCTTTGGCATCAAGGTCGTGCCCTCGCCCCGTCACGCCGATGTGCTGCTGTACACCGGTGCCGTGACGCGTGCCACGCGCATGCCGGCCCTGCGCGCCTTTGAGGCTGCACCCGATCCCAAGATCGTGGTGTCCTATGGCGCGTGCGGCTGCACCGGTGGCATCTTCTACGATAACTACTGCGTCTGGGGCGGCACGGACAAGATCTTGCCGGTCGATGTCTATATCCCCGGCTGCCCGCCCAGTCCCGCGCAGACCGTCTACGGCTTTGCCATGGCGCTCGGTCTGCTGGACCAAAAGCTCCATGCCGAGACCACGGTGGAGGCCGCCGGCGAGCAGGCCGATATCCTGCACCCCGGCGTGCCGTACAAGCTGCGCGTTGCCATTGAGCGCGAGGCTCGTGCCATGAGCGGCTACCGCTACGGTCGCGACCTGGCCAATGAGTTTATGGATACGCTCGAGGGCGCACCCAAGGGCGATATCCGCGGTGCCATGGCGCTGCTCATCGACAAGCAGGACGATCCTCGCCGCGTTGAGGTCTACTCGGCGCTGCAGGATCTGGTGCTGGCCGGAGGTCGCTAGATGGAGCTCACGGACCGCTCTGGTTACTTTGCGGGCCCCGGTATGCTCGGCGGCTCCTTTGGCGACGCCTCGCGCGCAAGCGACGAGGCTGCCGAGGGCGTCGCCGACCCCTGCCTGGGTCATGCGCCCGACCAGGTGGTCTTCTACGAGCTCACGCGTAAGTTTGTGGAGACCGAGGAAGACGTTCCCCAGGAGGCCTGCGACGTGCTGTACTACACGCTCGCCGTGGGCCACCACACCGGCGTGCTCGACTGCTTTGAGCCGCGCCTGTCGGTGCCGGTGGATGTGTTCTATTCGCTCGTCGACGCGCTGCCGGAGGGTGAGGCCAAGACCAAGTTTGAGGCCATCCGCTCCTTTGGCGAGTGCCAGCTCGACAAGGCGGCGGTGCCGTCGCTGCTCGAGGCCTGCGATGCGCTGCTCGACGAGCGCGGTTTTCGCGGTTCTGCCAAGGCTGGCATTTCGGTGTTCGACGACGACTTTGGCCTGCATGCCCAGCAGGTCGCGTTCTTAATGAAGTTCCGCGATCTGGTGGTGCGCGTGCGCGATGTGTCGGGCGTGTATCTGACGGGGAGGTTGCAGTAATGGGTCGCGTTGTGGATGGTCGTGTGAACGGCGCCCCGTTTGCGGGTATCGTGCTCACGGCGGGAAGCGTGCTGCGTGCCGACGATGCCGCTTGCCCCGT
>URNC01000154.1 GCA_900549065.1 uncultured Collinsella sp. | reverse complement strand
GGCGGCGGCAACGTGGCCATGGACGTGGCGCGCTCCGCCGTGCGCTGCGGCGCCGAAAAGGTAAGCATCGTCTACCGCCGTCGCATCTGCGATATGACGGCTCAGGACGCCGAAATCGCCGGCGCCCAGGCCGAGGGTTGCGAGGTTCTGGAGCTCACGGCGCCGCTCGCCATCGAGACGGGCGAAGATGGTCGCGTGAGCGGCCTGCGCGTGCAACCGCAGATTATCGGCGAGCCTCGCCGTGGGCGTCCGGCCCCGCGTGCCGCAGCCACGCCCGAGCGCGTCATTCCCTGCGAGCGCGTGTTTGTGGCCATTGGCCAGGACATCGATTCCAAGCCGTTTGAGGACATGGGCATCGCCTGTAAGTGGGGTCGCGTCGTTACCGATTCGGACGGCGCCGTGCCCAACTTCGATGGCCTCTTTAGCGGCGGCGACTGCCAGACCGGTCCCGCCACCGTCATCCGTGCCATCAACGCCGGCCGCGTGGCTTCGGCAAACATCGACCGCTACCTGGGCTTTGACCACAAGATCAAGCTCGACGTGGAGCTGCCGACCGTGCAGTTTAAGGGCAAGCACGAGTGTGGCCGCTGCGAGCTGGGCGAGCGCGAGGCCGGCGAGCGCATTCACGATTGGAATCTGGTCGAGCGGGGTCTCACCGAGCAGGAGGCGCGCCAGGAGGCGAGCCGCTGCCTGCGCTGCGACCACTTTGGCTTTGGCGCGTTCCGCGGAGGGAGGAACCTGGAATGGTAGAGCTCAACAAAACCACCGTCGGCGACAACAGCGAAAACGGAGCGCACAACATGGTCAAGCTCACTATCGATAATTGCGAGGTCGTGGTGCCCGAGCACACCACGATCCTGGACGCGGCCAAGTCCGTCGGTATCCAGATTCCCACCCTGTGCTACCTGCGCGATCTAAACGAGATCGGCGGCTGCCGCGTGTGCGTGGTCGAGGTTGAGGGCTGCGACCAGCTGGTTGCCGCCTGCAACAACTACGTGCTCGACGGCATGGTGGTCCACACCAACAGCCCCAAGGCCCGCGAGGCGCGTCGCACCAACGTGCAGCTGCTACTGTCCCAACACGACTCGCGCTGTACGAGCTGCGTGCGCAGTGGTAACTGCAACCTGCAGACCATCGCCAACGACCTGGGCATCTTCTATCTGCCGTACGAGCAGCACCTGGCGCGCGAGGGCTGGGACTTCGATTTCCCCATCATCCGCGATAACGACAAGTGCATTAAATGCATGCGCTGCATCAAGGTGTGCGAGAGCGTGCAGGGCCTAGGGATTTGGGACCTGACCAACCGCGCCACGCATACCGCCGTGGGTACCCGCGGGCGCACGCCGATCGGCAAGACCGATTGCGTCGCGTGTGGTCAGTGCATCACGCATTGTCCGACGGGCGCCCTGCGCGAGCGTGACGATACCGAGACCGTGTTCGACGCCATCGCCGATCCCGACAAGATCGTGCTGGCGCAGATTGCGCCGGCCGTGCGTAGCGCCTGGGGCGAGGAGCTCGGTATTCCGCGCGATGAGGCCACCGTCGAGCGCCTGGCCTGTGCGCTGCGCCGCGTGGGCTTTGAGTACGTGTTCGACACCGATTTCTCGGCCGATCTCACCATTATGGAGGAGGGCTCCGAGCTGCTCGAGCGCCTGGGTAAGGCCGCCAAGGGCGAGGGCGACAGCCGCGGCTGGCCCATGTTTACGAGCTGCTGCCCGGGTTGGGTGCGCTTTGTGAAGGCGCGCTATCCGGAGTTTGTCGACAGCCTGTCCACGTCCAAGTCGCCGCAGCAGATGTTCGGCGCTATTGCCAAGACCTACTACGCCAAGGTGCTGGGCGTGGAGCCCGAGCGCCTGTTTGTGGTGTCCGTTATGCCGTGTACGGCCAAGAAGGCTGAGTGCGCGCTGCCGAGCATGATGGGCGAGGGCGGCGCGCCCGACGTGGACGTTGCGCTGACGGTGCGCGAGATGGTGCGCATGATCCGCGCGAGCCACGTGAGCGTCGACACACTTACCGAGGAGCCGCTCGACACGCCGCTGGGCTTTGGCACGGGCGCGGGCGTGATCTTTGGCGCCACGGGCGGCGTGATGGAGGCCGCCGTGCGCTCGGCATATTACCTGGTGACGGGCAAGAACCCGGATGCCGATTTCTTTACCGACGTGCGTGGCCTGGATGGCTGGAAGGAAGCCGTCGCCGATATCGATGGCACCAAGGTGCGCGTCGCCGTGGCACACGGGCTGGGCAATGCCGCCCGTCTGCTCGACGCGATTCGCGACGGCCGCGTGAGCTATGACTTCGTTGAGGTCATGGCGTGCCCGGGCGGCTGCGTCGGTGGCGGCGGTCAGCCCATCCACGACGGTTGCGAGCTGGCAGCCGAGCGCGGTCAGGTGCTCTGGGGCCTCGATGCGAATGCCGAGATTCGCTTCTCGCACGAGAATCCCGATGTCCAGGCATGCTACCGCGAGTTCTTGGGCGAGCCGCTCTCGCCGCTGGCCGAGGAGCTGCTGCATACCGACCATCACGCATGGACGATGCCTAACGAGGGGGCGTGCTAGCCATGCGTGCGTTTGATGTTGAGATGACGCGCCGGGGATTTGCCTCGGCGCTTGCTGCGGGCGCGTTGTCACTCGTGCTTGCTGGTTGTGGCGGCGGAGCTGCGGGGGCGGGGTCTGCTGTGGGCTCGGCTGCCACGGACGGCGCCGGTGCTGTCGCAGAGCCGGTCGAGGTGCACGTCGCCTCGCTCAAGGGGCCGACCTCGATTGGCCTGGTGCAGTTTATGGACCAGGCAGCGAGTGGCGAGACGGATAACGAGTTCGACTTTGCGATCAGCGCCGCAGCCGATGAGATCGTGCCCAAGGTGATTCAGGGCGATGTCGATATCGCCCTGGTGCCCGCCAACGTGGCGAGCGTGCTCTACAACAAGACCGAAGGTGCGGTGCAGGTCATCGATATCAACACGCTGGGCGTGCTGAACGTGGTGACGGGTAACGCGGACGTTGCCTCGTTTGGCGATCTGGCGGGTCGTACCGTCTACATGACGGGCAAGGGCACCACGCCGGAGTACGCCATGAACTACTTGCTGGAGCGCGCGGGCCTGACCGGCCGGGTGGCGCTTGAGTTTAAGAGCGAGCCCACCGAGGTGCTGTCGGCCCTGCTTGCCGATCCGTCTGCCGTGGGCGTGCTGCCCGAGCCGTTCAAGACCGCTGCCATCGCAAAGAGCGAAGGCAAGCTGTCGGCTCCGGTAAGCCTGACCGATGTGTGGGACGAGCTGGCAGGTGACACGGGTTCGCGCTTGCTGACGGGCGTGACCGTGGTGCGCCGGGCCTTTGCCGAGGAGCATCCCGGGGCCGTGGCGGAATTCTTGAGCCGCCACGCGGCGAGTGTGAAGGCCGTGAACGCGGCGCCGGCAGACTGGGCTCAGGCCGTGGTCGATGCGGGCATCGTGGATAACGCCACGATTGCCGAAAAGGCGATTCCCGGGTGCATGCTCGTGTGCCAGACGGGGAAGGATATGAAGGCGGCGCTCGGTGGGTACCTGCAGGTGCTGGCCGATGCGGACGCGAGCGCCGTGGGCGGCAAGCTCCCGGCTGACGATTTCTACTACATGGAGTAGCCCGTGCGTGCGTTTGCTCGACAAATGGCAGAGCGTATGAAGGCGGTGGCGGCAGCAGGTGCCGTTGCCGCCTTTTGGCTTGCCGTGTGGGTCTTCGCGGCGGCGCTGGTGGCGCAGCCGTTGATTTTGCCGGGGCCGGGCGCTGTTGTGGTGGCGTTGCTACGGCTGGTGTGCGATGCCGCCACGTGGGCGATTCTGGCGGGCTCGGGTGCGCGGATTCTAGGCGGTTTGGCGCTTGCCGCGGTGTGCGGCGGTGTGCTGGCGGGGGCCTCGGTGCGGTCGCGAACGTTTGCCCGCCTGGTGGCGCCGGCGCTTTCGTTTGTTAAGGCGACTCCGGTTGCCTGCGTGGTGGTCCTGTCTCTTATACACATCTGACGCTGCCGACGAAGGCTTAGGTGTAGAT
>URNC01000153.1 GCA_900549065.1 uncultured Collinsella sp. | reverse complement strand
CTCGCACAGCGCCGGGCACACGCGACTCGTGAACTCGGGCATGGGCGAGGTGAGCGACAGACGCTCGGCAGCCTCGTCCCAGCGGCCACGATACACCAGCTCATTCCACTCGGGAATCAAGTCATGCAGCGGGCAGCCGCTCGGGCGCGCCTTGCCAAAGCTCGCGCCCATCTGACAAAACGCCACGCCGCACATCATGCAGCGGCTCGCCTGGGCGCGACGCGCGTCGTCATCGAGCTCCACGTACAGCGGATCAAAATCATGGCTGCGCTCCTCCACGGGGCGAAGCTCGTGGGCCACGCGATCGATATCAAGAAAAGCACCGGGCTTACCCATGGCACTTACGCCTCCTTCTTGGTCGAAGCAACAGAGCTGGCAGCCACGGACGCAGCGTCCGCGGCACCGCCAGCGACATCAAAGCGAGCGACATCCGCGGCACTCGCGCGACCGGTCACAATGTCAAACGCCAACCCCTCGGCCTGCGCATGCGTCTTGCCGGCAGCCTCGCCCGCAGCGACGATCGCCAGCACGCGCTCGTACTCGGTCGGAATGACCTTCACAAAGTGCTTGCTCATCGAGTCGAAGCTGTAGAGCAGCTTGATGCCGCGCGGGCTCTGCGTCGCGTCCACGTGCTCTTGGATGAGCTCGCGAATCTGCGCCAGCTCGCCGGCCGTCGGGGCCTTGAGCTCAACGCTCTCGTGGTTCACGCGGGCACTGAGCGTGCCGTACTGGTCAAAGACGTAGGCCACGCCGCCTGTCATGCCGGCGGCGAAGTTCTGTCCAACCTCGCCCAGGATGAGCGCCAGACCGCCCGTCATGTACTCGCAGCCATGGTTGCCGCAGCCCTCGACCACCACGGTGGCACCGGAGTTGCGCACGGCAAAACGCTGGCCGGCAAGACCGTTAATGAAGCCGCGGCCGCTCGTGGCGCCAAAGAACGCAACGTTGCCCACGATGATGTTCTCGTCGAACTTGTAGGTCGCATGCGGGTTGGGGCGCACCGACACCTCGCCGCCCGAAAGACCCTTGCCAAAGTAGTCGTTGGCGTCGCCGCACACGTTGAGCGTAATGCCGCGCGGCAGGAAGGCGCCAAAGCTCTGACCGGCCGAACCATCGCAATCGATGGTGATGGAGCCGGCGGGCAGACCCTCGGGATGCGCCTTGGTCACCGCGTTGCCCAAGATGGTGCCCACGCAGCGGTTGACGTTGGCGATATCGGCGCGGAAGCGAATCGGGCGCAGGTGTGCACGGGCATCGGCCGTATAGGGCACAAACAGCGTGGAGTCGAGCGTCTTGTCGAGCTCGCTGTCGGCAGCCATCTGCGGCAGGAAGTGACGGCCGTCGGCACCCGGGATATGGGCACCGAACTCGCAGGTCGCGCTCGCCAGCACGGGCGACAGATCGAGCAGGTTGGCCTTGCGGTTGCCCGGGACCTCAATCTGGCGCAAGCACTCGGGATGGCCGACCATCTCGTCGACGGTGCGGAAGCCCAGGCTCGCCATGACCTCACGCAGCTGCTCGGCAACAAAGAGCATAAAGTGCTCAACGTGCTCGGGCTTGCCGCGGAAGCCGCGACGCAAGCGACAGTTTTGCGTGGCAATGCCGGCCGGGCAGGTATCCTGCTGGCAGTCGCGCTGCATGAGGCAGCCCATGGAGATGAGCGGCATGGTCGCAAAGCCAAACTCCTCGGCACCCAGCAGGCAGGCGACGGCGACATCGGTACCGTCCATGAGCTTGCCGTCGGCCTCGAGCACCACGCGAGAGCGCAGGCCGTTTTGCAGCAGCGTCTGCTGGGCCTCGGCAAGGCCAAGCTCCAGCGGCAGACCCGCGTGCCAGATAGAGTCGCGCGCCGCGGCACCGGAGCCGCCGTTGTGGCCGCTGATCAAGATCTTGTCGGCAGCGCCCTTGGCCACACCGGTGGCGATGGTGCCGACACCGGCCTCGCTGACCAGCTTGACCGACACGCGTGCGCCGGGGTTGGCGTTCTTAAGGTCAAAGATCAGCTCTGCCAGGTCCTCGATAGAGTAAATATCGTGGTGCGGCGGGGGCGAGATCAGGCCGATGCCGGGCGTGGACTGACGGACCTCGGCGATCCAGGGGTAGACCTTCTTGCCGGGCAGGTGGCCGCCCTCGCCGGGCTTGGCGCCCTGGGCCATCTTGATCTGAATCTCGAAGGCGCTGCACAGGTAGCGGCTCGTCACGCCAAAGCGCGCGCTTGCCACCTGCTTGATGGCGGAGTTCTTGGAGTCACCGTTGGCCAGCGGGGTCTCGCGGCGCGAATCCTCGCCGCCCTCGCCCGAGTTGGAACGACCGTGCAGGCGGTTCATGGCGATGGCCATGCACTCGTGTGCTTCTTTGCTGATGGAACCGTACGACATGGCGCCGGTGTTAAAGCGGCGGACGATGTTGAGCGCGGGCTCCACCTCGTCGAGTGCCACCGGAGTGCGGCCGCTGGCATCAAAGTCCAGCAAGTCGCGCAGACGCACGGCACGGCCGGTGCGGTGCAGGCGAGCGCTGTACTCCTTAAAGGTGTCGTAGCTGTCCTCGCGGCAGGCGGTCTGCAGCAAGTAGACGGTCTGCGGATCGATGAGGTGATCCTCGCCGCCGAGCGGGCGCCACTTGGTCAGGCCCAACGTGGGCAGCTGATCGGGAGCCGGGCTCTTAAGGATAGCGAGTGCGGCGTCGTAGCGCTCGTTTTGCTCGCGCTCAACGTCCTCGACACCCATACCGCCCACACGGCTCACCGTGCCGGCGAAGTACGCGTTGACGAACTCCGGAGTGAAGCCCACGGCCTCGAAGATCTGCGCCGAATGGTAGCTCTGCACCGTGGAGATGCCCATCTTGGACATGATGGAGACGATGCCGGCGGTCGCAGCCTTGTTGTAGTTAGCAATGCCCTGCTCGGCTGTCACGTCCAGATCGCCGTGCGCCGCCAAGTCGCGAATGCACGCATGCGCGTTGTACGGATAGATGCCGCTCGCGGAGTAGCCCACCAGCGCCGCAAAGTCGTGCGGGGACACGGCGTCGCCACACTCCACCACGATGTCGGCAAAGGTACGCACGCTGGCGCGGATCAGGTGGTTGTGCACGCAGCCCACGGCGAGCAGCGACGGTACGGGCACCTCGCCCGCAGCGGCACGGTCGCTCAACACCACGATGTTCACGCCGTCACGGACCGCGGCCTCAACGTCCTCTGCAAGCTGCTTGAGCGCAGCCTGCAGCGCACCCTCGCCGGCATCGCGGCGGTAGACGGCACGGAAACGGCGGGTCTTAAAGCCCACGCGGTCGATGGCGCAGATACGCTCGAACTCCTCCTCGCTCAGCAGCGGACGCTCCAGGCGCACCAGCTGACAGGCCGTACGGGAGTCCTCGAGCAGGTTGCCGTGGTTGCCCAGGTAGAGCGTGGTCGAGGTGACCATATGCTCGCGAAGAGCGTCGATGGGCGGATTCGTGACCTGGGCGAACAGCTGATAGAAGTAGTCGAAGAACGAGCGCGTCTTCTTGGACAGGCAGGCCAGCGGCGCATCGATACCCATCGAGGCGAGCGGCGCCTTGCCCTGCTGGGCCATGGGACGCACGACTTCGTCAACATCATCCCAGTGATACCCGAGCTTGGCCATGCGCACGGCGGCGGGCACCTCGGTATCCTCGGCGGGCGTGGGCGCGACGGGCTTGTCGAGCGCGTCGACGGTCAGCGTCTCCTCGGCGATCCAGTCGCGATAGGGCTTTTCCTTGGCGTAACGGGCACGCAGCTCATCGTTGTAGATGACGCGACCGCGGGCAAAGTCGACCTCGAGCATCTGGCCCGGTCCCAGGCAGCCGCTCGTCAGGATGTTCTCGGGGCTCACCTCGATGGTGCCCACCTCGCTTGCCAGCATAAAGCGACCGTCGCGCGTCACATAGTAGCGGGCGGGACGCAGGCCGTTACGGTCGAGGGCGGCACCCAGCGTGCGACCGTCGGTAAAGGCGATGGCCGCCGGGCCATCCCACGGCTCCATGAGCATGGACTGGTAGGCGTCGTAGGCGCGGCGCTCCTCGCTCAGACTGTCGTTGTGGCTGTCTCTTATACACATCTCCGAGCCCACGAGACTA
>URNC01000152.1 GCA_900549065.1 uncultured Collinsella sp. | reverse complement strand
GGGCTCCTGTCGTTTCCGTGCCCTCGGATTGGGTCATAGTGTCTGTCCGTCCTCTACCTGCGGCGTCGTCTTGCTCCGAATGCGGCTCGCTCGCTGTCGTTGCCGAAACATCGGCGTTGCCGGAGTAGTCATTGGGGACGTTCTTAAATGACTAGTCAGAAATGAGCGTGGATAATCTCCCGTTTTTGGCCTGTGTGCGGGCTCAAAGTGGGAGATTATCCACGCTCGCTTTAATTTGCCTGGGCTGCGATGCCTATCTAATCGGCTCGGCGTCTTCCCTGAGAATCGAAAGATACTCTTCATACCCGTACTGCCGGTATCTCTGTCTTGACTCGTCGAGCGGACGGAGGATACCCAATTCTTCAAATGATTTGACGAGCGAGCTCGCGGTACTCCTGCCGATATCGAGTTGGGCAGCGATGAATGCGGTGTCGACGATGGGGTGCTCTTCAAGAATGCCCAACAGCCTTTGCCCGTTTGCAGCAGTCCTTCCGAGATTTTCGGTAATGGTTGCTGTGGAACGGTTATGGAGGTCAACAAGGTTTTTTAAAGACCCTACCGAGTCCTCCGCACTCTCGAGAAGACTGTTGCAGAAAAACTCTATCCATTCCTCGTAAGTGCCTCTCTCCCTTACGGATGTGAGTTGCCGGTAGTACTCGCTTCGATTTTTCTTGAACTGGAACGATGGATAGAACAAGCAAGAATGAAGAACGCCATCATTGATGAGCATAAGTGTAATGAGAAGCCTGCCCAGGCGACCGTTTCCGTCTAGGAATGGATGGGCAGTTTCAAATTGGTAATGGACGAGCGCCGCCCGCACAATCGGATCCATTTCGACTTGAGGCTCATTGATAAAGCGTTCGAGGTCCTGGAGCATGTTACTCAAATCTTCAATGTTTGGAGGGACAAACGATGCGGTTGCAATGGTGCAGCCTGAGGGGCCAATCCAGTTTTGTGAGGAGCGCAGCTCGCCTGGATTCTTCTCCGTTCCGCGCACTCCGTCCAGCAGGACCGCATGAACTTGCCTAAGAAGTCTCGTGCACAAGGGCATCTTTTTGAGCAGTTCTACGCCGCGGTCGACAGCACGGACGTAATTCACGACGTCTGCGACATCTTTATGATGGAGTTGTGTTTGCGATGGACTAAGTAGGTCGTCAAACGTGCACTGGGTTCCCTCAATTTGCGAAGAAAGGAGTGCTTCTTTGCGCACGTACATTGTCAGATACATGTCGGCGTTGGGAACAAAGTAGAGCATGCCTTCAAGCTCTCCAAGCTTTCGTGAGCATGCGGAAAGCGTGCGATAGGTTTCCTCGGTGAGGTTTAGCTGCCTCAATGATTGCAAGGGCGTTGGAAAAAACGAATAGTAAGCCAATTTCCCCGATAGATTATTGCGGAGCGTTCCCTGGCCGTTCTCCTCGATTTGCATCGCGCCCTCCATATCTTTAGTGCCGGAAACTCGTTATTAGGCTAATCATATCAATTCTAATAACGAGTTTAAGGATTAAATAGTTATTAGAATTGATGTAAACAATCTAATGATAAAAAGTCGTTATTACTTGACCATGGAGCTCGGCTTGGTACAAGGGGGTCATCCAAAATGAACGTGGATAATCTCCCGTTTTTGGCTCGGTGACGGCCTCAAAGTCAAAGTGGGAGATTATCCACGCTCGTTAGTTAAGCGTCCGAAAATCCACACTCGCCAAACCTACCAAAAAGGGACGGGTTTATTTTGGCACGTTTCGGTCGGTATCAGGAAGTGTCAGGGACGGGGCGGCGGCAGGACTCGAGAGCGAAAAGAAGTATCGGGTTTGGTGCGCCCGCTTCTGCCCGTCCCGTGCGCAGACGATACTCGGCTTATCGACCCGCGATGCAAAGGAGATGCTCGTCCCGCGAGCACTACCGGGAAGGGCTCGCGATTCGAGTCCCCACCTTAGCATTTGAACCATTTGGCACTATAATCACCATAGGCATGCGCATAACGTTGCGCTTAATCAAGAGGAGAAAACGTATGGGTCTGTTTGACATGTTTAAGAAGAAGGCTGAGCCTGCCGCTGCTGCAGCTCCCGCTTCCATCTCTGCTTCTGCCGGCGCCGACGTGCTGTGCTCGCCCGTCAAGGGCAAGGTCATCAAGATGGCCGACGTGCCCGATCCCGTCTTTGGTGGCGAGGTTCTGGGCAAGGGCTGCGCCGTGTGGCCCGAGGACGACCTGGTCTACGCTCCCTGCGACGGCAAGGTGACCGTCACCATGGGTCACGCCGTGGGTCTGCAGTCCGATAGCGGCATCGAGGTTCTGGTGCACGTTGGCGTCGATACTGTCAACATGAACGGCGATGGCTTCGAGGGCTTCGTCAAGGCCGACGACGTTGTGAAGGCCGGCCAGCCCATACTCAAGATCGACCGTGCCAAGATCGCCGCTGCTGGTTATAAGGACTGCGTCGTGGTGGCCGTGTCCAACACCGCCGAGTTTGCCGACGTCGAGCTCACCGTTGAGGCAGAGTCCGCCGTCGCCGCCGGTGACGCCATCGTTAAGGTCGTCCGCAAGTAAACTGCGGCATCCAAAGGATGTGCAAGGGTGGTCGGGTTTTCCGGCCACCTTTTTTATTGCATCGCGGGGAAGCGTTTTATTGCACGTTGGGCGGGCTTGCAAACCGTTCGGACGCTAAAACGAACCGACCGCGCCTTCGCGTTGCCGAGGGTGTTCATAAGTGGATAGTATGGGCTTACTTATTACAACGTGTGCCGCGTCCGGGAAGCGCGGTGCCGCTCATTGGGAGGAACAACATGAAAAAGAAGCTGCTGCTTGCGCCCCTCATGGCCGTCTTGGTTGCATGCGTGGTCGTACTTTCCGGCTGTGGAGGTCCTTCGGTTGAGGAGCTCATCACCGAGGATCTTACGACACAGTTTGACGAGGTCAAGAACGGTGGCGACGACTTCCTCTCTGGTCTGGAGGAGGCTTCGGGCGACGAGTTCGAGCAGCTGGGTATCGATCCCAAGGAGTACGCCAAGACCTATCTCGAGGGCTTTGACTACAAGATCGGCGACGTGACGGTCGACGAGGACAAGGGTGTCGCGACCGCCGAGGTCTCTATCACCTGCAAGTCTATGAACAAGATCGTCGAGGACTTCTCCACCCAGTATCAGGAGAAGGTCGCTGCGCTTGATACGGTTCCTTCCGATGACGAGCTGTACAAGATGGCCGGTCAGGTCATGGTCGATGTGACCAAGGCCACCGAGCCCAGGAAGACCACGGTCATCTTCAAGTACACCTGCAACGACGACGGCGAGTGGTCTGCCGACGACTCCGTCAACTCCGAGATGATGGATGCAATGTTGAGCTAGGGGGTTACGCGGTTCTACGAAGCGCGTAACCAGTTGACGCTGCGCGCCGCCCAGGACGACAATTTGTCATTCAAAAGGCGAGGCATGACCAGAAGGTCTATGCCTCGCCTTTTTCATGCCAACTTGTTCGCTCTGGACGTCGCTCGCTCATATGACCCAATCCGCTGTCAAGAGCCACAATGGCCCCGCCGACCGTTTGCAATCGGTCGGCGGGGCCTGCCGTTAACCCGTCCCGGTCCGCCCCCGGCATGTCGTCGACGCCTTCGGCTCAGTCTCATATCCGCGGATACCGTTCTGTCGGCCCGCACTCCATTCCTTCGGCGGGGTTCCCCAAGTCTGTCGAGGCGCATGCGGAGGGCTCCGCGCGCACAGCGAAATAGGGGGTATCCCCGAAGGCCGCCCGGCTCGCCGGGACGGGGGCTATGTCTATTCGCCGGCCTCCCGGCACATCGTGCCGAGGGCCCACAGCCACCTCACGAGCTCGGCGGCGGTGGCGGCGTTCGCCTTCGCCTGGGGCATGCCCCTCGCGATCATCTCCTCGCGGCGCCGGAGCAGGCGCTCGGACCCCTTCCTCCCGTGCATCCTTATCTCGAGGGGCACGCCCGTGTCCCTTGGCATGAGCTTCGGCTGGTGCCGTGCCGCGGCGTAGCACCATGAACCCTCAACGGCCAGCTTCCTCACGAGCGCGTTGCCCGCACCGCTGATGCCTCCGAGCCGCACGGAGTCGCCACTCGACCTCTGACTCGGCGCGAGGCCGAAATAGGCCGTGGATTGGCTACACTGATGTGGACAGTTCCGGGAGGGGCGCAGGAGACGGGAGGG
>URNC01000151.1 GCA_900549065.1 uncultured Collinsella sp. | reverse complement strand
AGATCTACACCTAAGCCTTCGTCGGCAGCGTCAGATGTGTATAAGAGACAGGAGCCTCATCGCCCATCTCGCCCATCTCGCCCAGGATCGCCATGCGAGACCCCGTGCACGAAAGCGAGCACAGTAGATCGAGGCCAGCAGCCATGGATTCGGCACTGGCGTTATAGGAATCGTCGATGACGCGGGCACCGCTCTTGGCGCGCTTGATCTCCTGGCGGTGACCGGTGATCGTGAGGCCCCTAAAGGCAGCATCGATCTGCTCGGGCGTCACGCCCAGGCGATAGGAAACCGCGGCGGCCTTAACGGCATTAGGAACGGACTGCACGCCGGGGATGGCAAGCATGGTA
This sequence comes from uncultured Collinsella sp., assembly GCA_900549065.1. Taxonomy (GTDB): domain Bacteria; phylum Actinomycetota; class Coriobacteriia; order Coriobacteriales; family Coriobacteriaceae; genus Collinsella. The sequence continues at coordinate 3,838 of URNC01000151.1, read as the reverse complement.
TCGATCGTCTCACCCTGGCCAAAATCGAGCGTAAAGACCGGACGTCCCTCGTCATCAACACGAATGTCGCGGGCACGGACCTCATCATCGTCCGAGACGCCGGCCAGCATCACATCGATACCAGCAGGCTGGGCGAACGTATCGCGAATGAACGGCGTAAAGTCGTCCTCACCGCCCAAAACCAGCAGCGGCAAGAAGTCGCCGGCGGCGCACATACCCTGGACAATCTCGGCCTTAGCGCGGGCGATGTTCTCGCGGCTGCCCAAAATGCCGATGTGAGAGGTACCAATCTTGCTTACGATGGCAAGGTTGGGATTGGCGGACTGGGACAGACGCTCAATCTCGTGGAAATGGTTCATGCCCATCTCGAGCACCAGGACCTCGGTATCGGCCGGAGCGGAAAGCACCGTGAGCGGCATGCCGATCAGGTTATTGAAATTGCCCTTGGTGGCCCAGACACGATAGCGCTTGGCGAGTACGGCGGCGAGCACGTCCTTGGTCGTCGTCTTGCCGATGGAACCGGTAATGCCAACGACCAGGCAGCCAAGCTCCAGGCGATACGTGTGCGCCAAACGCAGCAGAAACTCCTCGGGATCATCGGTCAGCAAGATGGCACAGCCCCTGTCCTGTGCCAGCGAGACCAGCTCGGCCTCGGGCTCACGCGTCATCACGACGGCGCCGGCACCCGACTGGACGGCACGGGAAGCAAAATCATTGCCGTCGACGTTTTCACCGGGAAAGGCGACGAAAATCGTCCCTTCCTCGACCTGGCGCGAGTCGATAACGCACCCGCGGCATACCCGATCGGCTTCTCCCGTCACGGTTCGGGCCCCTGTTGCGGCCGCGAGGTTGTTGACGGCGATCTCTATCATTGCAGCTCCCCTGTAAACCTAATAATGCTATCGGCGTATTGTATCCCAGCGCCGCGCATGCGTGGTGCAGGGCATGTGAACACCCTCATATGGGACAACAAACCAGGCCCCAAAGATTGTAACCCCCTACCTCGTGTGCGGGATACCCAGCACGTCGAGCGCGTTGGCCATAATGGACTGGAACGGCACCGCAGCGGCATCCGAGCCGCTCGGCGTTCCGTCGAGCGTGATATAGCACAGCACCTTGGGCGATTGTGCCGGTGCAAAGCCCATAAAGGACGACATATAGTTCTCCTTGAGGTAGCCGCCGTTCTCGTCGGCTCGTTCGGCCGTACCGGTCTTACCCGCCACGTCATAGCCGTCAACCGCGCCGCCAACGCCCGTTCCCTCGGACACGACCGTCTGCATGCACGATGTCACCTGGGATGCGGCATCCTCAGAAATCGCGCGCTCGCCTTCGCCCCAGTCCTTCTCGTCGCCCTTGCTGGACTTATAGAAGTGCGGGGTCATCATCACGCCGCCGTTGGCGATACCGCCCACGGCACGTGCGATCTCAATCGGCGAGACGGACAGTGCCTGTCCAAAGCTCATCGAGCCCAGCGTGGCGCCGTCATACTGGTCACGCTCCTTGACGATACCCAGGCTCTCTCCCGGAAAATCGACACCCGAGCTGTGACCGATGCCCCACTTGTCCACATAGGCGGCAAAGTCGTCGGCACCGATCTTGCGCCCCACTAGGACAAAGCCCACGTTGGACGAACGGCGCATCATCTCGCGCACATCCATGGTCATGGCATAGTCGCGCTTGTCGGCATCGGTGACGGTATCGTCGCCCACCTTGATGCTCGCCGGCACCTCAAACGACGTACTCGATCGCACGACGCCCAAGTCGAAGCCGGCGCCCGCCACGAGCGTCTTAAAGACCGAGCCGGGCTCGTAGGCGTCGGTGACCAGGCGCAGATTCATATCCTCGGTCTTGGCATTCTCCAGATCGGTCTGGTCGTAGGTCGGGTACGAGCAGGCTGCCAAAATCTCGCCTGTCGTAGGATCGGTGACCAGCGCCGAGCCGTTCTTGGCCTTAGTCTTCTCAACTGCCTCTGCCAGGGCATCCTCGGCCGCACGCTGGATATTGACGTCGAGCGTCGTCACGATATCAACGCCGTCGACCGCAGCCACCTTTTTATAGGCACCGCCCGCGATATAGCTGCCGTCCCTCGCGCGCTCGCGTACGAGAGAACCGTTCGTGCCGGTCAGAAGCTTGTTGTATTGCTTTTCGAGACCCGTCAAGCCGTCGTTGTCTACATTCACTACACCCAGCACCTGCGATGCCAGATTGCCGTATGGATATACGCGCTTCATGGCCTGCTCAAAAAGCACGCCGGGCAGGTTCTTCTTCTCCAGCGCCGCAACATCGTCTTCGTCCACCTGGCGCTTGATATACACCCAGGTTCCATCGGACTCAACGAGCTTGCGGCAGGTCTTTTTATCGATTCCAGTTGCCTTGACCAGCGCCGACACCGTCTTGTCAACATCCTCGACAAGCTGCGGGTTCACGGCGATGTTGCGACATTCGACCGACGACGCCAGCACGTTGCCGTTGCGGTCGTAGATGGTGCCGCGTTTGGCATAGAGGGTCTGCGCAAGCAGGCGGCGCGCATCGGCACGCTCGCGCAGTTTATCGGCTTCGACAATTTGATAGTCGGCAAGGCGAAAGACGCCCAAGCCCAAGCCAAGCCCGATGAAGCCCATGACGGCTTTGCGGCGAGGCAGAGGCGCGCCTGTGAGCCATTCGGTCGACGAACTCTTGCGCGACCTGGTGTTATGCACTTGAGGGCCGCCCGAGCCGCGAAGTCGCGACGCCGGGTCGTTGCCACGGGACCGCCCGGCGTTGTAAGATTGCCGACCCGTTCCTTGATAACCAGAACGTCCCCGCGACGAGGGGCGTCCAGAACCGCGGCCCCCATCGGAACCGCGGCGATAGTCATTTGTCATACTCAGCTACCGTCTTGCTACTGAGCGGTCGCGGTCGCGTTGGCGCCCGCGGCTGCATCCTGCGAAAAGTCAAGTGTAACGCTCTCGCTGGGCTCCACCATGCCATAAGCGCCCGCAAGGTCGCGAATGCGCGTGTCGGCGCCATAGACCGAATGCATGACCTCCAGGTCGGAGCTCTCATCGGTCGCCTTTTCGAGCGTGCTGGTAAGCTCGGCGTTGCTGTTGAGCACCTGGGCCGTAACGCCGGCGAGCGCCACGCGGGCGACGCCGATCGTCATGAAGATAGCCGCAATGATGCAAAACGTTTTAAGAACGCTCATGAAAACCGGGCTTACCGCCTGGTTTGCCTGACGGCCCGCGCCCGTGTAGACATCAAAGCGCGGCGCGCGCTGCTCACGGGGAGCAACGGGGGCCTGCGGTGTCTCACGATAGGCGGGCATGGCGTTCATATCATAGGCAAGTGCTGCGTTTGAGGTGTTGTAGCCCATGATATGCCGCCTCCCATCCCGAGTACGTTGGTAGTGTGTTTAAGCTTCGTTTGTGGTACGAGCGGGAGGTCCAATATCGCGCGGTCACGTCTACAGACGCTGCGCCACGCGGATCTTGGCTGATCTCGCCCGAGGGTTGCGCGCAACCTCATCGGGTTGGGCAACCAGGGGTTTGCGGGTGATGACCTTGAGTATCGGCACGTTGCCGCACACGCACACCGGAATCTCCGGCGGACACGTGCACCCCTGGCTCATCTCCTTAAAGTGGTTCTTTACGATACGGTCCTCGAGCGAGTGATACGAGATGACGCAGATGCGTCCGCCCGGGTTGAGCCACCTGGTGGCGGCGTCAAGCCCTCGCTCGAGCACATCGAGTTCGTGATTGACCTCGATGCGAATAGCCTGGAAACTTTTCTTGGCTGGGTGTCCGCCATGCCGACGAGCGGCAGCGGGGCTGTCTCTTATACACATCTCCGAGCCCACGAG
>URNC01000150.1 GCA_900549065.1 uncultured Collinsella sp. | reverse complement strand
ATACGAGGTGCAGCGTAGTCTCGTGGGCTCGGAGATGTGTATAAGAGACAGGGCGTGGGCGACTGCACTGTTACCATTCCGCCTCCCAATGTGACCGGCAAGCTCCACATGGGTCACGCCACCGACGACTCCATCCAGGACGCCATCGTCCGTATGGCCCGCATGCGCGGCAAGTCCACGCGCTGGGTGCTGGGCACCGACCACGCCGGTATCGCCACACAGACCAAGGTCGACAAGAAGCTCAAGAGCGAGGGCATTAGCCGTCTGGAGATCGGTCGCGATAAGTTTGTCGACGCCTGCTGGGATTGGACCCACGAGTACGGCGGCATCATCGTCGAGCAGATCAAGCGTATGGGCTGCTCTGTCGACTTTGATAACGAGCGCTTCACCATGGACGAGGACTACGCCCAGGCCGTGCGCAAGGTCTTCTGCGACTGGTATCACGACGGCCTGATCTACCGCGGCAAGCGCATCGTCAACTGGTGCCCCAACTGCACCACCGCTATCTCGGACGACGAGGCTGAGTACAAGGACGAGAAGGGCCATCTGTGGCACCTGCGCTACCCGCTGACCGAGCCGGTCAACGGCCAGGACTACATCGTCGTCGCCACCACGCGCCCCGAGACCATGCTCGGCGACACGGGCGTCGCTGTCTCCCCGAAGGACCCCGAGAAGGCCGCCTTCGTGGGTAAGACCGTCAAGCTCCCCATCGTCGACCGCGAGATCCCCATCTTTGAGGATTGGCACGTCGACGCCAACTTTGGTTCCGGCTTCGTCAAGGTCACCCCGGCCCACGACCCCAACGACTACGCCATGGGTCAGGCCCACGACCTGCCGCAGATTAACATCTTCGACGAGCACGCGGTGGTCGTCGAGGGCTATGGTGAGTTCACCGGCATGACCCGCGAGGAGTGCCGCGAGGCCGTCATCAAGTGGTTTGAGGAGCATGACCTGCTCGATCACGTCGAGGACCACGATCACTCCGTCATGCACTGTTACCGTTGCGACGCCGCGCTGGAGCCGTGGCTGTCCGAGCAGTGGTTCGTGGCCGTCGATAAGCTCAAGGGGCCGGCGCTCGACGCCGTCAACTCCGGCAAGGTCACCTTCCACCCCGCGCGCTGGACGCAGACCTACACCACCTGGATGGAAAACCTCAAGGACTGGTGCATCTCGCGTCAGCTTTGGTGGGGCCACCGTATCCCCGTGTTCTACTGCGAGGACTGCGGCTGGGAGGACGCTCTGACCGAGGACACCGACGTGTGCCCCAAGTGCGGCGGCCATCACGTGCATCAGGACGAGAACGTGCTGGACACCTGGTTCAGCTCGCAGCTGTGGACCTTCGCCACGCAGGGCTGGCCGCAAAAGCCGGAGCTGCTCGAGGGCCATCACCCCACGACGGCGCTCGTCACTGCGCGCGACATCATCGCGCTGTGGGTCGCCCGCATGGTCATGAGCTCGCTGTACTTCCTGGACGAGGTGCCGTTTAAGGACGTCGTCATCTACCCGACGATTCTTGCCAAGGACGGCAGCCGCATGTCCAAGTCCAAGGGCAACGGCGTTGACCCCATGGACCTCATCGGCATGTACGGCGCCGACGCCATGCGCTTCAACCTGCTGACGCTCTGCACCAACAACCAGGACGTCAAGTTCGACGCGAACATCGACAAGAAGACCAAGAAGCTCATCGACAGCCCGCGCACCGAGCAGGCCAAGTCGTTTGTGACCAAGATCTGGAACGCCAGCCGCTTCCTGCTTATGAACATGGAAGGCTACACGCCCGGCGAGCCCGTCGTGGAGACGCCGGCCGACGCCTGGATGTTCAGCCGCCTGGCCAAGGCCGTCAAGATGGTCACCGAGGGTATCGAGAACTACACCTTTGGCGACATGGCCCGCGGCGTGCAGCAGTTCTTCTGGAACGAGGTCTGCGACTGGTACGTCGAGGTCACTAAGGCTCGTCTGAAGGGCGAGGGCCGTCTGCAGGCGCAGCGCAACCTGATCTTTGTGCTCGATACCTCCATTCGCCTGATGCACCCGCTCATGCCGTTTGTCACCGAGGAGATCTGGGACAACATGCCGGCGAGCGTGCTCGACCTGGATGCCGAGGGCAACGTGAACCGCGCCGAGGCGCTCATGATCGCCAAGTGGCCCGAGCCCGCCGACTACGCCAAATATGTTGACGAGGACGCCGAGCGCGCGTTTGAGCTGTGCCGCGCCGTCGTGTCCGCCGCCCGCGCCACCCGTTCGCGTTATCGCTTGAGCCCCAAGGCCGAGCTCGACGTGGTCGTGCGCGCCGGTGCCGAGGACATCGAGAAGCTCGAGAGCCTGCGTTCGACCATCGAGCCGCTGGCAAACACTGCCTCGCTGGTCATGGGCACCGACGTTGAGAAGCCGGCCGCGAGCATTGCCGTGGTCGATAGCGGCGTCGAGGTCTTTGTGGTGCTCGAGGGCAAGGTCGACCTTTCGGCCGAGAAGGCACGCCTGGAGAAGGAGATCGCCGCGGCTCAGAAGGAGCTCGCCGGCTGCGAGAAGACGCTCGCCAACGAGGGCTTTGTGGCTAAGGCCGCGCCCGCGGTGGTCCAGAAGAAGAGGGACCGTGCGGCTGAGCTCAAGGAGATCCTGGTGGCGCTGACTGCTCAGGTTGCTGACTTCTCGTAGATCTTACTGAGGGGCGCGTCCCGACGCTTTGCTCGCTACTGCGGACAGTCCTGCGCAAGACGGACAGCACATTAAGTGCTGTCCTTTGCGTGCGGAACTTGTATCGAGCAAAGCGTCGGGCCGCTCCTTGTGCGGTTACATGGTTGTTTGCATCTGGCGCGTTTGGGCCACTGGGTTGTGGCCTTGATCTCGCTGCAAGCGGGGTTTGGCTGATATTTTGAATGGGAGGGGCTCGTTGTTGCTTACGGGCCTCTTTTTATGTTGAGGGGACTTTGGTTATGGCGAAGCGTTCTGGGTTGTATTCGGTGCCGTTTGGGGTTCCGGAACTTTCTTTTGATGAGGCTGTTGCACTTGCGGCCGATACGGGCAAGATTGCGCGTTATTCCACGCCGCTGCTCGAGACCGTCGTCGAGATGCTCGATGAGCTTGGTCGTCCTGACGAGTTCTATGATTGCGTCCAGATAGCCGGTACCAATGGAAAGACCTCGACGACGCGATTCTCGGCTGCCATTCTTCGCGGAGAGGGCCTTAAGACGGCGCTCTTTACGTCTCCTCATCTGGTGCGTTATCCCGAGCGTATGGAGATTGATGGAAAGGTCGTCTCAGACGAGGTCTTTGCCCATGGTGTCTCTGCGGCGTATGAGGCAGGTCGTCGTCTCAACGCACGTCGTGAGGCGGCGGGCGAGGAGCTCCGTGCTATTACGCCCTTCGATCTTTTGTCCGTGGCCGGTTTGACTATGTTTGCCGAGGCTTGCGTGGACGTGGCCGTGCTTGAGGTTGGCATGGGCGGACGCTGGGATGCTACGAGTGCGACCGATCCTGTGGCCGTCGCCATTACGGGCATTGGACTCGACCATACGAAGGTCCTTGGCGATACGCTCGAGGCCATTGCGGGGGAGAAGGCTGCGGTTATCAAACCCGGGCGTTTGGTTGTTTTGGGCGAGGGTACGCATGAGGCGAGCGTGCAGCGCGTGATGGATGCCCGTTGCCGCGAATGCGGCGTTGTGCCGCTCGTGGTGAACCATGCCACGACTAAGGTGCCGGCGCATGTGGGCGACACGGTTGAGTTCAGCTGCACCACGCCGCGTGCGATCTATACGTCGAGGATGGTTAAGCCGGCGTATCAGCCGCAGAATGCCGCGTGCGCGATTATGCTGTGCGAGGGCTATCTGGGTCGCGAGCTCGACCACGATGCGCTCGACGCTTCGCTTGCGGGCTGCCCCACGCCGGGTCGCTTTGATGTGCTGGGAACCGATCCGCTCAAGCTAATCGATGCCTGCCATAACCCCCAGAGCTGCGAGAACTTTGTGAGCGCCTTGGATGAGATCGATCCGTGCGTAGAGAATCGCCCAACGTTGTTGTGCGCCGCGCTGGCAGACAAAGACGTGGCGGGCATCGTCGACGTGCTTGTTCCGGCGTTCCCCCGTGTGGTCGTGACGCAAACCGATTCCGATCGCGCCCTGCCGGCAGAGGAGCTCGCTGCCCTGGTGGACGCCGATAAGCTCGCGGGCGTGTACCCCAGCGTATCCGAGGCCCTCGCGGCCCTCGATGCCGCCGGCGAGCCCTTCGTAGCAGCCGGCAC
>URNC01000149.1 GCA_900549065.1 uncultured Collinsella sp. | reverse complement strand
CGGAATGCGTGGCCGAGCGCGCCTTCGAGCCGATCGGGGATAAAACCATAGCCCGCGCCAAAGAGCTCCTCGTCCACTGCGCGCGCCTTATCGTGTGCCCCGCTGCCTTCGGCACCATAAACGCCCGCAACGCAGAGCTCGTCGAGTTCGCACGATCGCATGGTATCGAGGTCATGCGAGCGTGCGAAGGCGCATCGGAGGATTCCAATGGATACGCCTAGGCGCGGCCCAAGAAATCGTCCGCATCCCCATCTGACACTATTTCACCGCAACTTAGAGAGCGTCCGCTATAACGCTTCACCCCAAATCAAATTGATTCGTTGAATAGACACATTGCAAATCTTTATACTTCGTTTAATCCACAAGTGGGTATTATCACACACAAGGCGCACGTGAAAGGATATGCCCATGTCGCTTACACAGTCAGCAGAGCGTGCAGCGCTCAACAAGCTCATCGATTATCTCGACGACAACCCGCAAGAAAACATCGACAAAATCATGGACCTCGTGAACAAGCTGGTCCCCAATCGCGTATTTCCTGTACAGCGAGAGGCATTCACCAATGTCATCAAGAGCCGCGGCAATTGGTATGACCTAATCATGCGTGTATTCAGCCTCAATCCCCAGATGCGAACCAAACTGCTTAAGACCCTCATTGTCGACGCTAACCTGCTTGCTTGGCCAGAGCAGGAAAAAAACCGCGAAAAGTACCAGTGCAATATTCCGTGGGCCATCCTGCTCGATCCCACGAGCGCCTGCAACCTGCATTGCACGGCTGCTGGGCCGCCGAGTACGGCTACAAGCAGAATCTCTCGTTCGAAGACATCGACTCTATCGTTACGCAGGGCAAAGCTCTGGGTACCCACATCTACATCTACACTGGTGGCGAGCCATTGGTGCGCAAGCGGGACCTCATCCGGATTTGCGAGAAGCACCAGGACTGCGCATTCCTGTGCTTTATCAACTCCACGCTGATCGACGAGGCCTTCTGCGACGATATGATTCGCGTAGGTAATTTTGTCCCCGCCATCAGCGCCGAGGGCAATGAGCACACCACCGACGCCCGTCGCGGCGAGGGTACCTACGCAAAGATCGAGCACGCCATGAAACTCCTGCGCGAGCGCGACTTGCCGTTTGGTATCTCCACCTGTTGGACCAGCGCCAATGCCGAGACGGTTGCTACCGAGGAGAACATGGACTGGATGATCGGCGAGGGAGCACTCTTCTGCTGGTACTTCCACTTTATGCCAGTTGGCCGCAATGCAACCCCCGAGCTCATGCCCACGCCCGAGCAGCGCGAGCACATGTATCACTTTATCCGCGAAATGCGTGAGAAGAAGCCGCTGTTTACGCTCGACTTCCAAAACGACGGCGAGTTTGTAGGCGGATGTATCGCCGGCGGCCGCCGCTACCTGCACATCAACGCCGCCGGAGACGTGGAGCCGTGCGTGTTCATCCACTACTCAAACGCCAACATCCACGATGTGAGCTTACTCGACGCGCTGCGCTCTCCCCTCTTTATGAAGTACTACGAAAACATGCCGTTCAACGACAACTACCTCAAACCATGCCCCATGCTCGAGAATCCCGACGTGCTGCCCAAAATGGTTGCCGAGAGTGGCGCAATGAGCACCGATCTTATCGAGAAGGAGTCACCCGAGCAGCTGCGCGAAAAGACCCAGGCTGCCGCCGAGGCATGGTCACCTGTCGCCGACCGCATCTGGGACGACTCCGACGATCCGCTATACGCCAAGCGTCACGAGGATAAGTCACAGGGTATGGCCGATAGCGACATGCACAAGTTCGAAAAGCAGGGCCGCACGCTCAAAAACAGCGATTAATGCTGTTCTACACGGCAAACGCTCAGAAATGAAGCGGAGCAGTCTCGAGGCTCATCTTCGAGGCTGCTCCGCCTTACCATCAAAACAGTTTTACTAAGTTGCGGTGAAATAGGGACTAGATCGGCCTTCCAATAACCAAAACAATCCCTATTCCACCGCAACTTCTTTAAGTTGTTGAATTATCGATGCTATTCGAAGCGAGATTCCAGACTCGACAGACCGTTGAGAGTCAGGTCGTTGGCGACCTCAGAGACGCGCTCGATAGGAACCGAGCCGTCAGACAGCGCCCACGTGCGATAGATACCGATAATACCCGACAGCAAAAACGCCAGATAGTAGTCGAACATCTCGTCCTTGAGACCTTGGGGCAGCAGATCGCGCTCGGCAATCTCGTGCTCGAGCGGCGCACGAAGACGTGCCATAAAATCATCGAGCGGAATGTTCTCGATCAGCTGACGATTGAGCACCAAGTTGTTGCACAGTGCCTCGTTAACGGTTTTAAAGAAGGTCGCCGCCGCGCCCAGAGCGCGCTCGTTGGTGTCGCCGTCCATGGAAGCAAGCGTTTTCTCGACCGAGTCGACAATCATCTCCACCACATCGACGGCAATGGCATCGAGCAGGCCGTCAACCGTGCCAAAGTGCACGTAGAAGGTTTTGCGGTCGACATTGGCCTCGCGCGCGATGGCACTCACCGTAATGTCTGCCAGCGGCTTTTCCATGAGCAGGTGCTCGAAAGCGGAAAGAATGGCATTACGGCTGCGAACAATACGGCGGTCAAGACGCGGTTTGCTGGTTGCCATGGGCGTGTCCCTTCGATATGCGAGCATTCATCAACAGATGAGAGATAATCTACGTAAGAGGATTATCCCCCATACAGCACAAATATGCCCCGCATCATGAAGAACGCACGACTGCCCTACTGCGACTTAGGGTGCTTCTTCTTATTGAGTGCCGACGGAGATACGCGAATACCGTCGCCTGTCTGGCGCACATAGGCTTTATGAGCCGGCTTAGCGGTCCCAGAAGCCTTCTGAGCCTGCTTCTTGGGATTAACGGTAACAGCATTCGTGGGGTGGGGCTTTGTGGGCGCAGAGGGCATTTGAGGAGTGCGACCGAGCTTGCGCATCACGCGATCCCAGCGCGCACGGATGCTCTCGTTGTGGGCACTCTTAAGGCCCAGCAGGGGCGCAGCCAAAATGGTCGGCGCAATAAACGTAATGAGGCGCCACAGCAGATAGCCGGCGGTCGAAGCCGACCCAAAGAAATGACCCAAGAACAATGCAAAGCCGCCCTCAGCTCCACCAGTTCCACCAGGCAGTGGAACCGCAGAGCTCAGCAGCTGGACAAAGGCGCTCGCGGCCATGACCGAGAAAAAGTCGACCTCGTGATGGCCAAAGGCAAGCATCAGGAAATACGGAACCAGATAGAAAAACGCGAGCTGGAGCATGGTGATAAACACGGTGAGCAGCATGGAAGAAAAATGTCCGGCCGAAAGCTTGAACTTCTCGGAGAAGGAGTAGATCTCGCCATCGACAAACGTGCGCCATCCCTCGATCTTAGTGGCCGAGACACCAATGCGCTCAAGCCAATTGATGATGCAATGGGCGACGCGCGTGACGGTCTTAGGCATGAGCGCGACGGCGAAGATGCCCAGCAAGATGCAGCAGTGCCCACCAAAGCTAAAGACACACAGCAGCGTCATGTCGCCATAGCGCTCGGCAAAAAACGGCATGCGAGCAAGCAGTAGGATAGCGCCCCAGGCAACGAGGCCAAACTGATACACGATAAAGCGCGTAAACTGCGTGGCGCCAGCCTCGCCGACATTTTGGCCCGCCTTGGTCAGGCGGTAGATCTGGGCGGGAGTCGAGCCCATCATCATGGGCGTCAGGTTGCCAAAGAAGATGCCGCTCGCCTCGACCGAAATGAGGTCGCGAATACCGACGGGTGAATATGGGTCGAGCCAGACGGCGATCGCATAGGCCACAATGCCAAAGAACAGATACATGAACATGCAAAGACACGCGACAACGAGCCATGGCGCCTGGACGCTCGACATTGCGGCCCAGAACTGCCCCATCTGCCCGGTTACCACCAGATAGACGATATAACCCACCAGCACGACGCCGATAAAGATGGCGCCGCGGCGTGCGCTCTTATTGTCATCTCCGCCCGAGGCCTCAACCTCGACCTGGGGCTTAGACGTATGCTGAGAGGACTCCGTCATGAGACTCCTTCTAACAGTCAAAATATCTTGGATATTGTACCCGTAAGGGCCATAGGCAGAACGCAAAGCTCTGGTTCAAACGGGAATTGCAGACGGTTGTTTGATAACAAAAAACCCGGACTTCCATGGGAAGTCCGGGTATCAGATGCGTGGTAGCCCGTACCAGATTCGAACTGGTGATC
>URNC01000148.1 GCA_900549065.1 uncultured Collinsella sp. | reverse complement strand
GCCGGTGGGCGGCACCTCGACGCATTGCGTGCTCACCGCGCACTCGGGCATGCGCAACCTGAGCATGTTCGACGACATCCACTCGCTGGAGCCCGGCGACCTGGTGCTACTGCACACCATGAACAAGACGCTCGCCTACAAGATGGTGGACTCCGAGGTGGTGCTGCCCGAGGAGATGGAGTCGCTGACCATCGAGCCCGGCGCCGACAAGGTGACGCTCGTCACATGCACGCCCTACGGCGTGAACGACCATCGCCTGCTGGTGCATTGCGTGCGCACCAAGTACAGCAAGAAGGACGTCGACAAGCAAAAGTCGCTGGCCGGCCGCCACTGGGGCAAGCGCGAGTTTGCCGTGCTCATCGTGGTTATAGCCATTGTGCTGTTGCTGCTGGACATCGTGGTCCACGCGGTCCGCAAGCGCCGCAAGGCCAAGGCCTCGGCATAAGACATTCTTCAGAACCACCGCAACGGGGACAGGCACCTTTGTGGTGGTCGGGGCTTCCAAACCATCACAACATTCGATGAAAATTTCGATTTTGACGAAAAGCGTCGAATGTTGTGATGGTTTTCGTTGTGGGCGGGACGGTTTTCGTTGTGGGCGGCGCGGTTTTCATTGCGGGCGAGACGGTTTTCGCTATGGACGGTGCGGTTTCGCTGCAGAACCGCCAGCCCGCCGCCTGCCAACTGCCGCCCTCGTTACGTTTTCGCTGCATTTGGGTAAAGCACCTGCTCCAAGCGGCGTTGCCTTGTATACTAGAGCGGTTTATCTGTTATGCGGAAGGGAGCGCCTATGGCACTCAGCGAGAAAGACGTGCGCGGCATCGCCGAGTACGCAAAGATCGCACTGACCGATGACGAGCTCACCCAGATGACGTCCTACATGAACGACGCCGTCCAGATGCTCGAGCCCGTCTTGCAATATGACTTGCCCGACGTGGAGCCCACGTTCCATCCCATCGGAAGCCTGTCCAACGTGATGGGCGATGACCTGCGCGAGCCCGAGCGCGATCTGCCGCTCGACGTTGCGCTGGAGAATGCCGGCAGCGCGCGCGACCGCTACTTCCGCGTGCCGTCCATTTTGGGAGAGGGGGAGAGCGAGTAATGGCGCAGAGCTTCGATTCCCTTACCGCTGCCCAGATCGCCGCGGGCGTTGCCGCCGGCGACTTTACCGCTACAGAGGTGGCCCAGGCCTCCCTTGCCGCCATCGAGGCGCGCGAGGGCGGGGTCCAGGCATTCCTGCAGGTGGCGCCCGAGCTTGCGCTCGAGGCCGCTGCGCGCGTGGATGCCGACCGTGCCGCAGGCAAGCCGCTGCCCCCGCTCGCGGGCGTGCCGCTGGCCATCAAGGACAACATGAACCTCGTGGGCACGCGCACCACCTGCGCTTCCCGCATGCTCGAGGACTACCAGAGCGTCTACACCGCCACCTGCGTCCAGCGCATGCTCGATGCCGGCTGCCTGCCCATGGGCAAGGCCAACATGGACGAGTTTGCCTTTGGTAGCTCTACCGAGAGCTCGGCGTTCCACCGCACCAACAACCCCTGGGATACCGAGCGCGTGCCCGGCGGCTCCTCGGGCGGTTCCGCTGCCGCCGTCGCCGCGGGCGAGGTCGCGCTCTCGCTGGGCTCGGACACCGGCGGCTCCATTCGCCAGCCGGCGTCGCTGTGCGGCGTGGTGGGCTTTAAGCCCACGTATGGCGCCGTGAGCCGTTACGGCGTGGTAGCCTTTGGCTCGTCGCTCGACCAGGTGGGCCCCTTTGGCCGCACGGTCGAGGATGTCGCGCTGGCCATGAACGCGCTTACCGGCGCGGGCCACGATCCGTACGACTGCACCAGCCAGGATTGCGCCGTCGACTTTACCGAACATCTCAACGACAGCATCGAGGGCAAGCGCGTGGGCATTATCCCCGCGTTTATGGAGGCCGAGGGCCTGACGCCCGAGGTCAAGGCTGCTGTTCAGCGCGCCGCCCAGGAGTTGCAGAACCAGGGCGCCGAGCTGGTCGAGGTCGACCTGCCGCACTTGGACGCTGCCATCGCCGCCTACTACGTCATCGGCCCGGCCGAGGCGTTCTCCAACCTGGCCCGCTTCGACGGCATTCGCTACGGCTACCAGGAGGAGGGCTGCGCCAACCTGTCCGACCAGAGCTCGCTTTCGCGCGCCCACGGCTTTGGCGCCGAGGCCAAGCGCCGTCAGATGCTCGGCGCCTACCTGCTGAGCTCGGGCGTGTACGACAAGTACTACTACGCTGCGCAAAAGGCCCGCACGCTCATCACGCAGGACTACGACGCCGCGTATGCCAAGGTGGACACCATCCTCATGCCCGCCTCGCCGCGCACGGCCTTTAAGTTTGGCGAGATCAGCGACCCCACGCAGATGTACCTCTCCGACCTGTACACCATTTCGCTCAACATCTGCGGCAACGGTGGTATCTCGGTGCCGCTGGGCCTGGGCGAGGATACTCAGCTGCCCGTTTCTGCCCAGCTGGTGGGACCTGCCTTTAAGGACCGTCAGCTGCTCATGTTTGCCCGCGCCCTGGAGCGCGGCTTTGCCGATGCCGCCACGGGTGCGCCCGCGCTTTCCGTCGCGCCCGATTTTGCCGGGAAGGGAGGCGAGCTGTAATGAAGGAGCTTTCCGAGGTCCTGCAGGATTGGGAGGCCGTGATTGGCCTGGAGATCCATACCGAGCTCACCGCACTCGACACCAAGATGTTCTGCAACTGTAAGCTCAGCCACGATGACGAGCCCAACGCCAACGTGTGCCCGGTGTGCCTGGGCCTGCCCGGCGCCCTGCCGGTGCCCAACAAGCGCGCCATCGAGAGCATCGTCAAGGCGGGTCTGGCCACCAACTGCGAGATCCAGCGCCACTCGATGTTCTACCGCAAGCACTACTTCTATCCCGATATGGCCAAGAACTTCCAGACCACGCAGGGTCCGGTCGCCTTTGCCATGTACGGTCACCTGGATCTGGACGTGACCGGTCGCGGTGCCGCCGAGCGCCCCGACTGCGCGTTTGGCGAGGCCGAGGCTCAGAGCCTGGCGAGCGCTTCGGCCAACGCCGAGGGTCTGTCCACGTCCATGACGTCGACCATGCGCGAGGGCAACCAGCGCGCCGGTCACCTGGCAAGCTACGATGCGTCCAACCTGCAGATGCCCGAGCGTCGCGAGGACGGTTCCTACACGGTGCCCATCCGCATCCTGCGCATCCACATGGAGGAGGACGCCGCCAAGATGGTGCACGTGGGCGGCGCCGAGGGCCGCATTACCGCCGCGGCCGAGTCGCTCGTCGACTACAACCGCTGCGGCACGCCTTTGATTGAGCTCGTGACTGAGCCCGATCTGCGCACGCCCGAGGAGGCTCGCCTGTTTATGGAGAAGCTCCGTCGCATCTTTGTGACGCTGGGCATTTCGGACTGCTCCATGGAGAAGGGCTCCATGCGCTGCGACGGCAACGTGTCGCTGCGCCGCCGCGGCGAGACCAAGCTGGGCACCAAGACCGAGCTCAAGAACCTCAACTCGTTTAAGAGCCTGCACGATGGCCTTGCCTACGAGATCTGCCGTCAGGCCGAGGTGCTCGAGGAGGGCGGAATCATCTACCAGGAGACCCGTCACTGGGAGCCCAGCCGCAAGCGCACCGTGGTCATGCGTGTCAAGGAGACGGCCGACGACTATCGTCTGTTCCCCGACCCCGATCTGGCGCCGTTCGATCTGGACGATGAGTTCATCGACCGCTGCCGTGGCGAGATCCCCGAGCTGCCCGATGCCAAGCGCGCCCGTTTTGAGGCCGACTTTGGCATTAAGGCGGCCGATGCCGAGCAAATCGCCGGCGACCCCGAGTTTGCCGAGTTCTTTGAGGCCGCCGCTGCCGGCATGGCTGGCAAGGAGGCTCAGACGGTCGCAAACCTGCTGGTGAACGAGATGATTGCCTACCTTAAGGGCGCCGGCGTCTCGCTGACCGAGTCTGGGATCGCGCCGGCTCAGGTGGCAGCTCTTGCCAAGCTACTGGCGACCGATGCCATCAGCTCCAACCAGGCGCACGAGGTCTTTGAGGCCATGGCCCAGACCGGCGACGACCCCAACAAGATCGTCGACGAGCGTGGTATGCGTCAGGTGAGCGATGCCGGCGCGCTGCAGCCGATCGTGGACGAGGTGCTGGCAAACTGTGCCGATCAGGCACAGCAGTATCGTGACGGCAACCAGAAGGTCATCGGCTTTTTGGTGGGCCAGTGCATGAAGGCGAGCCGCGGCAAGGGCAACCCGAAGCTCTTCAACGAGTTGCTGAGAACGTCGCTCTCGTAAACGGGAACCGAGGGGCCGGGCGCAGGGCCTTGCCTCTCAATTTCGGACAGTCCTGACTCTGTCTCTT
>URNC01000147.1 GCA_900549065.1 uncultured Collinsella sp. | reverse complement strand
AGTTCGCGATCCCCGGCCTTGACGACGAGTTCCGCGTCATCGTCTCCCCGTGGATTCTGACGGTGCTCGTGACCGACCGCCTGGCTCGCTACTACGAGACGGTCACCAAGCACAACCTCAAGTATCGTCGCTACTATCACCAGTTCGACTACTAAAGAAAACGGGTGCGGGAACGTGCCGGGCTATTGAGAGGAACACAGAATGAGACAGTACATCATCGCCAGCCATGCGCACTTCGCTACCGGCATCAAGGAGAGCGTCGAGCTGCTCTCGGGCGCTCGCGACAACGTCCACGATCTTTCGATGTTCGTCGATGGCCGCATGGACGTGGCCGAGGAGGCCCAAAAACTGCTGGCAGGCATGTCTGCTGACGATGATGTCGTTGTCTGCACCGACCTCTTTGGCGGCAGCGTCAACAACGAGTTCACCAAGATTGTCCAGACGCGTCCCCGCACGTACCTCGTTACCAACATGAACCTTCCTCTCCTCATCCAGTTGCTGTTCTCTGACGAGTCGGCGCCGGTTGAGGAGACGATTCGCGCCATCGTCGCTGCGGACGATACGCGCGTGAAGTTTGTCAACGATCTTTTGGTCGATGACGACGAGGAAGAAGAGTTCTAATCCGCAGCACCTACTGACACGCCGTAAGACGGCACAAGACCTTTGGGGGGTCACATTATGATTCAGCTACTTCGCGTTGACCAGCGCCTGCTTCATGGCCAGGTCGCAGTTTCCTGGGTTCAGGGCCTTGGCTCCAACTGCATCTTCTGCGTGGGCGATAAGGTCGCTAACGACCCGGTTTGGAAGACGACGCTCAAGATGGGCAAGCCTGCCGGCTGCAAGCTCGTCATCAAAGATATGGAGCATGCAATCGAAGCTATCAACTCGGGCGTGACCGACAAGTACAAGATGATCATCTGCGTCGCCACCATCGCTGAGGCAAAGCAGCTTGTTGAGGGCTGCCCGCAGATCAAGTCGGTCAACCTGGGCAACACCAAGCCCAAGGACGAGAAGCGTCCCGATGCTCGTCAGGTCTCTCGTCAGATCTTCCTGACCGCGGCCGAGGAAGCCGATGTGCGCGAGATGCTGGATCGTGGCGTCGAGGTCGAGATTCGACCCCTGGCCGACGACCCCAAGGTCGACTGCGCCAGCGTGCTCTAGGCGTTCAATTTCGAAGAGTCTGAGCTCTTCGTAGTGTCCTATTAGGAAAGGGGGATACATGCTTACCCAAGCAATCCTCATCGGACTTATCGCCGCATTTGGTAAGTTCGACTGCCAGCTCGGTACGCTCTATGCGTTCCGCCCCATCGTCCTGTGCCCGCTCGTGGGCCTGGTGCTGGGGGACCTGCAGTCCGGCCTCGCGATCGGTGCGAGTCTGGAGCTGCTGTTCATGGGCTCAATCTCCATCGGCGCCTACGTGCCGCCTGATGAGACGATCGGCGGCGTGCTCGCCTGCGCCTTTGCTATCCAGATGGGCCAGAGCACCGAGGCAGCCATCGCGCTTGCCATGCCCATCGCCACGCTGTGCCTTGCCATCAAGAACATCCTTAACGCCGCCCTGCCGATCCTGGTTGACCGCGCTGATGTCTTCTCCAGCCAGGGCAACCTTAAGGGTGTCTATGCGATGCACTTCCTGATCGGTTTGACCGGTATCATCATGGCGTTCCTGCTGTGCTCGCTGTCGTTCTATCTGGGTGCTGACGCCATCCAGGGCCTGCTCGACTTCATCCCGCCCTTTGTCCTTGCTGGCTTTGGCGTTGCCGCCAACATCCTGCCGGCCATGGGCTTCGCCATGCTCGGCCGCCTGGTGCTCACCAAGCAGCTCGTGCCCTTCTACTTCCTTGGCTTCCTGCTGTGCTCCTACGCCAACGTGCCCGTCCTGGGCGTCGCCCTGATCGCCATCATCATCGGCATCGACAAGTTCGACCTGCTCGGCCTGGGCGGAGCCCAGCCCCAGCTCTCCGCGGAAGGGGATGAGGACGATGACTTCTAGTCCCGAGAACAAGATCACGCGCTCCGACCTCGTCAAGAGCGCCGTCAACGTCGGCGCCCTGGGCATGGAGTTCTCCTGGACCTACTACAAGCAGATGAACATCGCCTTCTGCCTGATGGTCGCCAACATGCTCAAGAAGATCTACGCCGGCCGCCCCGACGACTACGCCGAGGCCCTGCACCGCCACTGCGCGTTCTTCAACATCACCGTCCAGTTCGCCCCGTTCGTCGGCGGCATCGCGATGGCCATGGAGGAGAAGGTCGCCCGCGGCGAGATCGAGCCCGAGAGCGTCAACGACGTCAAGGCCGCCCTCATGGGCCCGCTGTCCGGCATCGGCGACTCCATCTTCCTGTCGACGCTGCGCGTGGTCGCCGCCGCGGTGGGCATCAGCCTGTGCCAGGCCGGCAACCCCTTCGGCCCCATCGCCTTCCTGCTCATCTACAACGTCCCCGGCTTCGCGCTGCGCATCTGGGGCGCCGTCAAGGGCTACGAGCTGGGCGTGGGCTTCCTGGACGAGGCCCAGAGGACCGGCCTCATGCAGAAGATCATGACCTGCGTGGGCATCGTGGGCGTCATGGTCGTGGGCGCCATGTGCAAGGACATGTTCTGGGCCAGCATCCCGGTGGCCATCGGCTCGGGCGAGGACGCCCAGACCCTCCAGGACATCCTGGACGGCATCATGCCCGGCATGCTCGGCATGATCGCCTTCTGGCTGTACTACTGGCTGCTGTCCAAGAAGATCAACCCCATGGTGCTGATCGTGGCCACCATGGTCGTGGGCATCATCGGCGCGTTCTTCGGCGTGCTGGCGTAAGGGTCCGGCTGCATAGATTTTCGTTGCAACCTGGAAAGGGGATGGAGCAGGCCTATGCCCTCCATCCCCTTTTTGTATAGAAGGAGTTCGTATGTTCGCGAAGGATCGCGAAGCAATGCGCCTGACGCCGGCAGAGGTCAGGCTGATTCTTATTGAGTCCCTGCAGTGGTGCGCCAACAACGCGGTCTACTTTTTGGGGCTTATCGGTGCGGCCACGTATGATCTGGCCGGCACGGCCTTTTTGGTTGCCGCCATTACGCTCGTGCGCAATCTTATGACGTCGGTGGGCAATATGGTGTCGGGCTCGGTCATCGATCGCTTTGGACCGCGCCGGACGTCGTTTGTGACGTGCGTGATTACGGCAGTGCTATCGCTTGGCGTGGGGTTAGCGCCGTTGTCTGTCCCCGGGCTTGTGTTTGCCGCGTGCGTCTTGGGACTTGCGGGCGGCTTTATCAACACCTGCACGCATGCGTTTCCGGGATACCTGGAGTCGACCACCGAGGGTCGTACCCGCGTGAACGGCCTCATGGTGTTCTACAGCAATATCGCCTATACCGCTGGCCCGCTGCTCGGCGGTGCCATCGTGAGCTGTTTTGCCACGCAATCGGTTTATCTGCTCATGGCGGGCATGATGGGTGTGGCGGCCGTGCTCTCCTTGGGCTGTCACGAGTGTGTTGCTCCCGCAAAAGGGGAGAAGCCGAAGGGCGGTATTCTGGGCGGCATGGCCGAGGGTGCGCGACTTACGTTTCGCGACCACGACTTGCGCCTCATCTTTATCTCGGGCTTTTTGGGTTTCTTTGCGTTTGGCGCGTTCGATTCGCTGGAGTCGTTGTTCTACCGTGATGTACTCAACGTGGATATCGTCTGGCTGGGCTGGTTGTCCTCGGTCGTGGGCCTCACTTCCTCGGTGGGTGCGTTCATCCTGACCAAGCTTTCTGCTCGCCATGTCAACCTGCGATTGCTGCTCGGCGCGCTCATGGCCGTGGGCATTGGGTCCATGGTGTACGTGGGCACCGATATGCTGGGGGTCGCGATTATCGGTCAGGCGATTAACGGTCTGGCCTGGGGGTTCCTGGAGCCGCTGCAGATGATCTTGATTCAAGAGCGTGCCGACATCAAATACCTGGGGCGCATTACCGGCTTTGTGCGTTTTGGCCTGATGAGCGCCGGCGTGGTGCCGCTGCTGGCGGCTCCGTTTTTGGCGGAGGCTTTGGGCGTCCAGACGGTACTGTTTGGAGCATCGACCATTATTGCGCTGGTAGGAACGCTGTTCTTTGTCACACAAGGGAGACGCCGGGGGCGTTAGCTATACATCAAATTCTAATTTGATACCACTCACCAGAGAATTTCGACCGTTCACCGAGGATTGGAACAGATTGAAAAGTGGTATTAAAAACACGTTGGGTGTATGTCTATAATTGGTATCGAAAAGAAACGCGATGTATAGATTCGCGTGCTGGACAGAAAGGAAAAGCCATGAAGGAAACCGAGAAGATCGAGATCATGCACTTTAGCCAGGAGGGCTATCTCGAGGACGGCAAGAACGTCTATGAGACCGGCAAGAAGATGACCGCGCTCGCCGACAAGGTCGCCGACGAGGGCTACG
>URNC01000146.1 GCA_900549065.1 uncultured Collinsella sp. | reverse complement strand
GAGCGCATGCTGCGGATAGGTGTGTTCAAAATCAACGAAGGCCTCGGGCGTCACAACGGACACCTGCATTTGCAGCGCATCTTGCAGGTAATCGCGGGCGCAATCGGCGGCATGGCGCGACGAACCCGAAGCAACGATGCGCAGCGCGTCAAAAGAACCGGACTGGAAAATATCAACGAGCTGCGCTACCAGCTCAGACGAACGCTCGAGGTTCTCTCCCATACGCACATGGGCGAGCTGAACGTAATCGAGCATCTTCATCGTCTCACCTCGCAACAAATCATTAGTATTTGATACCAATCACGATTATAGGTTACGCCTTTTGATACCTCTTTGTCGATTAATTTATTCCCTTCGGCGAACGGTCGATTTTGAGCCCTGTAAGGTTGTATATACAGCTGACCCAACGAATCAAAATTCCGTCAGCTTTTCAGCCCGTTATGCAAAAAAACCAGCTAGTACGTATAGGTATATCCACCCGCATCACCGCGGTTAAACGACTTGACGTACTCGATCGCCTGGCCGCCCGCATCGAAGCTTACGCACTCAAGCGTCAAGGCAAAATCGCCCTGCTCCAGTCCAAGCAGGCCGGCATCTCGTGCGCCCAGCGCTTCGATATCGAGCTTTTCCTGTGCCATGACCGGCTTTCGGCCCAACATCTCATAGGTCTCGTACAAACTGAAGACCGACACGTCAATATCTTCGATTGTGGGAAACAGCAGGCACGGGATGAACGCCGTCTCAATCGATACGGGGTCGCCGTTGACGCAGTTCAAACGCCGAATCGAATACAGCAAATCGTCCTCGGCAATACCAAACAGGTTGGCATAATATGGGCCCGCATAACGCTTGGAACGCGCGAGGATGCGGACGGACGGCTCGCCACCCGAAGCACGAACCGATTCGCGAAAGCCTCCTGTTCGCTCGTACGCAACGGGCACTTTCTGTGCCACAAACGCGCCCTTTCCGCGGACGCGTCGAATCTGCCCACGCCGAACCAACTCATCGACAGCACTTCGGATGGTCAAGCGTGTCGTACCAAATTCCTCGGCGAGGTCTTTTTCGGACGGAATCCTGGAACCCGTGGGATATATTCCGCGCTCGATACGCTCCTCGATGCGGCGTCGAATGCGCATATAAACCGGGGTGGCAACTACTGTTTCAGCCATTGTTCACCTGCCACGCTCCTCATGCCGTTCTCTTCGCCGTTATCGGCAAAGCGGAACTTTGTGGGCAAAATCACCGATTTGCAATGCTCCACAAAACGCATGTCCTTATCCAATTCGATCGTGCTCTCATAGAACACCGGCGTTCCCTCTTCTTGCTGGAGCAGCTCGGCCTCTTCGGCGTTCAAACGCGAGATGGAGATATGCTCACGTCCATGCTCAACACGCACGCCACCTTCTTTGAGCAAGACATCGTAAAGGCTCTCGCACTCAAAATCGTGCTCGATAAGCGATGGGCACAGGGACAGGTTAACGTGAGCCGTCTCGATTGACGCCGGCTCGCCCTCAATAAGTCGAACGCGCTGCATGCGAAGCAAAGGAGCGCCTACAGACACCCCAAGCTTGTCGGCAAGTGCCTCATCCGCCTCGATGGTCCCGGTGGAAACCAGACGAGAAGAGGGGTGCAGGCCGGCAGTCCGCACAGCATCGGAGAAGTTATACGTTTCCTGGAAGATGTTCAGCGGCTTGGGAGGGCACACATACGTACCCGATCCGCGACGGCTCTCGAGCGTTCCACACGAGATGAGCCGCGTGATACCGGCGCGCAACGCCGTGCGCGAAACGCCGATCTCTTCGCACAGCACGCGCTCGGCCGGCAGGCGATCGCCGCCGGCAAGCTGGTGGTGCTGGATATACCAAAGAATTCCCTCAACAGCACGATCTTTGGGGGGAATTGCATAAGATTCGCCTGCCATTGCACAGACTCCTCATTCAGAAACGTATGCCGCCAAAATTAGACCAGCCCTCCCATGGCATCAAATTCGGCCTTGATCTTCTCGGCAACATTCCGATACGACTTATATAGACTTGAATCGCGTTTGACTTCGTCGGTCATAACGGGAATCTCTAATTTGGAAACCTCGTCTTTTCCCGTCTGAACCGCCACAACAACGCCCATACCAAGACACATATTACGCTTGGCAGCGTTTATTTTCGCCGCCTTGGCAGGATTTGCCAGGATACGCTGGGCAAATTCCTGTTTTGAGACCACTTCCTCGGCCTCCGGATCGCCCGCCTCGGCCACTTCGCACTGCAACACGTCCGCATAGTCAAAAATCTTCGGCTCGCCGCCGCGCTGATGCACGGCCCACTTGCGACGCGTGGCATCCTGGTAGATAGCCGGCAAAAACGTAAACCGCGGCGGGTCCAAAATCGTATCCGTGATGGTAAACACATCGGGATCAAAGGCATCCTGCGGGTTTTTCTTCTTGAACAGCCCCATATCAGCCTCCCGTACTAGCATTAAACAACTCAAGCCGAATATAGCACCAATTTCAAGCTCATGCTTTAGTAGATCGGTGCGCGGCGTCTATGGCTCGCCCAGCGGAAGAGCTTACGGACGAGGGCCGGGGTGCCTGCTTTGTTTTGAGAGGTGGGCTTCGCGAACTTCTCAAAACAAAGCAGGCGCCCCGGCCCCACCGGCAAATAGCGGACGCTCCGCATGCAATCTATGCAAACAAACAAGTGCGCTTAGCTATATTCGGTAAGGTTAAGCACGCTGCCCTTCACGATAAGCGCCGGCTCCAGAACGACCTCTTCGGCACGTCTACCGCCCCTACCGGCAAGACGCTTGGACATGCAGCCAAAAGCATGCTCCGCGAGGACACCAGGATCCTGCTCAATCGCGGTCAGTGCCGGCTCAAAGAGAACGTCGGCCGCCGAGTTGTCATAGCTCACCACCGAGATATCGCCCGGGATGCTCTTCCCCATCTCGTGCAAGCGCTTGAGCAAACCGAGGGCAATGTTGTCCGAGCTTGCGAACACGGCGGTGGCATCGGTTGCAAGCACAGCCTCCGAGGCCTCATAGGCACTCGGGATGTAATATTCGCTCTCAAACTCCAGGCGCGCGTCGATGGGCAGCCCCACCTCGCGCAGCGCGCGTTCGTAACCGGCGAGTCGTTTGCGACCCGTATTGGAGCGACGCGCGTTAACCAGACAGGCGATGCGACGGTGGCCTTGCTCGATCAGATAGCGGGTGGCCATGTAGCCACCCATCTCGTGGTCGAACATCACCTTGTCGCACTCGAGGCCCTCAATGGCGCGGTCGACCATCACGGCAGGGATAGGCAGATGGCTCACTTCCTCGCGCAGGGCGCGATCGTCGGAGAACTCGTCGCCCACGACCAGGAACACACCATCGACGCCGCGCGTCACCAGCTGGCGTAGCAGTTCCAGATCGTCATCGGCGCTTCCACCCGAGCTGGTAATAAAGAGTGCATAGCCGTCCTCGCGACAGCGCTTTTCCAAGCTGCCGGCGAGCGAGGCAAAAAAGCGGCTCTCGATATTGGGAACGATAAGGCCCAGCGTACGCGACTCGCGCATGACCAGGCTGCGCGCGATCTGGTTAGGAACATAGTGGTTGCGCGCCGCAACCTCCTTGATGAGCTTGCGGTTTTCTTCCGAGATGCGACAGGGCCGATTATTGAGTACAAGCGAAACCGACGAAGGGGAAAGCCCCACCTCCTGGGCGATCTGCTTGAGGGTGACTTTGTTGGCCATCTCGCTCCTTCCGGGTTTACGCGCAATCTCTTGAAAGTATAGCGACTGCCCATCTACCTCGGTGATAAACACTTTACCAATCCGGTGGACGGCTGTTTTATCGCCGTCAGCGCACCAAATCCGTCCAGGTGGGGTATATTGCAATCGATTGATGACAACAACCACCAAAAGGCGGATATTCGTATGCACGAGAACGACTTTTTTAACGAGGACCTGCTTTGCGCGCTCGCTGGCGTTGCCGGCGAGGACAACGTACTCATGAGCGAGCCCATGCGCGAGCACACCACGTTTAAGATCGGCGGCCCGGCCGATGTCTTTGTCACACCCGACACCGAGCAGGGCCTCGTCGCCACGCTCGATACCTGCTATCGCTGCGACCTGCCGCTTACCATCGTGGGCAACGGCTCCGACTTGCTCGTTGGCGACAAGGGCATCCGTGGTGTCGTCGTGGCGCTGGGCGAAGGCCTCTCCGACATCACCGTCGATGGCACGCACGTCACGGCGGCAGCCGGCGCCTTGCTTTCCGATGTCGCCGCGGCAGCAGCCGAGGCCGACCTCACCGGCATGGAGCCCATCTCGGGTATCCCTGGATCGGTCGGCGGCGCCTGCTACATGAACGCCGGTGCCTACGGTGCCTGCATGGCCGATGTGCTGGAATCTGTACGCGTCTACAAGCCCTGTCTCTTATACACATCTCCGAGCCCACGAGACTACGCTGCATCTCGT
>URNC01000145.1 GCA_900549065.1 uncultured Collinsella sp. | reverse complement strand
GGCTGAGGGGCAGCGACGGGAGCGGGGGCCGTAACAGGAGCAGGCTCGTCAATCTCATCCAGAATCGCGGTGGCGGCGGCCCACATGTCCTCGTGGCCCGAGTAATCGGCCATGGGAACATCAACCTCGAGCGAGGCGTCCGGAAGGTCGCCGGTGTCGATGCGATCTTGGACATCAATCGATGCGGTGATGGCCGCAGGCTCATCGAGGTCATCGAGATCGATGTCCGCGGCACCGGAGATGATAGGCATGCTGGCGAGGTTTGCATTGTACGGCGCAGCCTCAGCCGCCTGCTGCTGGGCAGGAGCGCCCCACAGCGAGCTTTCGGCGGCACGGCGGGCGGCAACGGCCTCCTCGTCCGCAGTCATGGCTTCATCAACGTACGAATTGTCGGCAGAAGCGTTCGCGTCCGCCGAGGTAGCGTTGTAGGCGTTATTGGCTGCCGCGTTGGCGACGAGCGCCACGAAAGCCGCCGTGCTGCCCGCAGGGGCGGCCTGGGAGCCAGACACGGCGCGTGCCGCGGCGGCGATGTCGTCGCGATTGAAGGAGCCGGTCTGCCCGCCGTTGGTGAGCTCGTCGATGGCGACTTGATAGACGTCGCGCGAGTGTGCAGGGTCGCAGCTCACCGGCGAATCGTCGTCGAGCATACTGTCGATCATGGACCAAGCCTCGTCCTCGTCCATAGCATCTGCGGCTCGAGCGATGGTAGGGACACCATCATCGGCATGACGGCGCTGGAACGCACCAGTCAGGCCGGAAAGGAATGCCGAGGTAGACTGCTCCGCCTGAGCCTGAGAAGCAGAAGCCGCAGCGTAAGGAGTCGCATCCTGCTGCTGAGCTGGAATCGAGGCGGTCTTGAACTCGCTTTGATGCTGATTGAGATTGGCGGCACCGCCCATGGCATCAGGCTGGAATAGACGCTCTTCACGCTGCGCACGGTACTCGGAAATACCCAGCGAGGCGGCATAGATACCCACGCCCGCCACCGCGCCCACGGCGAAGGGAACCGCACCCGCCACGACCGTCTCGTTCACAGACGAAAACGGCAGCGTCGCGGCATACATAACCACGGGAGCGGCAAGGCCGATCCCGCACGAAAGTCCGGCAAGGACTGCTCGTTGTGTTGCATCAGAAGAAGCCATGAGCTCTCCCCATCTTCCAGCACCCAAATCGCATCATTCAGTTGGCTGCGCGAGAGAAGATGAAGCGGGGCTATGCCCCAAAGCAACGGTATATGGTTCGTTTCATCTGCGTTTTCCGTCGCGAAGCTTAAAAGCTATTATGCGAAACCGCCCTGTCGATTGCAAGCGACGATGTCGGATTGAAACGGGAAACCTGCTGCTTGCCAGTCTTATGGTCAAAAAAGCGCGGAGCGGCAATATAGAAAAGGGCCGAGGCTCAAAGCCCCGACCCTTTATTGCACTGATGACTATCGCTGCGCGTGGATGACAACCTAGAACGTCTGCTCGTAGTCGCTGTGCTTTTTGGCCGAACGCACCAGGAACTCCTGGTTGGTGTTGGTGCCCTTAAGACCCTTGATAAATGATGCGGCTGCGCGCTCGGTGTTGTTCATGCCGGCAAGAATGCGACGCAGGCCAAAGACAAACGGGCGCATCTGCTCGTCAACCAACAGGTCCTCGTTACGCGTACCGGAGGCAACGGGGTCGATAGCTGGGAAGATGCGGCGATCGGCCAAGTCGCGGTCGAGCTTAAGCTCCATGTTGCCGGTGCCCTTGAACTCCTCGAAGATGACTTCGTCCATCTTGGAACCGGTGTCGATGAGGGCAGAGGCCAGGATGGTGAGCGAGCCACCGTTCTCGATATTACGGGCTGCGCCCAGGAAGCGCTTGGGCGGATACAGGGCCGCCGAATCGACGCCGCCCGAAAGGATGCGGCCCGAGGCGGGCGCCGCCAAGTTGTAGGCGCGGGCAAGACGCGTGATGGAGTCGAGCACCACCACAACATCGCCGCCCAGCTCCACGATGCGCTTGGCGCGCTCGATGACGAGCTCTGCCACGCGAGTGTGGTTGTCGGCGGGCATATCGAAGGTCGACGCCACAACCTCGCCCTTGATGGAACGCTGCATATCGGTGACCTCTTCGGGGCGCTCGTCGACGAGCAGACAGATGAGGTGCACCTCGGGGTTGTTAATCGAGATAGACTGGCAGATCTTCTTGAGGATCGTGGTCTTGCCGGCCTTGGGCGGGGACACGATCAGGCCACGCTGACCCTTGCCGATCGGCGACACGATGTCGATGGCGCGACCGGTAATGGAGTCCTTGCCGTGCTCCATGCGCAGCGGCTCGTTGGGATAGACCGGGGTGAGGTCACCAAACTTGGGGCGGTTGCGAATCTGCTCGGGGTCCAGACCGTTAACGGTCGTGATTTTGGCGAGGCCGGCGCGCTTGTCGCCGCCACGCGAAGGACGCAGCGAGCCCTCGATGACATCGCCCGTGCGCAGACGCGCGGAGCGGATGAGGTAGGCAGGGACGAAGGCGTCGTCGTTGGACTTCATGTAACCGTGGGCATGGATGATACCGGAGCTGTCCGGACGAATCTGCAGGATACCCTTGATATCGCGGAAGCCCTCGGCCTTCGCGGCAGTGGTGTAGATCTCCTCGACGAGCTCGGCTTTCTTCTTGCCGGTCGTCTCGATCTCGAACTCCTTGGCCTTCTCGCGCAGTTCGGCGACCTTCATGGCAGCGAGCTCCTCACGCGAAAGCGTGGGCTCGGTGGGGGCGGCGTTGCGCTCCTTGTTGCGCTGCTTGCGATCGCGCTGGCGGTTGCGACGGTCGTTGTTGCGCTCGTCCTTGCGCTCATTGCGCTCCTCGTTGCGCTTGTGCTGGCGACGGTTGGGGCGAGCGTTGTCATCGGCCTCAGCGGGAGCGGCACCATCGGTTGCGGCGGCATCAGCGTTAGCCGCAGTATCATCGCTGGCCTCGGCCTTGGAATCGACCTGCAGCTCGGCCTCGGCCTGCTGCTCGGACGCCTTGGCCTTAGCGGACTTCTTACGACCGCGCTTGGGCTTCTCAGACGCAGGCTGTTCGACGTCCTGGGGCTCGGCGGCATCAGTCGATGCATCGGCGGTCGTCTCGGCGGAATCCTCGGACGCACCCTTCTTGGCAGCCTTGGCCTTGGACGTGCGCTTAGCAGCAGTACGATGGCTGCGACCAGGACGGACGTCGGCGGGCTCGGCATCGGCAGAAACGGCCTCGGAAGTCGTAGCATCCTGGACGGGCGCGTCGGCAGCGGTTGCAGACTCGGCGGTCGCAGCAGCATCCCGAGCGGCTGCGGCTGCGGCTGCGGCCTTCTCGGCCTCGACGAAGGCCTTGGGCTTACGACCGCGACGGTGCGGGCGCAAAGCCGGATCGACAACGGGAACTTCGCTGGCCTCGACAGGCGCAGCGGGCTCAACAGGCGATGTGCCCTCCCCTGCCGCGGAACGGACCGAAGCCTCAGTGAGCTCGGGGGTTACCTGATCGGCAACCTGCTCGGCCTTAGCAGCCGTGCGACGGCGTGTGAGCGGTACCGGCTTCTCGGTCGGCTGGTCGGCGACAGGGGTCTCGGTGGCGGCAGGCGTCTCGGGCACAGACGGAGCTGCAAGCTCGGTCAGAGCCGCGGCCTCGCGCTCGGCAGCACGACGGCGGGCGCGCACCACCTGAGCCTCGCTAATCTGCGCCAACGCACGTGCCTGCGCGACCTCATCGGAAATCGGCGCCGAGGAGTCAGCTGCAAC
This sequence comes from uncultured Collinsella sp., assembly GCA_900549065.1. GTDB lineage: Bacteria > Actinomycetota > Coriobacteriia > Coriobacteriales > Coriobacteriaceae > Collinsella. The sequence goes on along the minus strand of URNC01000145.1, from coordinate 859 downwards.
GGTGCGCTTGACGCGCGTCGTGCGCGTGGTACGGCGCTTGGGCTTGGTGACCTCCTCGCCGTCAGCAGCAGACTTGGCCGTGCGGCGCGTACGCTTGGGCTTTGCCGGAGCAGCCTCCTCACCAGTTGCAGGCACGGCCTTCTCAGCCGTTGCAGTCTTAGGCGTCTCAGGAGCCGAGGTTTGCGCGGGCGCCGCGACTTGGTCCGACGCAACCGGTGCAGCGGGAGCGGCCTGCGTCGTCGTTATTTCGTTTTCTTGCTGTTGATCAGACACAGTGTTTGCTCAACTTTCTTTTCAAGCCCTGTGATCACATGCTCCCTGCATAAACCTTCAGGGCGGCTAAACAGTCTAGTTCCGTTCAAAACGACGGACATCATTGATCTGTATCGAGATGATTGCGTCAATTACGCAGCGTTAGTGTAACACAACCGCCACCACCTGCAACTTAGTCATTGAGGACGTTCTTAAACGACTATTCAAAAGGGACACTCTTTGGTTTACCGCCCACAAATCTGACTGCCTCCGCCAAAACTATGGCGGTTTACTACGATGAATCGCTCAACCGCGACCACTCCGAAACTTGTTGAACTAAAACCGCAGGTAGATGCCTTGCACTTTTTGCGAAAAGCCGGCGTGGTTGGAATTTCTCATTTCATCGTAGTAAACCGGCATAGTTTCGTATTTCCAGCAGTTCCAAATTCGTCAATACATCGGCGTTTGCAAAAAGCCCGACCTCCGTGTGAACTGCGCCCCAAATCTTGGACGCCCTAAATAGCGACTAGGCCGCGAGGGCCTGATTCCGGAACTCCTCCGGGGTCAGGCCCTTCAATCTTACCTGCCTCCGGCTCGTGTTCCAGTG
>URNC01000144.1 GCA_900549065.1 uncultured Collinsella sp. | reverse complement strand
TGCAGCGTAGTCTCGTGGGCTCGGAGATGTGTATAAGAGACAGGCGGTGGGCGCGGGGCGTGTGGGCTGTTTGGATTGTACGGGCGGTGCCGTAAACGTGCGGACCGGCGTGCGCAGGCCCTCAACGGGCTCGGCGCCGCTGGCATCCAGATACGCCAACGCCGTGGCGATGGCGTGCTTGCACATGCCGGAATAGCGGAAGGCAGCGGGGCAATCGCAGTCGTAGTCGATCACCTCGTGCTCGTCCATGTCGAGCGCCACGTGCGTCTTGTACAGGTCGCCGCGCGAACCGCGCACCGAGCCCTCAACCGTCACGTTTTTGGAGAAGCGCGAGCCGCTGTCCTCAATCGACAGCACGGCGCCGTTGAGCATGAGCGAGCGGCCCTTCATAAAGGTGCCGCTCAGCGCCGCCTCTTTCCGGAGCGCCTGCACAAACGTCCCCTGCGCCATCACTTCCTCCAATCTCACCCGGGGTAGCTTAGATAACCGTCACGCGGCCCTGGTTACCCACAATCGCCTTTGCCTCTGCCAGCAGCGGAATCGAGCGTGCGTTGACCTTGGCCGGCACCTCGGCACGCAGTACGCGCCCGTCCACCTGCTCGATAAAGATCTCCACGCGGTCGCCGCCCGGGTTGGCGGTAAGCACCGTGGCAAGACGCGCCATATTGCCCTGGCTAAAGCGGCTGTTGGGCACCATGACCTCAAACACCTTGGGCTTGTTGTTCTCCTCGTTAAGCTCAAGCGGCACGATCTCCTGCGCGATGATCTGGTCGCCGCGGTCCGAGCGCTCGAGCTTGCCCTTAATACGAACAAACGCATCGGACAGCTGCGCACCGGTCTCGGGATCGACCTCGCCGTACAGGTACCCCTCGGCTTCCTTGTAGGTCTTGGGGAACACCACGACCGTGGCCTCGCCTTCCATGTCCTCGAGCTGCACGATGCCCATGGGGTCGCCGTTTTTGGTCACGCGCTTGGACACGCTCGAGACCATGCCGGCCCACCACAGCGCCTTGCCCTCGGGAATCTCCTGGTTGATGGTACCGCCCGTGGGGTTTTGCACCTCGTAGCCGGTATCGATCTGCGAGAACGAGAAGTCGCGTGCCTTGGCTAGCGCATACTCAAACGGGCGCAGCGGGTGGTCCGAGACATAGATGCCCAGAACCTCCTTCTCCTGGCTTAGCTTAAGGTGGCGGTCCCACTCCTGGCCATCCGGATCGGGCACGCTCACCTCAAAGCCCGAGCCCTCAACGTCGCCAAACATATCGAAGAACGACGTCTGGCCGCTCGCACGATCCTTCTGGCGCTTCACAGCGGCATCGATGATGTTCTCGGGGTTGTTCTTGTCCACAAAGTGCATCATCTGGCGACGCGGATACCCCGTGGAGTCAAAGGCGCCTGCCTTGATGAGCGATTCGATCACGCGACGGTTGGCCTGGCTCGAGTCCACGCGCTCGACAAAGTCGTGCAGCGTCTTAAACGGGCCGCCCGCCTCGCGCTCGGCGATAATCGCCTGCGCCACGCCGGTGCCCACGCCGCGGATGCCAGCCAAACCAAAGCGCACGCCTTCCTTGGTAGCCGTGAACTCGGTACCGGACTCGTTGACATCTGGCGAAAGCACGGGGATGCCGTCGTGACGGCATGCCGAGACGTAGTGCACGATCTTGTCGGTCTTGCCCGTGTAGGACGTCAGGACGGCCGCCATGTACTCGTGCGGATAGTGCGCCTTGAGCCATGCCGTCTGCATAACCAGAATGGCATAGCCGGCGGAGTGCGACTTGTTGAAGGCGTAGGATGCGAACTCGAGAACATCGTCCCAAATCTTCTGGGCGACCTCGCGCGTGTAGTTGTTCTTGATAGCGCCGTTCATCCAGTGGTCGTAGGTGGTCTCGTCCGAGCCATCCTCCCAGTGGAGCACCGTCGACGTGAGCAGTTTGATCTTTTTCTTAGCCACGGGCTTACGGATACGCGAGTCCGATTCGCCCTTGGAGAAGCCGCACATCTCGACGGAGATGAGCATAACCTGCTCCTGGTAGACCATGGTGCCGTAGGTTTCGCCCAGGATGTCGTCCAGACGGTCGTCGTAGGAGACGGCCGGTTCCTTGCCGTTCATGCGGTTGATGTAGGACGAGACCATGCCGGCGCCCAGCGGGCCCGGGCGGTATAGAGCGATCAATGCCACGACGTGCTTGTACTCGGTGGGCTTCATGTTCTTGATCGTGGCCGTCATGCCGGCGGACTCGACCTGGAAGACGCCGGCAGTGTGACCGGAGCCCATGAGCTTAAAGATCTCGGGGTCGTCAAAGGGAATCTCTTCCTCTTTGATGTCGATGCCGAAGTTCTTTTTGATGTTGGCCTTGGCCTTGGAGATAACCGTCAACGTGCGCAGGCCCAGGAAGTCCATCTTGAGCAGGCCCATGTCGGCAACGGTATGGCCTTCGTACTGGGTAATCTCGACGCCGCCCTTGGTATCGAGCTTGGTGGGCACATGCTCGTTGACGGGGTCGCGGCAGATCAGAACGGCGCACGCGTGCACGCCCTCGCCACGGGTGAGGCCCTCAATCGAGAGCGCCGTGTCGATGATGCGGCGGGCGTCGTCGTCCTTTTTATAGGCCTCGGCAAAGTCGGGGTTAAACAGATCCTCTTTGCCGGGTTGTTTTTCGAGTACTTGCTTGAGCTTGACCTTGGGATCGCTCGAGACCATCTTGGACAGGCGCTGGCCCATGTAGACCGGGTAGTCCAGAACGCGCGCGGCGTCGTTGATGGCCTGCTTGGCCTTGATGGTCGAGTAGGTGATGACGTGGGTGACCTTCTCGGGGCCGTAGAGCTGGCGAACGTGCTCCACGACCTCGAGGCGCCGCTCATCGTCGAAGTCCATATCGATATCGGGCATCTCGGTACGCTGCGGGGACAGGAACCTCTCGAACATCAGGCCGTTCTCGAGCGGGTCGAACGCGGTGATGTTCATGGCGTAGGCGACGATAGCGCCGGCGGCCGAGCCACGGCCGGGGCCGACGCCGATGCCGTTGTCCTTGGCCCATTGCACGTACTCGGCAACGATGAGGAAGTAGGCGGCAAAGCCCTTGTCGCAGATGACCTTGTATTCGTACTCAAAGCGCTCTTTGATGTTGACGCCACCGATTTCGCGTGTGGCCCAGTCATCGCCATAGTGTTGGCGCAGGCCCTTCTCGCACTCGCGGCGGAACTGGCTCTCGTGCGTCTCGCCGGGGTCGAGCAGCGGGAAGCGCGGCAGGATGATGGAATCCCAGTCCAGCTCCACGTAGCACTTGTCGGCGATCTCGAGCGTGTTGTCGCAGGCCTCGGGGCAATACGGGAACATCGCCCGCATCTCCTCCTCGGTCTTCATGTAAAACTCCGAGCCGGTCATGCGCATGCGGTTGGGGTCGTCGACCTTGGCGTTCATGCCGATGCACATGATGACGTCCTGTACGGGCGCGTCCTCGCGGCGCAGGTAGTGGAAGTCGTTGGTGGCGATGACCTTGACACCCACCTGTTTGGCAATGTCGATGAGCGTGCGGTCCATCTGCTCGTCGGTCAGGCCGTTGTCGGTGGTAATGCCGTGTTCCTGGATCTCGATGTAAAAGTCGCCAGGGTCGAAGGTGTCGCGGAAGGTCTCGGCCCACTTGATGGCGCCCTCCATGTCACCGCGGTCGATGTATTTGGGAATGATGCCCGCGATGCAGGCGCTCGTGCAGATCATGCCCTTGGCATGGCGACGCAGGTTGTCGAGCGTCACGCGCGGCTTGTAGTAAAAGCCCTGCACAGCGGCCTCGGAGACCGTCTGCATCAGGTTGACGTAGCCCTCCTGGTCCTTGGCCAGAAGAATCATATGGTAGAGCTCGGGCTTATGGTCGCGGGCGAGCGTCTCGTCCGGCGTAAAGTAGACCTCGCAGCCAAAGATGGGTTTGATGACCAGGGGCGGCTTGAGCTCGTCGATGTTGCCCTTCTCGTCCCACATGGCCATGTCCTTCACATACTGGGCATGCTCGCGCGGGCTTTCCTCGGGATCGGGCTCCACCAGCTCGTCGCGGCGGTCCTTTTCCAAGAAGGCCTTGTCGTGACTCCAGGTTTTGTACTCGGGCGTGTTGTGGTTGACGGCGTCGCAGGCCAGCGCCAGGTCGGGCACGCCATACATGTAGCCGTGGTCGGTAATGGCCACAGCGGGCATACCCAGCTCAACGGCACGGTTGACCATATCCTGGATACGGGTTGCGCCGTCGAGCATGGAGAAAACAGTGTGATTGTGCAGATGGACGAATGCCATGTAATGAGCTCCGATGCGGGTTCGTGATCTTAGGGTTACGATTCTACCGCACAGCGCGGACGGCACCCGAACCTAGCCAAACCAACATGGGCAGTCAATTTTGGACGGGGCTATTTTAGCTACCCTTGCCCTCATCTACCCGATGATTTTTCTGGGACGGGGATTAAAAAATCATTCCGTACCTAATGATTTTTTAATCCCCGTCCCAGAAAAATCATCGCTATTGCAGTTGCGGTGGAATCGAAAAGGATTCCACCGCAAGTTATCTGAGGACTAGAAGTTGTAGGTGACTACTTGGGGCTCGGCGGGATTGACGAAGAGAGTCGGATCGGCCTGCTCCACGCGGACGAACTTGACGGTCACAGCCTCAAAGCCCGCCTTGCTCAGAACATCAGCGTAGACGCGCGCCTGCAGGGCGTGCTTCTCCTGCAGCTGGTCCGGCGTCTCGTCCGGCGTGCCGCCCGTCTTATAGTCGATGACCAGCGCGCGTGACGAATCCGCCGGGTTCGTCGCCAGTGCATCGATGGCGCCTTCGGCATATGCGCCGTAG
>URNC01000143.1 GCA_900549065.1 uncultured Collinsella sp. | reverse complement strand
AGATGTGTATAAGAGACAGCCGAAGGCGTTGGCCGGGTCGATACCGAAGGCCTCGACCTTCTCGAGTGCGGTGGAGACGGCGACGAAGTGCTTTGCCACGGCCTCGGCGTTCTGCTCATCGGAGCCGTCGATGGCGCCCTGAGCCTTGAGCTGCTCGAGCATCCAGGTCTTGACCTCGCGGGCGTTGGTGAGGGTCTCGAGCGTGGTGAAGGTCTTGGAGACGATGATCACGAGCGTGGTCTCGGGATCCAAGCCCTTGAGCTTCTCGGCCTGGTCGTTGGGGTCGATGTTGGAGATGTAGCGGCAGTCGATACCGGCGTCGGCATGGGGACGCAGAGCCTCGTAAGCCATGACCGGGCCCAAATCGGAGCCGCCGATGCCGATGGACACCAGGTGCTCGATCTTTTTGCCGGTAACACCCTTCCACTCACCGGAGCGCACGCGCTCGGCGAAGGCATACATGCGGTCCAGGACCTCGTGCACGTCGGCGACGACGTCCTGGCCGTCGACGATGAGCTGGCCCTTCTCGCTTGCCGGGCGGCGCAGCGCGGTGTGCAGGACAGCGCGGTCCTCGGTGGTGTTGATGTGCTCGCCGGAGAACATGGCGTCGCGGCGCTCCTCGAGCTTCACCTCGCGGGCAAGATCGCACAGCAGCTTGACGGTCTCATCGGTCACCAGGTTCTTCGACAGATCGAAGTGCAGGTCACCGGCGTCAAAGCTCAGCTTGTTCACGCGCTCGGCATCGGCGGCGAACCAGGCCTTGAGGTCGATACCCTCGGCCTCGAGCTTCTCCTGATGGGCCTCGAGTGCCTTCCAAGCGGCAGTCGACGTAGCATCGATAGGTGCGGCAACAGTTGCCATAGAGTCCTCCTCAGCATACGGGCGCACGCCTCCATGCGCCCGGACATTCAGATGCCACTATTCTAGCGCAGGTCAAGACTATAATCAGCGAGCGTTGCCAATCGGCCCCCAAACGGCAACCGACCAAATAGGGACAGGCTTATTTTGGCAGGTCAAACGCTTTACCAACCAAAAATAACCCATCCCTTTATGGCAAATATTAGGCCGCGGCGCAGACGCTACCGAGCAACTCACGCAGAGGAGACCCGATGCCCTCCAGCAGTTCGGGCGCGATAATGGCAAAAACGGGAACCTCACCGGTGCCCACGACAGCAGGCACCTTGCCCTCCGAGACAATGCAACCGTAGGGAACAAAGCCGTCTTCGCCGGCATCGAGCGCCGCCATGCGACGCGCGAGTTCGCGCGCAAAGCTCGCCGTATCGGCATCGCCGATCGCCAGGACAAAGTCCACGCCCCCGTCGGTCGCCAGGGCCACGGCTTCGTCGATCAGCTCGTCTCCCCCGTCGTCTTCAACCGAGCCGCAGCGAAAAAGTACGCGCTCGAGCAGAGCTCGATCAAGCGAGCCGAGTGCCGCCGAGACAAGCTCATCGCGCGTATGCTTGTCACCGCCCAGCACAACCAGCGCCTTGGTGCCTCCGTAGTGAGCGACCAATCGTCCGCACCAGCGAGCCACGTCCCCATCCGCAACAAGGCGCGTCGGCATACCAAACCCATAATTGACCATCTTTTCCACAACCTTTCCGTGCGTATAGGCGGTATCAATCGTTAGGCCCATGCTACGAAGCGAGGTTTTCCGAGCTGTTTCGCACTCTTTAGAGCTGCGTTAAAAACCCAATCCAACCGCACGACCATACCCACCAAAACAAACCAGTCCCTTTTTGACAGGTTTTGACGATGTCCGGACGAGCGGGTATTATCGAACAGATATTCGATAAGATCATGTGTTTGATGGGAGGACGCGTGGGGCACGAGCGTCACACCTACATCTGCATCGACCTCAAGACGTTTTACGCTAGCGTCGAGTGCGTCGACCGTGGGCTCGATCCGCTCACCACCAACCTGGTCGTTGCCGACGAATCGCGCGGGCGCACGACCATCTGCCTCGCCATCACACAAGCTATGAAAGACTTAGGGATTCACAACCGCTGCCGTCTGTTCGAGATTCCCAACGGCATCGACTACATCAAGGCCGTACCGCGTATGCAGCACTACATGGAGGTGTCGGCGCAGATCTACGGTATCTACCTGGAATACGTCAGTCCGCAAGACGTTCACGTCTACTCAATTGACGAGTGCTTTATCGACGTGACACCCTACCTGGACCTCTATCACACCGATGCGGAAGGCTTCGCCTGCATGTTGCGCGACGAGATCCTGGCGCGCACCGGCATCACGGCGACGGTCGGCATCGGCCCCAACCTATTCCAGGCCAAGGTTGCACTCGATATCACCGCCAAGCACGTACCCAGCCGCATCGGCATACTCGACGACGAGACCTTTCGCAAGGAAATCTGGCCCCATCGTCCCATCACCGATATCTGGGGCATCGGCCCCGGCGTGGCAGCCCGACTCGAAAAGTATGGCGTCTACGATCTGATGGGCGTCGCCGCACTCGACGAGAACCTGCTCTACGACGAGCTCGGCGTCAATGCCGAGTATCTCATCGACCACGCCTTCGGGCGCGAGCCGACAACCATCGCCGATATCCAAGCCTATCGCCCGCAGGCAACCTCAACCACCACAGGACAAGTGCTCTCGAAGGGTTATGCCTACGAACAGGCCTATACCGTCTTGCGCGAGATGGTCGACAACGCCGTTTTAGACTTGGTCGATAAGCACGTGGTCTGCGACAGCATCTCGCTCTTTGTGGGCTACGCGAGCGAGCGCGCCGACATACGCCGCCTCGACGCCAGCGGTACAGCGCAATATGTGGACGGATGCGGGCACCTGCGCTCGAGCACGTCGAGTATCGAACCCACCGCAACCGCCGGCCCCGGGCTCGCGCCCCGTGCTCCCAAGCCCGTCCAGCGCGATGACGAAAGGCGTCGCCTGGTGCGCGAAGCGCAGGCAATCGATGGCATCTTTGTGGGAGAGCATGGCGGCAAACCGCGCGGTGGCTATGCCGCGCTCTTTGCGCACTCCAACGCCTCGCGAAAGCTACCCGAGCGCACCAATTCGTTTAAGAAGATCATGGGCTATTTCGATGAGCTCTGGGCGCAGACTGTCGATCCCAAACGACCGGTCAAGCGCATCAACCTGGGCTTTAGCAATCTTGTGCCTGAGGAATTTGCCACCATCGATCTGTTCAGCGATATCGAGGCCGATGAGCGCGAGCGCGACCTGGCGCGCGCCGTCCTGGCCGTGAAAGGCAAGTACGGCAAGAACGCGCTCGTCAAGGGATTAAGCTTTACCGCCGGCGCCACCGCGCGCGAACGCAACGACCAAGTTGGAGGACACCGTGCCTAAGCCCAAACAACAGCCCGTGCGCCCGCCGACCGCCTTCGAGCGCCTGGCGGACCCCGAGGGCAGACGCCGCGTCGCCGACCCCAACCTCACTGCCAATGGTGCCGTGCGCGCCAACCGCGCCGCACAGTTTATGCCCTTTGCCGCCCTCACGGGATACTACGAACTCGTGCGCAAGCAGGAAATCACCGTCGAGCCAAAACGTGAGCTCACGGAAGAAAAAGCCCTCGTACTTTCTAAAAAGCTCGAGGGTCTCAAACGTGGCGACTTGGTTCGTGTCACCTATTACGATACGTACGGCTATCGCTCCCGCACCGGCATTCTCGACGAGGTACTCCCCGCCTTCAAGCTCCTCAAGCTCAAAGACATCGCCATCGACTTCGACGATATCCAAGACATCGAGCTGCGCGGACGAGCCTAGACAAGGAAATGCATCCAAGACGGCGCTTACAGCGTCATGACGTAGTAGCCCGCGTCTTTCACGGCCGTCTCGAGAACACCACGATCAACCGGCTGCTTAGAGCGCACGCGTGCCGTGTGGTCCGCATACGTCACCGTTGCCCACACGCCATCCAGTGCATTGAGGGCATTGGCTACGTTCTGAGCGCAGCCGTCACAGCTCATGCCGCCGATGAGCAGCTCATCGCTATAGGGGTAGTGTGACGCATCGGTATCCACCACAACAACCTTTTTGGCCTTCTTACCGCTCGCGCCATCGCTGCAGCAACTCTTCCCGTGTGTCGAAGCGGCAATACGACGCAGTCCAAAAAACATGCCGACGGCAATGACGGCCAGCACGATGAGATTCGCAGGGTTGAGCAAGTCACTCATGCGTTCCCCTTTCAAGTAGCCCTATCTAGATACCCCCATGGGGTGTCCCCATCTTAACCCAAAATCATGTCCGTTCGGTCAATTAGTTTCCCGCTTCAAACTTTTTTGTTGACCATGGCTTACTTTCGTGTATAAGTTTTCCTAGGCTAACAGTTTAGATCCGTAAGGAGCGCCGTGACTCGAACCATAGACATCCCAACGTTTCAGGCAGCAGTCGTGCGCAACTGCTCTCCCACGCTCGCGGGCATCAAGCCAGCATCGCTCTTTACCTATCCAGGCACCTATGCCCACGGGGACGGCTCGACCGCAACCGAAACCATCGCAGAACGCCGAGCACGCCTGCTCAACGTTATCGCCCAGTGCAATCGCGAGCTTGACCCGTTCGGTATCCACCTGAGTGTTTTGGTCTGGCGGCCCTGCGGAGCGCTCGTGTATATGTACCGAGCCAAAAGCCTCACCACCTATTTCGCAGACCCTCGCGCCCAAACGGCGCTCGCCTCGGAAGGCTACGACACAAGAGACCTTTCGACATGCCTTGTGCATTTGGCATCACGCATCACGCTCGCGAGCAATAACGTCGCGGAATGCGCCTGTAGCCAGACTCGATGCGCACTACCCCAGCAAGCTAGCTGCAGCAACGACTGTACCTGCGAGTTTCCGCACGAAATAGGCTACGATCGCGTCGGAAATGTTGGTGTAAGCGCGCCGACGGCTGACCGCCAAACGCAAG
>URNC01000142.1 GCA_900549065.1 uncultured Collinsella sp. | reverse complement strand
CCCGCACGCGGCATGCGCTCGCACGCCACCGAAAGGTCCATGTTCATGCTGCCAAACACCGCAACGATGCCGCGATCTGCCATGGGAACCTCCTCATCTGCGGGCCTTATGCCCACCGTCGGCCGTCGATCGTGCGCCCTCGCACCTCTATAACTTTAGTTCACTTTGATGTGAACGCGCCCTTGAGGTTGCGCCAGCAGCAAGCATTCACAGGAGCAGGCAGCTACAATGAATATGTGCTGATTATTCTCGTCATTGGATGATGTTTTATGGAACAATTCCCACCATCGAGCCCACGCGGACCGCGCCGTGCGCCCGATAACCAGGCGCCGCACGAACGCCCGCGCGCCGACCGCCGCACCGGCGAGTCGCGACGCGGCCCAAGCCCGCATCGAACGCCCACCAACAAGGGCGCCTATGCAGCCAAGACCAACACCGGCGCTACACGCTCGTCCGCTACCGACCAGCAGACGCCTGCTCGCCCCAAGTCCCGCTACATCCCTGCCCTTGACGGCCTGCGCACGCTTGCCGTCGTCGCGGTGGTGCTCTATCACCTCAACCTCACGTGGGCGCAGGGCGGTCTGCTCGGCGTCACGATCTTCTTTGTGCTTTCGGGCTATCTGATCACGCGCTTGCTGCTCAACGAAGTCGCTAAGACCGGCCACATCGACCTCAAGAACTTCTGGATTCGCCGCATCCGTCGCCTGGTCCCCGCCGTGGTAACGGTAGTGTTTGTAACCTGCGCGCTGTGCACTATCTTTAACCACGTGATGCTCACCAAGATGCGCCCCGACATCCTGCCGTCGCTGCTGTTCTTCAACAACTGGTGGCAGATTGCCCAAAACGTCTCGTACTTCAATGCTCTGGGCGACCCCTCGCCGCTCACGCACTTTTGGTCGCTTGCCATCGAGGAACAGTTCTATCTGATTTGGCCGCCACTGCTGTTTGCCATGGTATCCATGCATGTGAGCAAGCCCAACACGCGCCGCGTGGTTCTGGGCCTTGCCGCGGTATCTGCCCTCGCCATGATGGTGCTTTACAACCCTGCCGCCGACCCCAGCCGCGTGTACTACGGCACCGACACCCGCGTGTTCTCGCTGCTGCTGGGTGCCTGGATGGCCTTTATCCCCGATCGCGACCTGGCGCCGGTGCGTCTCGCACATCGTTTGGGACTCAATCGCCTAGCTGGCGCCGCCAAGCGCGGCAAGAGCGCCGAGGACAAGCCTGGCAAGAAGGCCGTCGAATCAGCCAAGACCGCCCCGGCACAGCCGAGCGCCCTCGTGCGCTTTTGGTCCTCGCCCGCATCCATCGATGTGTTGGGCGTCGTGGGCCTGGTTGGCCTTGCCGCCATGGTCGCGCTCACCAACGGCTACACCGCGTTCCAGTATCGCGGCGGCACGCTGTTATGCTCCATCCTCACGCTCATGGTCATCGCGGCCTGCGTGCAGCCCCAGGGAATGGTTGCCCGCGTGCTGTCCGCCGAGCCGCTCGTGTGGGTTGGCAAGCGCTCGTACAGCATCTACCTGTGGCACTATCCGCTGCTGTTGCTCATGAACCCGGTCGCTAACATCAACGATACGCCGTGGTGGCAGTACATTTTGCAGGTACTTGTGGTGGTCGCCGTAGCCGAGTGTTCCTATCGCTTTATCGAAACGCCGTTTAGGAAGGGTGCCTTCGGCCGCACCGTCGCCGAATTCCGCGATGGCACCACCACGCCCGCCAACTGGGCACGCGCACACGCCCCTGTCTGCGCAGCCTGTGCTGTCGTGTTGGTCGTTGCGCTGGGCGGCCTGATTTTTGTGCCCGAGACGTCTGCGCTGAGCGGCGAGGGCGCCGAAGTTCTGAACAAGGAAGCCAAAAACACCGCGCCCACCGACCAGCAGGCGGCCGATGACACCGACAAGGACAACGACGGCTTCCCCGATGGCTCCTACGACCTGTTGATGATCGGTGACTCCGTGTCGCTGCGCGCCGTTGATTCCTTTGACGGCGTGTTCCCGCACAGCCATATCGATGCCGAAAAGGGCCGCCAGTTTGATGCGGGCCGCGCGACATTTGAGGGCTATATCCAGCAGAACCTTGCCGGCAAGATCGTGGTCTTTGCCCTGGGCACCAACGGTTTGGTAACGGACGCCCAGGTCGACGCGATCATGGCCGACGCCGGCGAGCAGCGCATTGTCGCGTTTGTAAACACGCGTAGCCCGCAGCCGTGGGTCGGGTCCACGAACCAGGCCATCGCCAACGCCGCCACGCGCTACAAGAATGTACGCATTATCGACTGGTACGGGTACAGCGCCAACCGCAACGACCTGTTCGACGGCGACGGCACGCACCTGTCAGCCACCGGTGTGACCGAGTACCTCAACCTGATCCACGATGCGGTCAAGAAAGACCTGCCCGTGCACCCCGAGGACCACGTCAACGATCCGCAGCCGGCAGCCGTCAAGTCGGCCGCCGACGCACTCGTCAATGCCCTCGCCTACAAGCCACACAAGCTCGGTGACGACAAGTAACACGCAGCCAAATCCGCTTACAATCCGGCACTTGGGACCACTTCCGCGACTTATAAAGCCGCCTCTGGGCTGTTAATTCACCCCAGAGGCGGCTTTATAGCTGCACATCGGTATATAGCTAGCACCCTATAGCAGACAAAAACAGGCCGCAGCCCATCGCTGCGGCCTGTTCGGAAGCAAAAGTGGGCGCTACGCGCTGTAGCCCATCGCTTGCAGCACAAACATGACGACCGTCAGCACCGTAATCACGCCGATAGTCGCCCAAGTGAGCACGTTCCATACGCGGCCGTTGCGGTTGGCGCCCATAATGTGGCGATCCGCCGCGATAACCACCTGGAATACCAAGACTACGGGCAGCAGCACGCCGTTGATGACCTGCGAGGTCATCATAATCTGGAACAAATCGACGCCAGGCATGAGCACCAACACGGCAGAAATGCCGATGATGGCCGTAATGATGCCGCGGTAAACCGGGGCCTCGTCCCAGCTGCGATCGGCGCCGCGCTCCCAACCAAAAGCCTCGCAGATGGCACTCGACGTAACGCCCGGCAGCACGCAGGCAGCCAAAAAGCTAGCTGCGACCAGGCCCGAGGCAAACAGCACCGTGGACCACTGGCCCGCGATGGGCTCCAGCGCGCGGGCGGCATCGGCGGCATCGCTAATCTGAATACCCGCCGGGAACAGCACCGTACCGGTCGTGATGATAATGAAGCCCGCAATGATATCAGCAGCGATCGAGCCGCTCACGGTATCAATACGCTGCAGCACGATGTCGTCCTCGCCCGCATTCTTATCGACCACGTTGTTCTGAGCCAAGAAGATCATCCACGGTGCGATGGTGGTACCGATCGTTGCGACCACGAGCGACACGTAGCTGGGATCATTCTGAATATTGGGGACGACCAAGTCGACCGCGACCTCGCCCCAGTTGGGGCCGGCCATAAACGCGGCGACGATGTAGGTCACGAACACGCAGCTTACCAGCAGCAAAATCTTCTCGATGCGCTGGAAACTACCCGACATGGTAAGCATCCACACCAGCAGCGCCACGAGCGGCACCGAGATGCTCGCCGGAACGCCAAACAGGGCAAGGCCACTCGCGATACCCGCGAACTCCGAGATGGTCACCGCCGTGTTGGCGATCAACAGCGCCGCCATGGCCAGCACGCTCTTGCGCACGCCAAAGCGCTCGCGGATGAGCGAGGCTAAGCCCTTGCCTGTGACGCATCCGCAGCGCGCCGCGGTCTCCTGCGTCACGATAAGCAGCACGGTCATGACGGGAAGCATCCAGAGCATCTTATAGCCGTAGCTGGCGCCCGCGCTGGAATACGTGGCGATGCCGCCGGCGTCATTGCCCGAAAGCGCCGCCAAAAGACCGGGGCCCATGGCGCCAAAGATGGCCGCAATGGTCAGCTTTTGCTTGGTGCTCGGCTTTTGCTTCGTATTTTGCACGCGACCACCTACCCCATGACCGACATGGTGAGCAGCACCGCGGCGATGCAGTACGCCACACACGAGATCATGACGGCGATGACGTTCATGGCGGTACCCGACGTATTGAGGTCGTGCTCATCGCGCCAGAACAGCACCATCAGGTAAATCACGGCGCTCATGTTGCCAACCAGGCAAATAACGGCAGCGATATTAAAGCAGCCAGTAAAGAGCTGCTCCTCAAACATAGCGGCATCGGGGAACGCGGCGGTGCGCACCAGCTGCGCGCACAGGTAAGTAACAAGCGAAAGGATCAGGCCCATACCCGTGCTCTGGAAGAAGAATCCCAGGTACGGTTTGGGCTCGTCGTCGTGACCGTCGTACTCGAGGAAGTAGTTCTTGACGAACGACACCATGCGCGAGGCAGCCAGCAGCACGAGCGGCATGGCGCACATGGGGAACACCACCAGATGCGCGGAGCCCAGCGCCGTCCCCAGCACGGTCGCCATAATGCACGAGGCGATGCCCCACACGACGACCCAGTACTGACGATGCACAAACCAGCTGAGCACGTTCGTCGAGTCGTCCGACGCGCTGTCGCCCGAGCCGACACCGGCGATCTGCAGGTCCTCCTGATGCTCCTCGGCGATAACGTCCATGGCGTCGTCGAAGGTCACGATACCCAGGATATGACGGTTCTCGTCGCAGACAGGGATGGCAACCAGGTCGTACTTGGTCATCTCGTCCGTCACGTCTTCCTGGTCCTCGTCGGGCGACACGTAGACCAGATCGCGATAGGCGAGCTGGCCCAGCGTGGCGTCGCGGTCGGCCACGATCAGCGTGCGCAGCGAAAGCACGCCCGTCAGCATGCCGCTCGGATCCTCGGTATAGACGTAGTAGCTGTCTCTTATACACATCTGACGCTGCCGACGAAGGCTTAGGTGTAGA
>URNC01000141.1 GCA_900549065.1 uncultured Collinsella sp. | reverse complement strand
CCGCCGTTCGGTAGAACGGCGGAACCAATAGGTTTGGTAAAACCGCGTAACCCTACAGTTCAGTCACGACAACGCTGTTGTAGACCTCGTCCCAGCGGTCCATGACCAGGTGGCCGGTCTTGGGATCCATGGCGTTGAGCTTGCCGCAGGCATTGGCGGTCTTGAGCACGGTGACGTCGTCGGCGCCGGCAGCAATGGCATGCGCAAAGCCGGCGATGGTCGAGTCGCCGGAACCCGTCGCGTTCACAGCCGCAATCGCGGGCGTCTTGGCGCGGAACGCACGACCCTCATGGAAGCCCACCGAACCGGCAGCGCCCATCGAAACGACAACCCAGGGAATACCGGCAAAGCGGTCATCCGCGGCAAGCGCCTCGCGCAGGGCATCGACATCATCGGTCGTAAAGGACGTACCCAGCAGGCCGTTGATCTCGGTCAGGTTGGGCTTTACGAGCTCAGGCTTAGCGTCGGACTCCAGCGCGGCCTCCAGCGATGCACCCGAGGTGTCGAGCAGCACTTTGGCGCCTGCCTCCTCGGCGATCTTGACGAGCTCGGCATAGTAGCCGGCATCGACACCACGCGGCAGCGAGCCCGAAAGCGTCACAACGTCCGCCTTCGCTGCAAGCTCGGCGAACTTGGCCGTAAAGGCCTCGAGCTCGGCCGGGGCGATCTGCGGGCCGCTCTCCAAAAGCTCGGTCTGATTACCCTCGTGCAGAATATTCAGGCAAATGCGCGTCTCACCGGCGATGGGCACAAAGTCGTTCTTGACGCCGTCGGCATCCATGAGCTCAGCCATATAGGCACCCATGTGGCCGCCGAGCAGACCGGTCGCGAGCACGTCATCTCCCAGCTGCAGCAGCACACGGCTCACGTTGAGGCCCTTACCGCCAGCAGTCTTTTCGGGCGTCACGCGGTTCACGTCGTCGATGATCAACTTGTCGAGGTGATAGCGCGTATCAATCGACGGGTTCATGGTAACGGTCAGAATCATGTTGAACTCCTGTTTCCGGGGCACGACACGCGCGGCCCCAAACATACGATAGCTCGTTAAAGGATCTCGATCTCAAAGCCGCGGGTAACGGTCTCCCCCGGCTTGGCCACCAGGCAGCCGCGCTTGTGCTCCAGAATATCGTCCTCGTCGGAGCAGGTAGACAGGCCGCCCCACGGTTCCACGGCCACAAAGTCGCCCTCGGGCTTGCTCCACACAATCAGGTACGGCATATCGGGGAACGTCAGGCGCACGCCCTTGTCCTCGGTCTTCTTGGTCAGCGTAACCACGCGGCTCTCGAGCACGTCAAAGATGGTCTCCGCGAAGTCAAAGAGTTCGTGGGTCAGCGGCAGGTCATGGCCAACCATCGGGTTCTTGCTGCGATGCTCAACATCAATCAGGCCCGTCGAGGGAACGGCAGTACAAAGCTCGGCGGCCTCGCGCTGCTCAAAACGGAGCTCGTAGTCGTCATAGGACTCGCCCTCGTCAAGCGGGCACTTAAAGCCAGGGTGACCGCCCACAAAGAACGGCATGTCCTCGGCGCCCTCATTGGTCACCTCATACGACACGGCCACCTTCTCCGCATCGATCGTGTAACGAGCAACGATCTTAAACGGATACGGGTATTGCTCGAGCAACTCGGCATGGTCGGCAGAGCTTAGGCTCAGCGCAACCATGTTGTCGCCCTGCTCCTCGAGCTTCCACTCCTGTTTGCGAGCAAAGCCGTGACGGGCAAGCTTGACCTCGCGGCCGCCCATGGTCATTGCGCGACCGTCACGAAGGCCGCCGCAGATCGGGAAACAAATGGGTGCCTGGCCCGACCAGACCGCCGGGTCACCCTGCCACAGGTACTCACGGCCGTTGGCCGCAATAGAAGTGAACGATCCGCCAGCCGTGCTCAACGCAATGCGGACAGAGCCGTTATCAAGAACAAACTCCATGGGAATCTTCTCCTTCGCATATCATCTCGCACGATCCATTGTGAACGTCGTGCCTTTAGCAGAAAGGTAATGAGGCAGCGCCGCAAACAAAAGAACAATGCACGTCCAGCCCGCTGGGCCAATTGGGCTGATAGCAAACCGGCCCGCGCCCCATCACAGAAACGCGAGCCGTCAACGGACTAGTTAATTACGCCGGATACCCGCTAATCATGGTATTCGCCGCGGTCCCACTTCTCGAGGAACTCGTCAAAGAAGTGCGGGTCAGCCTGAGCCTCGGCATCGGCCTTGTTGCAGGCATCGATCTTGGCGATCAGGGCATCGTGCTCGGGGGTCTTCTCGTAGGGCTCCTCCAGGAAGGCAAGCATGATGTCGGCCATCAGGAACTCGCCGGTAATCTTGCCGCCAAAGCCCACGATGTTGGCGTTGAGCTCGCGACGGGCATACAGGGCAGAGGTCATGTCGCGGACCAGGGCGCAGCGGGCGCCGGGAACCTTGTTGACGGCGTTGGTGATGCCGATGCCGGTGCCGCACAGGGCCACGCCAAAGTCGGCCTTGCCGCTGGCAACAGCCTCGCCCACGGCCTTACCGTAGATGGGATAGTGCGTACGGGTGTGGCTGTAGGTGCCGCAGTCGAGCACCTTGTAGCCAGCCTGCTCCAGGCGGTCGGCCAGATAGATCTTCTCGTCCGTAACGATATGGTCGCAACCGATTGCGATGGTCTTCTTCATCAGAACGTCCTTTCGTCTGAATTCACAAGTTGAGGTAGAAGTTCGAGTTCTCGGTGGCTCTCGTTAGGCCATCTTGTTGAGCATGTCAACACGGATCTGGTGACGGCCGCCGGCGTACTGGGCGCGCAGGAACTCGCGGGCGATCTTCTTGGCGACCTCGGTGCCCACAACGCCCGGGCCCATGGTGACCATGCGCGAGCCGTTGTGCTCGCGGGTCATGTAGGCGGAACGCTCGTCGGAAATGTTGGCGACGACCATGCCCTTAATCTTGACGGCGGCCATATAGGAGCCGACGCCGTACTTATCGAATGCGAAGCCCTGGGAATCCTTGTGCTCCAGCAGGTCCTTGGCAACGGCGGTCGCGGAATCGACAAAGTCCGCGGCAGGGGTCTCGGAATAGTCGACGACCTCGTGACCGTCGGCGATGAGCATCTCCTTGATGGACTCCTTCATCGACATACCGTCGGCATCGGAAGCGATTACAACCCTCATGACATCCTCCTTGAGAGATACGCAGGTGCGCAGTTTCTGTTTGGAAGTGTTGAATCGCGTTCAGGTCCGGGCATCTGAATGTGCGGTTCTTCACTGTTCATGTTTATTTGAACACATTCGAACAGTAACTGCAACAACTATTTGTTTATCTTTGTTCTTTTTTGAACAAATACCGTTCACGGATGATTGCTGACCGTTTGAGCCGGGCGCGGACGTAGCGACCATGTGTTCAACAAACAAAAGGGCGGCCAAGAACGTGTCTCGGCCGCCCTTCGGCGGTATTCCCCGGTATATACAGCTGTTTTAGCTACTCGGACTGCCCACCCTTTTTGGCGTGCTTGGACGGAGCACTCAGAAAGCGGCCCGTCAAATAGTTCGCCGGGCCGGAAATATCGATCCCCAGCAGCACGTGTCCCAGCCACAGGAACGCCACGAGCACCAGCAGCGGGATAACGCACGAGGTCACGATCATCACGATGACGCCTTCAATCAGATCGGTCACCTGCCGCACAATCTCATCGGTCATCTGCTTGGCGCCGCTGGTCACCGACGTAACAAGGCTCGATGCCCCATCAGTCAACTGCTCGAGCACGTTTTTGGACTCCGTGGCCTCGGATTTTTTCTTGTTCGATTTTGAGCTGGTCTCGGCTGACTTGTCCGTGGTGTCGGCCGCGTCCGCAGCGTCCGCAGCCTTTTGCTCAGCTTGCTCAATACTTACGCGATACGTTTCATCGACCTTCTGCGACACCCATACGCTCGCGGGCACGAGCGCCATGCCGATCACGGCAACCACCAGCACGCGCGTCGCCACACGGCGCAGGACAGCGCTCGTGCTCCAGCGCCCGTGAATACCGAGCGACACCGCAAAGAGCACCAACGCAAACGGGATTAAGATGCCCAGGCCAACCGACCAGAAAATGGTTAGCAGGTATTTCTCGAGGTAGAGCACGGCAAGCACGATACCCAAGTTTCCTGAAAGCTGCGCGAGCTGTTCGGCAACCGGCGTTCCCGTATCACCCGGCAGCGCGGTAATGCCCGCAGACAGCGCCACGCACGAGGTCGTGAGCGCCAGTACGTTACCCTTCTTTTGATCGATGACCTCGATGGTGGAGTCCCAAGTTTTGGTATCGGCGAAATGCGGACGAGCTACAAAGCCCGACAGCAGCGCCAGGACCACGAGCGCAACGATAAAGCCAATCTGCAGCTTTTTGTTTGCGCACACGACATCGGACAGACTGGGCTGCAGCTCGGTTACCGTCGTGTGCTCGGTTATCTGGACAGGACGCCCATGAGCCATCTCGTGCGCGTCTCTTTTTTGTATTGACCCGTTATCCGGCATTTGGATACCTCCTCAGTCCGGCGTTTAATGCGAAAGGAAGTATACCCACCGAGCAAAAATCGAACGGGAGCCGGCGCAACGGGCTGCCGCATGACCCGCTTGCCACGAAATGGGCCCATCTACTACGTTCAACTGCCCATCACCGACCATGCCCCATGGCGTAAAAACAAAACCACAGGTAGAACGCTTGCAGTTTTTCATGAAACGCGGGTGTGTTCGGGGGTATCGGGTTAAACGTAGTAGATGGGCCATTTTCGTGGCAAGTACTGCTAACTGATCCTCCGGGGACGGGAAAAGCGGGTCATTTTGGTCTATCGACCCCTATTTCGCCGCAACCTAGATAGGTGGGATACAGAAAAACCCTGCCGCGGATATGAACTGCCTCCCATTTCTTGGACATGAGAAATGGGAGGCTTTCTTTATGCGCGT
>URNC01000140.1 GCA_900549065.1 uncultured Collinsella sp. | reverse complement strand
GGCAAGGCATGACCAGAAGGTCTATGCCTTGCCTTTTTCATGCCAACTTGTTCGCCCTGGACGTCGCTCGCTGGCGTTGCCAAAACATCGGCGTTGCCGGAGTAGTCATTGGGTGTTCTTAAACGACTGGTCATTCAAGAACGTCCCCAATGACTACCCAACGGCTATTGCGCACATGGCTCGCATGACAGTTGTCTCTTTTATGTTTCCTTTAGCCGTTGCTGCCTAGGATGGGGGTTAGTCGGTAGGAAGGGAGCGTCTATATGGACGACGCGAGCGAGCGCGCAATCGAAGAGGACATGCTCGATCAGTTCAACTACTTTGATGATGAGGACGAGGAGCTGATCGACCGTCGCGAGCCAGCGCCGCTTGATTCCTTTGATCTGGTCGATGAAGAGCCCGACGAGGACGAGGGCGAATCGGCGGAACCCTCACAGCCTTCGCGCCTTAACTCGCTGCTTTCGAGAGCCCCCATGCACCACGGCGTTCGTGCCGGCGCGCTCCATATGAAAACTGACTGGCACCAGATCGTGACGGCAGGCGATGAGCTTGCCGTCGATGCGCCGCTCACCGATAAATCATCCATCATCTGCCGCACCGGCATGCTTATGCTGGCAAGCGGAACGGGTGCCTGGCGCGTGCGCGATACCATGAATCGTGTTGCCGCCGTACTCGGTGTCACCATCCACGTTGACTTAAGTCTTCTGTCGTTTGAGTGCACCTGCATCGAAGATGGTCACTGCTTTAATGAGGTCGTCAGCTTGCCCACAACGGGCGTCAATACCCATCGCATTTGGATGATGGAGAGTTTCCTCAAGGAAATCGAGACCTATGGTCGTCGCTTCACGGTGCACGAGTATCACGAGATGCTCAAGACCGTTGAGAGTTCAAAACCTGATTACGCGCCTTGGCAACAGGGCCTTGCGGCGGCCTGCGCCTGTGGCGCCTTCGTTTTTTTGCTCGGCGGCGGCCCTATCGAGATGGCCTGCGCGTTCGTGGGCGCGGGTGTCGGCAACTTTGCCCGCTCCCATATTCTCAAGCAAGGCCTTGGTCAGTTCAGCGCGCTGACGACCGGCGTTGCGCTCGCTTGCGTTTCGTATCTGCTGGCATTGCTCGGCCTTGGCCAGGTCATACCGGGGGCAATGTCGCACCAAGAAGGCTATATCGGCGCCATGCTCTTTGTGATTCCCGGCTTTCCACTCATTACGGCAGGCCTCGACATCGCTAAGCTCGACATGCGAAGCGGTATCGAGCGCCTTTCATATGCCGTATCGATTATTGTGATGGCGACCCTCGTAGGTTGGATGGTTGCCGAGTGTGTTGGCCTGGCGCCGGACGACTTTGCCCCACTGGGCCTTTCGCCGCTTGCCCTTACGCTTCTGCGCGTGGTGATGAGCTTCGTTGGCGTATTCGGCTTCTCGGTGATGTTCAACAGCCCGGTAAAGATGGCCGCGGCAGCTGGGTTGATCGGCGCCGTGTCCAATACCCTGCGTCTGACCCTTGTCGATGCGCCGACGATGATTCCCTTCCTGGGCCTCAGCACGGGAATGCCTCCCGAGGCAGCAGCGTTTATCGGCGCGCTGGTATCGGGGCTGCTCGCAAGCTTGGCTGAAGTCAAGCTCACCTACCCGCGCATCGCCCTCACGGTGCCTTCGATTGTCATTATGGTGCCGGGCTTGTATCTGTATCGCTCGATGTATTACATGTGCACCTTCGACACGGTCAATATGCTCGGCTGGTTTGTGCGCGCAGTGCTCATCGTAGCGTTTCTGCCCGTTGGACTGGGTGTGGCGCGTACGCTCACCGACCCTCGCTGGCGCCACACCAGCTAATTGGTACAAGGGGGACAGGTTACTTTGCACCAAATGAGTTGCGGTGAAATAGGGACTGAATTGCTGCTTAAAGGGTCAAAACAGTCCGTATTCCACCGCAACTTATGGGGTCGGGGGATTATCGGTGCCCTGCATCTTCATAAACTCAACGCTTACGAAGCGCATGCGTTTCGTGCTAGGCTGGTTCCACCACATAAGTAGTCGCAGACGCGCGTACCACGGGCGGGCGAGATGAAGTTCCAACAGCTCCATCTTGCCCGCCCGTTTTTGTTGCGTGGCGCCGCGGTACAACACAGAGAGGAATCTGCCCTTTATGCCTATCAACAAACGAGAGAGCCTGCTGTTCACCTTTATCATGTGCTTTTGCATGGTGCTCTGGATGAGCATCTACAACGTTGCCCTGCAGCACGGGGCCATCAACGGCGAGGTCGTTGCCACTGCGTGGCTCGGCTTCCCCGTTGCCTACATTTTTGCCATGTGCTGCGACTGGTTCGTCGCCAGCCCGCTCGCCAAGGGTTTCGCCTTTAAGTACTTGGTCACGTCGGGCAAGAGCTCGCCACTTGTCATGACGCTCGCCGTCAGCTCCTGCATGGTCGTTCCCATGGTCATCATCATGTCGCTGTACGGTGCCTGTGAGGGTCTGACGCACATGCCCGGCGGCATCCTTGCGAACCTGTATTCCGTGCCCGCGATCTGGATGATCAACATCCCGCATAATTTTGTGATGGCGCTGCCGTGGAACCTTTTGGTAGCCGGTCCGATTTCCCGCTTCGTCTTCCGTCGCGCCTTCCCTGTGGGGACGGTTTTCGAGGAGGAGCATGCCGAGCTCTTGGAGCAGGCTATGGCTCCTGAGTGCGAGTAGCTCGCTTAGGGATCTGCTGAGCGCGGGCGACTTGCTTGGTTGGAGCCCTAAGCGTGGATAGCTCTCTCGGCGACATCGCGGGCGTGAGCGGTGCGCATGACCGGAGGGCCCGTGCTGCTCCGTTGCCCGACGTGCTAGCGCGCAGAACAATCTGTTGGTGCATTCGGCGGCTGCTGAAGCGTTTCGGCAGCCGCTTTTTATACGGAGTTTAAATACAACAGTCTGTTGTATTACGTAGAGTGGTATATCTCTAGCGGGAAAAATGCGAGAGACGGAGCATTATGGCGTTGCTAGTAGGACTGGACGTAGGGTCGACGACGACCAAAGTTTACGCGATGCACGAGGATATGACCGAGGCGTGGTGGGGATATCGCCGCCACGGGGCGTGTCAGACAGCGAGCGTGCGCGCCATGCTCGGCGAGCTCGCCGAGCGCTTTCCCCATGAGTCACTGCGCGTTGCGGTGACCGGCTCGGGTGCGCGCGATATCGCGACCGCGCTGGTCGCCTCGTACGTTCAGGAGGTGGTCGCCAACGCGCTCGCGATCAGCAGGTTCTATCCGCAGACGCGCTGCGCCATCGAGCTGGGCGGCCAAGACGCCAAGATGATCTTCTTCCGCACCAACGATAAGGGAGACATCGAGGTTGCTGACATGCGCATGAACGGCTCGTGCGCAGGCGGTACCGGTGCATTTATCGACGAGATGGCAAAGCTCATGGGGGTCGGCACCGAATCGGGCGAGTTCGAGCAGCTCGCAAGCCGGGGAACGACCGTCCACGAGGTCTCGGGCCGCTGCGGCGTGTACGCAAAGACCGATATCCAGCCGCTGCTCAACGAGGGCATTCCTACCACCGACCTGGCGCTTTCGGCGCTTCACGCGGTCGCCCGCCAAACGATCGGCGGTCTGGCCCAGGGTATCGACATCGAGCCGCCGGTAATCTTCGAGG
Source organism: uncultured Collinsella sp. (assembly GCA_900549065.1). Lineage (GTDB taxonomy): Bacteria > Actinomycetota > Coriobacteriia > Coriobacteriales > Coriobacteriaceae > Collinsella. Next base: position 1,308 of record URNC01000140.1, on the reverse strand, counting down.
GCGGTACGCTCGCCTACAACCCCACACTGGTCCGCGTGTTCCGGGAGCAACTGAATCTATCGGACGATCAGGTTATCGTCCCGCGCGATCCGCAGATCATGGTCGCGCGCGGTGCCGCCCTGTCGCTGACCGACATGTTCGCATCGTCCCAACCGATCGACCTTCCCGACGCTTTTGTCCGGCTGGATAAGCTCGAGACGGTCGCGCCCGCAAGCGGGGAGGGACGTCTTGCCCAGCCCTTTTTTGCCACACCTGCCGAGCAGGCGGATTTTACGGCACGCCATGGCAAAGAGACGCCGGCAAAGGGTCCGGATGCGTATGCGCCCGGAGAGACGGTGCGTGTGGCGCTCGGTATCGATTCGGGGAGCACGACGACCAAGTTCGCCCTGGTCGATGAGGCGGGTGAGCTTGTCGATTCGTTCTACGCGTCTAATAACGGCAGACCGCTCGACGTCGCCCAACAGGGTCTTGTCAGCTTGAAGAACCGCTGGGAGACAGCGGGAGTCACGCTTGCGATCGATGCCGTGGGCACCACGGGATACGGCGAGGAGCTTTTCGCGCGCGCGTTCCACGCCGACTACCATACGGTCGAGACGGTCGCGCACGCCCGCGCCGCGTGCGCATGCGTTCCCGATGCGACCTTCGTGCTCGACATCGGCGGACAGGATATGAAGGCCATCTGGCTCAACCACGGCGTGCTGACCGATATCGTCGTCAACGAGGCGTGCTCTGCGGGCTGCGGCTCGTTCCTCGAGGGTTTTGCCAAAAACCTCGGAATAGCCGTTGAGGATATCGCGACCGAGGCATTTTCGTCCAAAGCCCCCGCCGTTCTCGGCAGCCGCTGCACGGTGTTCATGAACAGCAGCGTCGTTTCCGAGCAGCGGCGCGGTAAGGGTCCGGGCGACATCATGGCCGGTCTCTGCCGTTCGATTATCGAGAACGTGTTCACCAAGGTCATTCGCGTTTCAAATCTCAACCGTCTGGGCGACAAAGTCGTCGTCCAGGGCGGCACGTTCCGAAACGACGCGGTGCTGCGCGCATTCGAGCAGTATCTGGGCAAACCCGTCACGCGTGCGCCCCACCCGGGGCTGATGGGCGCTATCGGTATCGCCCTGCTCGCGCGCGAGGAATGCCGCAAGGGCGACGCCGGCACGTCGTTTATCGGGCTCGATGCCGTGGAGCGCTTCGAGCATCGCGAGTTCGGCGGCGTTACCTGCCGTCGGTGCAACAACCGCTGCCAGCGCGCGGTCGTGGCATTTGGCGACTGTCTCTTATACACATCTGACGCTGCCGACGAAGGCTTAGGTG
>URNC01000139.1 GCA_900549065.1 uncultured Collinsella sp. | reverse complement strand
TGCAAGGACGATGCGACTACAGCGCGAAGTCGCCGCCGACGAGCGTGGAGACGGGCTCCTCGTGGTAAACGGCGGAGATGGCCTGAGCGAACTCCTCGGCGACCGAGATGGTCTTGATCTTGCCGCCGACCTCGACGGGGATGGCATCGGTGACGACGCACTCGACGATGGGGGCATCGTTCAGGCGCTCGATAGCCGGGCCCGAGAAGATGCCGTGGGTGGCGCACACGTAGATGTCGCCGGCGCCCATGGCCTTGAGCTCCTTGACGTTGGCGCACAGGGTGCCAGCGGTGTCAATCATGTCGTCGTTGATGATGCAGGTCTTGCCCTTGATGTCACCGATGATGCCCATGACCTCGGCGGCGTTGTGGCGCGGACGACCCTTGTGGGCGATGGCCAGGTCGCAGCCGAGCATGTCGGACAGCTTCTTGGCGGCCTTGGCACGACCCACGTCGGGGGAGACGACAACCAGGTTGTCGGTGTCGAAGTGCATGTCGTTGTAGTACTGGCCAAACAGCGGCAGTGCGGACAGGTGATTAACCGGGATATCGAAGAAGCCCTGGATCTGGCCCTGGTGCAGGTCGAGGGTGATGATGCGGTTGACGCCGGCGCGCTCGAGCAGGTTGGCGACGAGGCGGGCGGTGATGGGCTCGCGCGGGCCGGCCTTGCGGTCCTGGCGGGCATAGCCGTAGTGGGTGATGACGGCGGTGATGGAGCGGGCGGATGCGCGCTTGGCAGCGTCGGTGGCGATGAGCAGCTCCATGAGCATGTCGTTGACGTTGCCGCCGGCCACGGACTGAATCAGGAAGACGTCGGCGCCGCGGACGGTCTCGTCGTAGCGGGCGTAAATCTCACCATTGGCGAACTGCTTTAGCGTAAGGCCCGAAAGCTCGACCCCAAGGTACTCAGCGATCTTCTGAGCGAGGGGACGGTTGGAGGAACCGGAATACACGCGGATGGACTTGCGCATATTCTCCGACTTCTCGGGATCATTAATCGGCATTACCCTTCTCCTTTATTCATCGAATGCCATATAGATGCCTTTTTGCATTGTAACCGCGCGGCGGGGTTAATCGGGTCTTGATAACGTCTTTACCGTCAACGGACACGAACCGACCACTCATCCGGTCGCGCAGGTCACGATAGAAAAAGGAGCCGTCCTCATGGAACAGCTCCTTTTGTGCTTGATAAAACGTTATACCTCGTCGTCCTCGTGCAGGCGGCGGCGATAATCGGCGGCCCAGCCCTCGATATTTACCTGACGGGCGCGGCCCAGACCGAGTGCATCGGCCGGGACCGGCTCGGTGATGACGGAGCCGGCGGCCACGAGTGCACCGTCGCCAATCTGGGCGGGCGCGACCATCATGGTGTCGGAACCGATGAAGGCGTCCTTGCCGATGACGGTCTTGTGCTTGTGGACGCCGTCGTAGTTGCAGGTGATGGAGCCCGCGCCCACGTTGACGCCGGAGCCCATGGTGGTGTCGCCGATGTAGGACAGGTGGGGCACCTTAGAACCCTCGCCGATCGTGGACTTCTTGATCTCCACGTGCGTGCCGGCCTTGGAGCCGTCGAGCATGTGGGTGCCCGGGCGCAGGTAGGCGCGCGGGCCGCAGTCGACGCCGTTCTCGATGACGGCCTCGATGGCGATGGTCTCATCGATGATGCAGCCGCTGCCGACGGTGGTGTCGGTGAGGCGGCTGTTGGGGCCGAGCTGGCACTCCTCGCCCACGGTGACGTGACCGATCAGATGCGTCTGCGGCCACACGACGGTGTCGCGGCCGATGACGGCATCGGGGCCGATCCAGGCCTGCGTGGGGTCGATGAAGGTAACGCCCTCGGCCATCCAGTGCTCGTTGATGCGGTCGCGCGCGATGGCGGTGAGCTGCGCGAGCTGGATGCGGCTGTTGACGCCCAGGCCGTCGCGGTAGTCATCGCAGTGGAAGATGGAGACCGCCTGGCCGTGACCCTTGAGGATTTCGAGCATGTCGGGCAGGTAGTACTCGGACTGCGCGTTGTCGTTGCCGATCTCGTTAATGTGGGCGGCGAGCTGCGCGCCGTCGAAGGCGTAGCAGCCGGCGTTGCACTCCAGCAGCGTGGCGGCCTGCTCGGGCGTGCAGTCCTTCTGCTCGATGATGCGCTCGATCTGACCATCGGCGCCCAGCTTGATGCGGCCGTAGCCAAAAGGATCGGGCGGGGTCATGGTCATGACGGTGCAGGCGAGCTCGCCGGTGGCGACGGTCTGCGCGAACTTGGCGACGGTGTCGGCGGTGATGAGCGGCAGGTCGCCGTTGAGCACGACGACGGGGCCTTGCGTGATGCCGCAGGCCTCGAGCGCGACCTTTACGGCGTGGCCGGTGCCCAGGCGCTCGGTCTGCTCGACGCACTCGACCTTGGTGGCGCTGTTGGCATAGGCGCCATCGATGAGGGCGCGCATCTCATCGGCGTGGCTGCCGATGACGACCACGACGCGGCTGCAGCCGGCCTTGATGGTGGCGTCGACGATCCACTGGACCATGGGCTTGCCCAGGATCTTGTGCGAAACCTTGCAGTGGTTCGACTTCATGCGGGTGCCCTCGCCGGCGGCGAGGATAATTGCGGTTGCGTCCATGTGATCTCCTGTTACGTTATAGAGACGTGTGTTTGGAAACGATACACGGCGCAATATGATACCGCAGGCATATGATGAGCGCGTAACGATTGGTGTGCGACGGCCGATGCCGTTGCCGCCGGCATGGTGTTTGCGCTGCTTGCGGGCGGTGCCGGCAGTGCTTCGGCGTCGGTGATTTGGCGGGAGGGCGGGGATGCTTGTGGACAACATGCGAGAGGGCTCGGGCAACGAACCCGTCGCGGCATTTTCGATGTCGCATCCGGCGGTGCCGGCGCTCTACATGGTGCTGACGCTGGGACTCACTATGTTCTCGATGCAGCCGGTGCTGATTGCGCTGTCGCTTGCGGGCGGGCTGGCGTACGGGTTTGCGACGGGCGGCGCCGCGCGCACGTTGGGGGCGCTTCGCTGGCAGCTGCCGGTGATTTTGATCATCGCGGTGCTCAATCCGCTGTTTAGCGCCTCGGGCTCGACGGAGCTGTTCCGTATTGGCATGCGTGCGGTGTATCTAGAGAGCATGGTTTACGGCCTGTGCATGGGCGGGCTGTTTGTGGCGAGCGTGCTGTGGTTTGAGGCGGCGGCATCGATGCTTGGCTACGACAAGGTGCTTGCGCTTTTGGGTAACGCCGCGCCGGTGATCGCGCTCATGATCTCGATGTGCATGCGGCTTATCCCGCAGTTTTTGCGCCGCGGTCGTACGGTGCTGGCGGTGCAGGATGCGATTGATGTGCCTGGCCGCGCGCCGGCCGACCCCGCGCGCTCGCGCCTGCGGGCGTCGAGCGTGTTGATGGGCTGGGGCATGGAAGATTCGCTGGAGCGCGCGGACGCTATGCGCTCCCGTGGGTGGGGCGTCGCGACGCGCCGCACGACGTACGCGCGGTATCGGCTGGGGCGCGGCGATGTTGCCGCGCTGGTTGGGCTTGCGCTGTTTGGCGTGGCCACGACGGCAGTGGCGTGGACCGCGATGGCGCAGTATTCGTTTTACCCGCAACTATCGGTGCCGGCGCCGTGGCTGGGCTATGCCGTGTACGCTGCCTGGATGGTGCTGCCCTGTGTGTTGCATGCGATCGATGAGAAGAGGTTTGGCTGATGGCTCGGTTGGATAGGAGCTCGGCGGCGGGTGTGGCATATGGCTCGGCCGCGCCGGCGATTGAGGTGCGAGGCCTTAGTTTTGCCTATCCCGGGGTCAAGGCACCGGTGCTCGAGGGGCTTGATTGGCGTGTTTCCCAAGGTGCGTTTGCACTGCTTGTTGGCGGTACCGGTTCGGGCAAGTCGACGCTGCTGTCGCTGCTCAAGCCCGAGATCGCTCCAGCGGGCGAGCGCACTGGCGATGCGCGCGTGCTGGGCGAGAACGTTGCCGACATGGACGTGCGGGCATCGGCAGAGCGCGTGGGTTATGTGTTTCAGGATCCCGAGAACCAGATTGTGTGCGAGACCGTGTGGCACGAGATGGCGTTTGGCCTAGAGAATCTGGGTGTGTCGCGCGACGAGATGCGCCGCCGTGTTGCCGAGACCAGCTATTTCTTTGGTCTGGAGGACTGGCTTCATCGTGATACCGATACGCTTTCGGGTGGCCGCAAGCAGCTGCTGTCGTTGGCGGCCGTTCTGGCGCTGCGCCCGCACGTGCTGCTGCTCGACGAGCCCACGTCTCAGCTCGATCCCGTTGCCGAGAAGAATTTCCTGCACGCGCTGTTTCGTGTAAATCGCGAGCTGGGCTGCACGGTTGTTGTGGCGACGCATCAGCCGCGCCCAATGCTCGAATACGCGACGTGTGCGTACCGGATTGAGGATGGCCGCGTGCACGAGGCGGCGGATATGGCTTCTTTGGTATGCCGAGAATCGCTGTTTTCCGATGACACGTTGGGGTGGGGTGCCATCCGATGTGCAAAAAACGGAGTATTCAGCAGGCGTGAGGACAATTTGGGCTCTCTGGAGCCGCCCGGGGACGTATCGAGCGCGAAAAAAAGTTCAGAATTGGACAAATCGTCCGAATTTGTGGCGCAAACGTCGCTCGAGAACGGCTTGGAAGCCTTCTCGCGCACGGATGGAAGCAGAATACTCCAAAAAATGCACGCTGGGTCGGCTACCACCCTGTCGGAAGGTTGGTTTCGCTACGATCGAGCGTCCGGCTGGGTGTTGCGTGGGCTCGATGCGTCGTTTTCGGCCGGTGCGGTGCATGCGGTTGTTGGCGGTAACGGCTGCGGCAAGTCGACGATGCTCTCGGTGCTGGCGAAGACCGCCAAGCTGCAGCGCGGCCGCATGGTGCGCGGAGCGGCCTCGGCGGCGCTGCTGCCTCAGAATCCCAAAGCATTGCTGGTTGCCGAGACGGTTCGCGATGAGCTGATGGAATGGGCCTCGACCTGCGGATATGACGAGAACTTGGCGCGGGAGCGTGCGGCGAGCTTGGGGTTGTCGGGTCTGGATCTGTCTCTTATACACATCTCCGAGCCCACGAGACTACGCTGCATC
>URNC01000138.1 GCA_900549065.1 uncultured Collinsella sp. | reverse complement strand
ACATATCCTCACGCGTGTCGGCGTCGACGAGATCGGCGGCTTCGGCGTCGTCCATGGTGCCCTTGGAGGCCGTGATGAGCACGTCGACGGCGGCACCGGCGCGCATCTGCTCGACAAGGTCGCCAGACGCCTTAAACTGCGTGTCGGCAAACGTGGTGCCGGTCTGCTCGGTGTAAAGCTCCTGAACCTCGGGCAGCGCCTTCTCGAGCGAATTGGCGGCAAAAACCTGCAGCTCGACAGCTTTCTTGGAAGATGCCTTAGCAGAACCGGCATCGGATCCGGCCGGCTCGGACGTCTTGCTGCCCGAGCAGCCGGCAAGACCAAGGCCGGCAGCGGCGAGAGCAGAAAGCGAGACGAATCCGCGGCGAGAAACCATATCGAACATGTTCATCCCTTTCGAACGCTATGCCCGGGCACCCCACCGCGGGCTTTATTCTGTTACTAGATTATACTTCGGCGCGAATAATGTTTGTGATAATTACTTCTCGCCTAATAAATTTCTTTCACCGATAACCCCGAGACGGCTGCACTGTCGCTGCATAAAAAAGGCAGAGCAGCCGTTCAGGTCGCCCCGCCGCAGGTAGTGCGCTTATTTGGCGTGCCCGCCGCCCGCCGTCATTTGGGCCGCATGCTCCAGCTGGTCGCTCACGGCCTCCCAGCTTTCGCGGGCGGCCTTCGTAGAACCGGGAAAGTTGATGACAAGTGTATGCCCACGCTGCATGCACACGGCGCGCGAGAGCATAGCGCGGCGCGTCTTGGTCATGGAATACGCACGGATTGCCTCTGCAATGCCCGGCACATCGCGGTCGCAGACGGCACGCGTCGCCTCGGGCGTCACATCGCGCATCGAAAGCCCCGTGCCGCCGCAGGTGAGCACAACATTGGCGTGGCACTCATCGGCGGCTTCCACAATGGCATCACCGATCTCGCTAGCGTCGTCGCGCACGACCACATGTGAGGCAACCGTCCAGCCCTGCGCCATGATGAGTTCCTCGAGTGCGGCTCCAGCCTCGTCCTGGGCAAGATCGCGCGTATCCGAGCACGTCACAATCGAAATCTTCAACTCCATAGCATTCCTCCTATAGCACCGTGCCCTCAGGCAGGTCGACACGCACGACATCCACGACGTCGCCCGCCTTGAGCTCGCACGGTCCTTCGTCAATACGCAGCAGGCAGTTGGCCCGCTGCATCGTGCCGAGCAGCGCCGAATTCTGCGTCTTAGCCTCGGTCACCAACAACTCACCGGTCTCGGGGTCGCGCAAAACCGTGGCGCGATCGAAGAAGCGGCGATGCTGTCGCTTTTTCACGCTGTGCGTGAGCGTCGCCCGCTGCACGGGGCGCACACCCTCGGCAAAGCCGCGCATCTTACGGATCGCCGGACGGGCAAGCATCTCAAAGCCTACATACGCCGCGGCCGGATTGCCTGAAAGTCCCAGGTAGGGCTTACCTGCGAGCAAGCCAAACGTAATGGCCTTGCCGGGGCGCATCGAGATGCGATCGAAGAGCACCTCGCCCTCGCGCTGGACCAGCGCCGTCACATAGTCGTAGTCGCCCGCCGAGGCACCGCCGCTCGTAATGACAAAGTCGCACTCCTGCACGGCACGATGAACCAGCTCGGCAATCGCCTGCTCATCATCGGGCGCAATGCCGTAGAACACGGGCTCGGCGCCGGCATCAAGTGCTTCGGCCATCAACGCCGACGAGTTGGAATCACGAATCTGACCGCGCGCCGGTACCTTACTCGGTGCGACCAGTTCCGTGCCCAGCGAGATAATGCCCACACGTGGGGCGGCGTGCACCTTCACGCTCGCGTATCCGGCGCTTGCCAGCAGACCCGCGCCCGCCGGAGCCACGACCTCGCCGGCGTGCATCACAGCATCGCCGGCATGGGCTTCCTCGGCGGCAGAGCGAACGTTCTCCCCTACCTTGGTAGGCGCCGAGAAGCGAACGTGCGAGCCCTCGTTGCCATCGCCGTCGAGCACATCGACGATCTCGTATTTCACCACGGCGTCGGCACCTTCGGGCACCGGCGCGCCTGTCATAATGCGGACCGCCTCGCCCGCGCCGATAGCGCCCTCAAACACATGGCCCGCGGCCTCGTGTCCGATAACGTCGAGCGTCACCGGCGCCTCGCCAGATGCCTGCGCCAAGTCCGCCGAGCGCACGGCATATCCGTCCATAGCGCTGTTGGCAAACGGCGAGATGTCGATATCGGCCACCGCGTCCTCGGCCAAGGGAAGACCGGCGGCCTGCCACACGGGAATCTCGACGAGATCGGTCGGAGCAACGTGCGACAGGACAATCGACTGTGCGTCATCCAGCGGAATGAGTTTCTCTGCCATATGCACCTCTTAATGTCACGGCGCACAACAGGGGCGCCGATTCTTTATGCTTGTCTCAGTATAATCCCCCGACGCACGACCGCGACTCGGCCTGTACCCGCAAATACACCTGTCGGTTGTAGGCCGCGAAACAGAATGGAAACCAACCCACCGGCTCGTCGCGTTTACCGCGTTTTATAATGCTTGCGTTGCAACCTAAAAGAGGAACGTATGGCTCATAACGACAAAACCGAAAGCGCAAACGAAACGCAGGATCATTCCCAGCCGCTCGACGATGGCGGCTTTTTCTCCCTGAACGACGTCATCACGGCAGGCAGGCATCAGCTCACCCGCTCTGAGCATCTCTTGGCTGCCGACACGCGCCGCAACGCCCGCAACCTACTCGCGAGCGCCAAGTTGCTCGCACTCGTCGTCATCGTCTCGCTCGCCATGGGCGTTGCCGCTTGGGCGTTTTTGGCCTCGCTGAATATCGCGACCGACTATCGTGAGCACCATGCGTGGATTTACGCGCTGCTTCCCGTTGTGGGCATGGCCACCGCATGGGTGTACAAAAACCACGGTCTTGCCGCCAAGCGCGGCAACAACCTGGTCATCGACTCCGCTCTGGGCACGCGCCTCATCCATATGCGCATGGCCGTCCTCACGTTTGTGTGCTCCACGCTCACGCACCTAACGGGCGGATCGGCCGGTCGCGAGGGAGCCGCGGTGCAGATCGGCGGCACCATCGCCAGCAACATCTCGAGCCTCGCCCACCTCAAAAAGCATGACCACCACGACCTCATGCTCGCCGGCATCTCGTCGGCCTTTGGCGCCGTATTCGGCTCGCCCCTTGCCGGAGCTTTCTTTGGCATGGAGATGTGCTTTATCGGCAAGATCGACTACACCGCGGGCATCTACTGCCTGGTCGCCTCGTTTACCGGCTACTTTACATCACTCGCCCTGGGTACCGAGTACGAGGCGAATGTCATCGCCAGCGTTCCCGCTATGACGCCCAAAACGGTTGTCATCGTTGTTATCAGCGCCATTATCTTCGGTTTGACGGCACGCCTCTTTGCCTCGTCGGTTCGAACCGTCAAGAGCCTGTACGGTCGCTTTATCACCAATTACCTTATTCGCGCACTCATAGGCGCACTCGTGGTTTTGGCCGCCTATGCCCTCCTCGACGCCTGGGACTACGCCGGCCTTTCCACGTGGCTTTCCGGCGCCGGTTTTGCAGGCAACACCACCCTGGCGGACGCAGCCATCAAGTTGGTCGTCACAGCGCTTACCCTGGGCGCGGGCTTCCAAGGCGGCGAGGTCACGCCCCTGTTTGGCATCGGTGCGGCACTCGGTGGCTGGATCGGTTGCCTTACCGGGCTCGATCCCAGTTTTCTGGCGGCTCTCGGCATGCTCGGCGTGTTCTGCGCCGGCCTCAACGTGCCCATCACCACCTGCATGATGGCAATCGACCTGTTCCACGGCACGGCAGCCGGGTTCTTTGTCATCGTGGCCTTTATCAGCTACCTAACCGCCGGACACCGCGGCGTATACCCCGCCCAGCGCATCATCTCACCCAAGCGCCGTTCGCTTATTGTGGATGAGGGCGGTACGGTAGCGGATGCTATCGAGCGCCACAACGACCTGATAGAGTAGACGTTAGTATTCGCCGTGCAGCCACAATCGGGGGCAATCCGACCTGAGCGCGACCGCACTGCCATGTCACACGCCGGGAGTCGCCCCATGCACGCAACTGATTTTGGTCGCACGCTCATCATCGCCAACCCAGCCGCCCAGTCGGGCGCCGCGCATGAGGTTGCCGAGCGCCTGCAGCGCTTTTTGGATATGACCGCGCGCGCATCCCAGTTTGACTTGGTGCTAACCGAGCGCATGGGACACGCCAAGGAGCTGGCCGCCCAAGCAACGGACTATCGCACCGTTATCGCACTCGGCGGCGACGGCGTAATCCACGAGATCGTCAACGGGCTTATGACACAAAAGGAGGACGCCCGCCCCGCTCTTGCCGTCCTGCCCGTGGGCTCCGGCAACGATTTTGCCCAGACGCTCGGCATCGACGATTTCTCCGGCAAGGATTTTGGCGCGCTGCTCACCTGTGAGCTGCAGCGTCAGGACATCGGGCGCATTCGCTCGTGGAACCCCGCAAGCGGTAGCGGCGAGGCTTCCGTTGAGTACTACGACCAAACGCTTTCGGTCGGGATCGATGCCGCCATCGGTCTGGGCACCACTGAGCTGCGCAAAAAGACCGGCTTGACGGGCGCTCCGCTCTACACCCTCTCAGGACTTGAGCTGTTTGGCCTGCGCTATCGCAACTACCCCATGACCATCAGCTTTGATGGCGCGCCCGCCGAGCACGTGCGGGCGATTATCATGGCCATCCAGCTGGGACCCACCTATGGCTCGGGCTATCGCATCTGTCCCGACGCCGACCCGTGCGACGGCATACTCGACGTCTGCTACGCCTGCGGCCCCGTTCCGCGCGCGGTCGCGCTTCCCATGTTCCTTTCGGCCAAAGATGGCCACCATACCAAGCTGCCACCGGTTCGCATGCGCCGCTGTCGCCATGCCGAGCTTACCTTTGAGGAGCCCGACTACCCCATCCAGGCCGACGGCGAGCCCGTTGTCGCCTCGCGCATCGAGGTCGACATCCTCGCCGGCGCCCTCCACGTCTGGCACCCCACCCGCTAGCTGCCCTAAGTTGCGGTGAAATAGGGACTGTTTATGCCTGTCTCTTATACACATCTGACGCTGCCGACGAAGG
>URNC01000137.1 GCA_900549065.1 uncultured Collinsella sp. | reverse complement strand
TCGTCGGCAGCGTCAGATGTGTATAAGAGACAGCCGAGATGGGTAAGATCGCCGGCGCCCTGGCCGAGGCCAAGGAAGAGCTCACGCCGCTGCAGGTGAAGCTTGCCGAGCTCAGCCGCATCCTCACCATCATGGTTATCGTCATCTGCGTCGTCATCTTTGGCGTTGATATCATCCGCCACGGCGTGGGCAACGTTCTTACCGACCCGACCGCCCTGCTCGATACCTTTATGGTTGCCGTCTCGCTCGCCGTCGCTGCCATCCCCGAGGGCCTGGTCGCCGTCGTGACCATCGTGCTGTCGCTTGGCGTGACCAAGATGGCCAAGCGCCAGGCAATCATCCGCAAGCTCTCTGCCGTCGAGACTCTCGGCTGCACGCAGACCATCTGCTCCGACAAGACCGGTACCCTTACCCAAAACAAGATGACCGTCGTCAAGCACGAGCTCGCCGCGCCTAAGGAGAAGTTCCTGGCCGGCATGGCTCTGTGCTCCGATGCCCAGTGGGACGAGGAGCTGGGCGAGGCCGTGGGCGAGCCGACTGAGTGCGCGCTCGTCAACGACGCCGGCAAGGCGGGCCTCACTGGCCTGACTGCCGAGCACCCGCGCGTGGGCGAGGCCCCGTTCGACTCGGGCCGTAAGATGATGTCCGTGGTCGTCGAGACCCTGGACGGCGAGTATGAGCAGTACACCAAGGGCGCGCCCGACGTGGTGATCGGCCTGTGCACCCATATCTACGACGGCGATAAGGTCGTCCCCCTGACCGAGGAGCGTCGCGCCGAGCTCGTGGCCGCCAACAAGGCCATGGCCGACGAGGCCCTGCGCGTGCTGGCGCTGGCAAGCCGCACCTACACCGAGGTCCCGAGCGACTGCAGCCCCGCTGCGCTCGAGCGCGACCTGGTCTTCTGCGGCCTGTCCGGCATGATTGACCCTGTCCGCCCCGAGGTCGCCGACGCCATCCGCGAGGCCCACGATGCCGGTATTCGCACCGTCATGATCACGGGCGACCACATCGACACCGCCGTGGCCATCGCCAAGCAGCTGGGCATCGTCACCGATCGCAGCCAGGCCATTACGGGCGCCGACCTCGACCGCATGAGCGACGAGGAACTCGACGCGCACATCGAGGACTACGGCGTGTACGCCCGCGTCCAGCCCGAGCACAAGACCCGCATCGTCGAGGCCTGGAAGTCGCGCGACCAGATCGTCGCCATGACGGGCGACGGCGTCAACGACGCCCCGTCCATCAAGCGCGCCGACATCGGCGTTGGCATGGGCATCACCGGCACCGACGTCACCAAGAACGTTGCCGATATGGTGCTTGCCGACGACAACTTCGCCACCATCATCGGTGCCTGCGAAGAGGGCCGTCGCATCTACGACAACATCCGCAAGGTCATTCAGTTCCTGCTTTCGGCCAACCTTGCCGAGGTCTTCTCGGTGTTCATCGCCACGCTCATCGGCTTTACCATCTTCCAGCCGGTGCAGCTGCTGTGGGTGAACCTGGTCACCGACTGTTTCCCCGCGCTCGCGCTGGGCATGGAGGACGCCGAGGGCGACATCATGAAGCGCAAGCCGCGCAACGCCAAGGACGGCGTCTTTGCCGGCAATATGGGTCTGGACTGCGTGGTCCAGGGCCTAATCATCACCGTGCTGGTGCTGGCGAGCTTCTTTGTGGGCGTGTACTTTGACATGGGCTACATCCACATCGCCGATATGATCGCCGGCAATGCCGACGAGGAAGGCGTGATGATGGCGTTCATCACGCTCAACATGGTTGAGATTTTCCACTGCTTCAATATGCGCAGCCGTCGTGCGTCGCTGTTCACCATGAAGAAGCAGAACAAGTGGCTGTGGGCTTCCGCCGCGCTGGCACTGGTGCTGACGGTGATCGTGACCGTGCAGCCGACGCTTGCCGAGATGTTCTTTGGCCCCGTGACGCTTGAGCTCAAGGGCGTTCTTGCCGCGCTGGGTCTGGCCTTCCTGATCATCCCGCTTATGGAGATCTACAAGGCGATCATGCGCGCGGTCGAAAAAGAGTAACGTTCCTGTCCGGGCCCGACCGCCTGCGGGGTTTCCACGGGCACGTCCTCGCCGCTTTGCGGCTGCGGGATGTGCCCTTAGGAAACCCCTCCCGGCGGGCGGGCCCTGCGGTATCCTTGCTGGCTTTTCTCCCGCGCGGATGATAAAGGGCTGAGGGAAAGTTTGTGAGCTGGTCGGGCTTTGCCCGGCCAGCTCTTTTTGATTTAAAATACCTGCTCAGTTGTGATTTATGGTGCTGGGAGGCGCTTGTGGGCAAGGCTAAGGCTAAAGCGAAGAAAAAGACGACGGGGGCGCGGGCTAAGCGCGATCGTCGTCGGAAGCTCGCGACCGAGGCCCCCGCATCTGCCGAGGAGCTGCTGGCAAACGTGCCGGGACTCGACGCGCTGCAGGATGTTCCGGCGTTCGATGACCTGCCGGTCGATGAAGCTCAGCAGGCAGCATTTGACGACTTTTGCGCACATGCCGAGGAGCCCGAGCAGATGCAGCTTGGCGCCGTGGTGCGCTTGGATCGCGGGTTTCCGCTGGTGGCGACTGCCAACGATACCTTCCGCGCCGAGCATGCCGTGGGGTTTGCCAAGTCGCGCGGCGAGGACGAGGTCCTGTTGCCTGCCGTGGGCGACCGTGTGGCGGTGCGCCGCGCTCCCGGGCACGATATGGGCGTGATTGAGTGCGTGCTGCCGCGCCGTACGAGCTTTGAGCGTTGGCGCGGCCGTGCCCGCGGAGAGCGTCAGGTGCTCTGCTCCAACGTGGATAGCGTGCTAATCGTGCAGGCGCTCGGTGCCGGTGAGGTGCTGCTCGACCGCGTGGCGCGCTCGCTGGTGTTGGCGCTCGACTGCGATGCCGAGCCGGTGGTGGTGCTCACCAAAGCTGACCGCTGCGATGCCGAGGAGCTCGAGCGCGATCTGGACCGCGTGCGCCGCCTGGTGGGTCCGGACGTGCGCGTGATCGTGACGTCCTCTGCCGAGGGCCGCGGCCTGGACGAGGTCCGTGTCTGCGTGCCTGCCGGGAGCTGCGCCATGATTCTGGGCGAGTCGGGTGCCGGCAAGTCGACGCTGCTCAATGCACTGCTGGGCCACGATACGTTGGCGACCGGCGGTGTGCGCGAACGCGACGACCAGGGCCGTCACACTACCGTCGCGCGCGTGATGGTGGCGCTGCCGGGCGACGCCGGTGTGATCGCCGATGCCCCGGGCCTGCGCAGCCTACCGCTCGTGGGTCACGAGCGGGGTCTGGCGCGCGCCTTCCCCGAGATTGTCGAGGCATCGCGCGCGTGCCGGTTTGGCGATTGCACACATACCCATGAGCCGGGTTGCGCCGTTCGCGAGGCCGAGGACGCCGGGCAGATCGACAGTCTGCGTCTGGAAACGTTCCAAAACTTGGCGTCATCCATGCGCGTGAGTGCTCAAATGCTCGATCCCGATGTCCATCTGTAATTGATTTTTCCTATGACAGCCGTCTCCCAACTGTTCGGGAGACGGCTTTTTTGCTGCGGAAAAGCCTCGAAACATGCAGTTTGCTGACGTGCTGACCAAAACCTTGCCACGAGCTTGACGGGCTGGTCAGCTTTTGGTCAGCGATTGGTTTGACATCGAAAACCAAGATCGCGATTGCGGCGCTTTGCACTCTGACCGCCCAGACAATGGTGGTACGGGCATTCGCCCGGCACTGCCATGAGAGGAGCGGCCGTGAACAAGAGCAAGCGCATCGCCATCAGTCTGGTCGCGGGCGTGCTCGCTGCTCTGCTCTGTATGGTTTACGGCTCGTCGATCCGCTCGCAAACCGAACAGGTCCAGGCTGAGACCTTGGCCAGGTACGGTGGCGATCGCGTCGAGGTATGCGTCGCGGCGCGCGATATCGATGTGGGCGAGACCCTCGATGAGACCAATGTCATAACCCAGGAATGGTTGACAAGTCTGCTGCCGCGTGACGCGGCGACCGAGCTGCGCCAGGTGCGCGGCGACGTGACGACTTCGCGTATTCCCAAAAACGCCGTGATCTGCAATGTCTACACCAAGGCCGAGAGCCACAAGCTCGAGGTGCCTAAGGGCAAGGTCGCCGTTTCGGTGGCGGTCGATGCCGAGCACTCGGTCGGCGGTGCTACGGGCGTGGGCAGCTACGTGGATGTGTATGTGCAAAAAGACGGCGTAACCGATCGGCTGTGCGGCGCGTACGTGATCGATACCAGTGAAGATTCCGGTGCCACGCGCGAGGGCAAGATCGAATGGGTGACGCTGGCGGCTGACCCCGAAGACGTCAAGGAACTGCTGGGGGCATCGGGCAAGGGAACGGTCAGCTTGACGATTCCCGCCACGGCGCGCGGCAAAAAGAGCGGAGGCGACGAGTGATGAAGGCGATCTGGCTTGCGTGCTGCGCGTGCGGCGATTACGGGCTGTTGCAGCGGGAAGTCGAGGGTCGTGATACGGGTGCACAGGTGCTTCGCGTGGGTGACCTGGACGGACTGGTTTCCATGGCGCGGGCGTTTCCGTCGTGCCGCGGAGCTGCCATCATCGCGGCGTCTCTGTTCGATACCGAAGATGTGCGCAAGACTGTTGCGCGCCTGACGGCCGAAGGCCGCGTGAGTCGCGTGGTCGTGTTGATAGAAACGCTCGATCCGTCGGATATCGAGGGACTGTTTCGCGCGGGGGCGACCGAGGTCATCGCTGCGCACAGTATATGCGGCAACGGGCGAGCGGGCGAGGGAGCGGTTGATTCCGATCGGCGCATGACGATTGAGCCCGATGCTTTTGTTGATAGGGAACCCGGGGTGCCTCGCGCTACAAGAGGCCCGCGTGTTGATGATTATGGAAAAGCGGAAGCCGAGCATGGTCGGCGCCCCCGGAACCCCCTTGTATACGATGACGCTGAAGGGCCGGCGCAGCATGCTGGCGACTCTCCGGCTGTAGATATGGGATACGTGCACGGCGTGAATCTGGCGGATGAACTCGACGAAGTTGAGGGCTTTGCCGGGTGCGGCGAGTTGTCGCTGATGCAGCATGAGCAGATTGCGCAGAACGAGCCTGCCTCGCAGACCGAACAAGCTGCCATGCCGGCCTGGACGCAGCGTGTAGTTGCGGCGGAGGAGACGGGGACG
>URNC01000136.1 GCA_900549065.1 uncultured Collinsella sp. | reverse complement strand
CGTAGTCTCGTGGGCTCGGAGATGTGTATAAGAGACAGACCATATTTTGTTCCCATTGCCTCAACGACCTGACCGCCGCCAATGTAAACACCGATGTGCCCGTCATGCCAAACGGCAAGGCCGGGAATATCCGGCATGGTATCGATGGTGCCGGACTCTGTGGCGCTGTAGTACATCTGGTTGGCACCGATATCCGGCATCCCGTGGGTACCATAGTCAATGGTCATCGTTTCCGGGGACAACCAGCCATAGCCCTTGATGAGTCCCACGCAGTCGGTGGTCCTGCCGACGGTCTGCGCGGTCTTCGGTCGTCGTACCGTCGACTATGTCCTGGATGGGGGTGGCACGCCGGCTCCTCAACATGAGGAGCATTCTCCATCTGCACGGGCTGCGGTATCTGCGGACCCGCAACCCGTGTCCTCGGTGCCCCCTGCATCCTCGAGCGCCAGCGCGACGCAGCCAAAAGCGGCGCCGGTAGCGGCACCGACCCCGTCGGCGCCTGAACCCGCTGCGCCCAAACCGGCTGCTCCGATCCCCGCGCCCAAGTCCGCTGCCGCGCCTGCGCCCAAGTCATCCGACCTGGCCAAGGCCCCTTGGCTGCGCTCCGACAACCCTGCCGGTGCTCCTGCCACGGGCAAGCTCCCGACCGAGCCCGCGCCCCGAGCGCCCGAGCGCGCGTCCGTCCCCATGGCTCAGCCGCCTGCGCAGGCTGCGCCATGGGAATCCGAGCAGGTGCCCTACGACGATGCTATGGTCGGTGGTTTTGCTGCCGATGCCGGCGGGGACGATCTGCCCCCGTTCGACGTGCCGGGTGCGGCGTCCGCGACCAAGGCCGCTGCTGTGGCACCCGCAGCCTCTGCAAACGACGACGTCCCCGCCGCTCCCTGGGAATCCAATCCCGGTGCTGGCAGCCCCTTCGGCCATCAGGGCGCAGCCCCGAGCATCCCGCAGACCGAGGACGAGGCCAAGGCCCTCATCCGCAGCGTCTTTGGCCAGGCCACCATCTTCAAGCCGGTGGAGTAGCTGCGCAGGCGGGTATACTGCTCAAGAAGAGGACCCCTTGTCCGGGCGCATCTGTATTTCGGACATGTGTAGTGTGGTGCCGCGTATGTCGCATTTGAGCAGACAGGTGCGTGACGGTCGGCCTAGGATGCTGAGGTCGATACGATACGTCGCATGGCTGTCCGTGTACTCGACTTGCTCGGCGTTAATGGTTGCTCCGATTGCCAAATAAACGCCTAGCTCGGCATCGACAATCTTGAAGTCCTTTATCTTGACCTTGAACTCTTGATAGAGAGACGGGCTGTTGTAGTAGACGGTTCGGGTTCCGTCGGTGCACTCATCGGTCGTCTCCCATTTGACGACGGGCTGGTCCGAGCTGGCTATCAGCAGTTCTACTCCAAAAGCTATGGCATGGGTGATGACAACCAGCAATGCCCAGCCGACAAAGAGATAGAGAACCACATATGCAACGGGGTGTTTTGAGCGGATGTTTTGGAGCGCGTTGGGGGCATTCATGGGGCACCTCCAAATTACTATCTATGGCAATCAAATTATACCCTGCCGCCATGTGCGCCGCCTCGAGCAGCGGTTCGGCATTTAGCTATTTAGTGGCGCACATGAAATGCCGGATTCGGCTCTACTAGATTGAGTGTGCGATATTATGCAACCTTGCATAATTCGACCTTGCATAATCTTTGAGTGCGGTTTGTATTGGAGGACATGTATATCGACTGAGGTAACACGTCCGCCCCGCTCTCTCGCCGCGCGCCGTGGTACGATTTTTGAGTTTGAAAGTCCCGCCGTGCTCCGGCTGCCCTTGCAGCTCGGCGTGCGGCCGCACGTAAAGGAGCCATCATGGCCGGTATGAACATGCAGCAGATGATGAAGCAGGCTCGCAAGATGCAGGAGCAGCTTGCCGCCGCGCAGGAGAACCTCAAGTCCCAGACCGTCGACGCCTCTGCCGGCGGCGGCATGGTCAAGGTGACCGTTAACGGCGAGATGGAGCTCGTCAACCTCACCATCGATCCCGATGCCCTCGATCCCGAGGACGTCGATATGCTGCAGGATATGATCATGGCTGCCGTCAACGAGGCCGTCCGCGGCGTCAACGAGCTCGCCAACAAGCAGATGGGCGCCATCACCGGCGGCCTCAACATCCCGGGTATGCCGTTCTAAGACACGCATATATATGAGTGCGAATCACAGTCTGCAAAAACTGCTCGATGAGCTGGGCCGCCTGCCGGGCATTGGTCCCAAGTCGGCCCAGCGCATCGCCTATTACCTGTTGGAGGCCGACGCCGAGGAGGCGCGCCGCCTGGCCGAGGCCATCCTGGAGGTCAAGCAGGAGGTCCACTTTTGCAGCCGCTGCTTTAACTACGCCACGGCCGACGAGTGCTCCATCTGCCAGGACCCGATGCGCGATACCACTCGCATTTGCGTGGTGGGCGAGCCGCGCGATGTCCAGGCGATCGAGCGCACGGGCAGCTACCACGGCCTCTACCACGTATTGGGCGGCGTGATCAGTCCCATGGACAAGATTGGCCCCGAGCAGCTGCACATTCGAGAGCTGCTGGCACGCTTGGGCCACGAGGACATCCACGAGGTCATCATCGCCACCAACCCCAATATTGAGGGCGAGACCACGGCGAGCTATCTGGCCCGTACCATCAAGCCGTTGGGCGTCGAGGTGTCGCGTCTGGCAAGCGGCCTTCCCGTGGGCGGCGACTTGGAGTATGCCGACGAGCTTACGCTTGGCCGCGCCATCGAGGCCCGTCGCGCGATTTAGGTGGCGAGCCTGCTCCTGCCGTATGTTTTCCTCACAGTCGCACGGGGTAGTCATAATTTCCCCGTGCGACTGTGAGTTTGTTGTGCAACAAAGATGCTTCGTATCCGCTTATCGCATGGATGCTTCCGCTCGCATCCTTAATTTGCTCATTCGTTGCGCAACCTTTTGGGTTCGCTGATACACTCAAATATGGATTCGAATGAATGCGCCGCTCCCGAGCGGCGTGTTTTTGTTGGAGGAGAACGCATGCGGCCCGGTGGCACTCAGACAAAGCGCGGCGCCGCGGTGCGCATACGACGCCGACTGGGCTTGGCGCCGCGGGCGTACGCACTGCTATCGTGCTCGCTGATGCTGGTCATAGCTGGCGTTTCTGCCTATGGCATGACCGTGCCGTCCATGATGCAGGCGCATGCCGCACGCGAACCGCGCGTGGGGCATGAGGTCAAAAGCGATCTGGGCACCACGACTGGATATGCTTGGGCAAGTGTGGTCGGGCATATTGTGTTTGGCACCGACGATGCGGACGGCGCCGAGGCCCCGGACAACGAAGTCACGCTTGCCAATGGCAAAACCATCGTGCTCACCAACACCAAGATCATCGATCGATTGTCCAACAATAGCGTGGCGGCAACGGTGAATAAGGTCGAGCAGCAAAAGGAGCAGGACGCCCAGCAGTCCGGAAAGCCCGGTAGCTCGGATACTTCTGGCTCCGGCTCGGATTCATCGAGTTCGGGCGGCGGCTCTGGGTCGGGTTCCTCTACCGGAGGGCCTGGAAACGGCGGCTCGACGGGCGGCAACACTGACAACGATGCAAACTCCGGCGGCCTTTCCGCTGCTGAGGAAGAGAGCATTCACAGTTGGCTTGTGACCAAGTACAACATGCTCGACGGCTATGTTTCTCGTGCCAATGACGTGGTCTCGACCTATAACTCTACGGGAGATCCCAGGCCGTGCGACAGCCTGGTCGGGGAGATGTTTGTCATTCGAGCCGAGTTCGGTCGTCAGACATTCTCGCCCCGGTCAAGGTGGTA
Organism: uncultured Collinsella sp.; assembly: GCA_900549065.1. Taxonomy (GTDB): domain Bacteria; phylum Actinomycetota; class Coriobacteriia; order Coriobacteriales; family Coriobacteriaceae; genus Collinsella. Next base: position 1,321 of record URNC01000136.1, on the reverse strand, counting down.
TCAGCAGTATGCCAATCTGTGGGGCTGTTACACCAACCTATGTCAATGGGTCGGCCATTACGGCGATGATGACGTCGCGCTCGGTAACTTCAACAATAACGTGGCAGCGCTTGCCCTATGATGACCGATCTTGCATCCACCACACCACAATCGCTCGGTCGCGATCCCATGGTCGGCCTGCGCCTGGCGCGTGTCGACGGGTTTGAGCCGGCCATTGCGCTCGGTCAGGACGAACTGCCTGCCTATCTGCGTCGTTTTACGATACTGTTTGCCGACGATGCCACCATGCGCCGTGGCGGTATCGGCCGCGTGACGCGTGCTGTCAACGCCCAAGGCGAGGCCGTAGCACTCAAACAGCTCATCTTGCCGACGCGCGATGAGTTTGACGACGATGCCGCCCATGAGTCGCTGGTCGCCAAGTTCAAAGCGGCATTTCGCGAGGAATATGAATGCCATCGCGCCCTTTCGGGCCTTAAGGGCTTTCCCCGCCTCTATGGCTGGGGCGAGGTTGACGGTGTGCCTGCAATTGTCATGGAATGGGTCGAGGGCGAGACACTTGCCCGCTTGCGTTCGCGACTCGCCGTGGACGATGCCGGACGCCTGTCGCCGCTTGTGGCGGCGCGTCTGGGTCGCGACCTGTTCGATCTGCTCTGCCGTATGAGCCTGGTGGGTGAGGGCTTTGTCCATCGCGATATCTCGCCCGCTAATATTATGGTGCGTACGGCGCGTCTACCGCTTGACCGGCAGCTTGCCGAGGGCACCTTTGACCTGTGCCTGATCGACTTTGGCTCGTCGCTGGCGCTCGAGCCTGCGTCGGCCGTGGCCGGTACCGGCGGCAAGGCGTCGTTTACGGAGCGCTATGCCACGCTGCGTCGCGCGACGGTTGCCTATGCCCCGCCCGAGATGCTCACCGACGATATTCCCGACCTGCGCGCTTTGCGTATGTCGCCGGCGATTGACGTATACGCCGCGGCAAGCACGGTTTACGAGCTCATTGCCGGCGTCGCGTCATACGAAGCCGCGCCGAGCACTTCGGGTGCCTCGGGTTCGCGCAAAAAGACGCGCGACATCGCGAGCCCTACCGTCTCAAGATGGACACGCGGCCCGACTATCCTATTGGTGCCCATGCGCCCGGTTGTGATTTGACTCAGCTGCTTCGTCGTGAGCCCGATGTGGCGCTCGCCGCGGCCGAGCAGGCCCAGCAGCTAGGGCTTGAGCCGGATTCCGAAGAGCTACGCGATGCGCTGGCGTTTGTCGATGCCCGGCTGTTCGACGCGGTGATGGCTGTCTCTTATACACATCTGACGCTGCCGACGAAGGC
>URNC01000135.1 GCA_900549065.1 uncultured Collinsella sp. | reverse complement strand
TCGTTGATGCGGTCGGGCGCGCAAACCACGCGGTAGAAAAGCTTGATGCTCTCGGGCGCGCCGGCGATGGGCGCCGGCATGGCGCCGCGGCGCATGGTGCTGCCGACGGCCAAAAGCATTGGCTCAAGGCCGCGCCAGTCGAGAGGGACATCGATGCTGTGGTCCTCGACATACAGGCCGGGGACGTGGTACGAAGTGATGAGCGCCATGTAATGCTTCCATTCGTTGCGGTGTTTCGGGTTGACCAATTCTACCGCCGTCGGCGAGGATGCGCATAAATCGGCTACCATGGTTGGCAAACATCTAAGAGAAAGGGCCGTCCATGTCGGTCGATATAGCCACGTATGTCCACGATCTTGCCGTCGAGGCCAAGGCCGCTTCTGCCGCGCTTGCCACGGCGAGCGATGCCCAGCGCCAGGAGGCCGTGCGCGCCATGGCCGCGGCGCTGCGCGATGGTGTCGATTGCATCATTGCCGCCAACGAGCTCGATATGTCTGCCGCGCGCGATGCGGGCACCTCGGCAGGGCTCCTCGACCGCCTGCTGCTGACGCCCGAGCGCGTTGAGGGCATGGCCGCCGGCCTGGAGAAGCTCGCTGAGCTGCCGGATCCCGTGGGCCGCGTACTCGATCACCGCGTGCTTGAGAGCGGTGTGGACCTGACCCGCGTGAGTGTGCCGCTGGGCCTAGTCGCCATGGTGTATGAGGCGCGCCCCAACGTGACGGCCGACGCCGCGGGCATCTGCATCCGCACCGGCAACGCCTGCATCCTGCGCGGCGGTTCGCTGGCGTATCACTCGTGCGCCATGATTGCCGAGCTGCTGGCCGATGCGCTTGAGGCCCAGGGTTTCCCGTGCGAGGCCGTCTCGATGATCGAGTCTACCGACCGCGAGGCCACCGGCGAGCTCATGAAGCTCCGCGGCATCGTCGATGTGCTCATTCCGCGTGGCGGTGCGGGCCTGATTCAGCGCTGCGTGCGCGAGTCGCTCGTTCCGGTTATCGAGACGGGCACGGGCAACTGCCACATCTACGTGCATGAGTCGGCCGACTTCGATAAAGCGCTCAACATTATCGTCAACGCCAAGACGCAGCGCGTAGGCGTGTGCAATGCTGCCGAGTCGCTGCTGGTCGACCGCGCCGTGGCCGACGCGTTTTTGCCCGCGGCTGTGGCTGTGCTGCACGACCACGGCGTGCTCATTCACGGCGACGAGGCCACGTGCGCCACATGCGCCGATTCCGGTCTTGCCGAGGGCGACGACTACGTGGCCGCGACCGAGGAGGATTGGGGCCGCGAGTACCTGGCGCTCGAGATGAGCGTGAAGGTCGTGGCGAACGAGGACGAGGCCATCGCGCACATCAACCGCTATGGCACCATGCATTCCGAGGCCATCATCGCCGAGGACGCGGACGCTTGCGAGCGCTTTTTGGATGAGATCGATGCCTCGGCCGTGTATGCCAACGCCAGCACGCGCTTCACTGACGGCGGCGAGTTTGGGCTGGGTGCCGAGATCGGCATCTCGACCCAAAAGCTTCACGCCCGCGGACCCTTTGCCGCCGAGGCCCTCACCACCTACAAATACAAACTCCGCGGCACCGGCCAGGTCCGTCCCTAGCGCCCGCGCAAACAAAAACCACCACAAAGGTGCCTTTCCCCTTTGTGGTGGTTTTAAGTGGCGTGGGCGGTTAGGCCTGGAAGGTGTCGCGGTCGGGAGCGAAGGACTGCATGGCCGCGATGGTGCGGTCAAAGAGCTCGGGGAGCTCCCAGCCCAACATCTCGGCGCCCTGCGAAATCACGTCGCGCGAGCAGCCGGCGGCAAAGCGCTTGTCCTTGAACTTCTTCTTGAGCGACTTGGTCGTAAAGTCCATAACGCTCTTGCTCGGGCGCATGATAACTGCAGCGCCGATCAGGCCGGTGAGCTCATCGCAGGCAAACAGGATCTTTTCCATCTGCAGCTCGGGTTTGGGCAGCGAGGTATTGAAGTCCGACGTGTGCGTCTGGATGGCGCGAATGAGCTCGGGAGACGCACCTTCATCCTTAAGAATCTTGGCAGCATAGATGGTGTGGTTCATGGGGTCGTCCTCATGCTCCTCCCAATCCAGGTCGTGCAGTAGACCGACGATGCCCCAAAACTCCTCGTTCTCGGGGTCGAACTCGCGCGCAAAGTAGCGCATAGTGCCCTCGACCGTCTCGCCATGGGTGATATGGAACGGGTCCTTGTTGTGCTCATTGAGCAGTTCGAACGCGCGGTCGCGGGTGATTCCGGCGGTAAGCGGCTCTGCCATAAGAGACTCCTTGTGCTCGTGGGTATCGATAAGAATGAATACTACTAGAACAAGAAAACCACCACAAAGGTGCCTGTCCCCTTTGTGGTGGTTTTTGGCGCGGATGGGTTAGTTGAGGGCGGCTTGGGCTAGGCGGGCTTCGGCGGCCTCCTCGGTGACACCAAGGGCCACGGCGAACTCCTCGATGGAGCGGCGTTTGGCCTCCTTGAGTACGCGCATGTAGTAGGAGCTGGGTTTTTTATCAGCTTCCTCGGCCTGGCGAATGCGGTGCATCATGGTCTTTGCCACGCGGACCGTCTCGGGCGCGCCCAGCTTGAGCTGCTGCTTAAAGTGCGTCTCCTCAAGCGAGCTGTTGCGCTCGGTAAAGGTGTCGCACTCCAGCTCGTCATAGTGGCTCAGCAGGTGCTCGGCATCTTGCTGCGAGATGGCGGCGTGCAAACGGTCGGCCTGCGCCACGGGGTACATGAGGATCATCTGCGCATGTCCCTGCTTGGTCTCGAGCAGCAGCATGGGCTGCGGTGTGTCGTCTCTAAAACCGACGACGGTGCAGACTCCCTGGCCCGGATGAATGACGTGTTGACCGATTGAGAACATGCTACCTCCAACTTATACGAATTTACGTATGTCTAGAATAACACGCTGACGTGCGCAAACCCTTACTTTATGCAGGAAAAGCACACAACTCTGATAGGTAAGAGTATTCGATAACAGACGCAGCTCATTCACACCTTTATACATTTTCAACGCCTGCATAATCTGCAGGCAGACCGGCATCTTTGAGTGACTCCATACAAGCTGTAGTCATTTTTGTGCATATGCAATATCTATTAGCTTTACCCTGCGACAGTGCCCGTCGCTTGTGATAGAGTGCTACAAACTCTGGCTTTTGCCCTACGAGTGACCAAGAGCTCGGGGGCTTTAACACAAGGAGGATCTATGCCCGAGAAGATTGAAGAGCTGGTACGCGCTGCGCTTGCTGCGGCCCAGGAGGCCGGCGACCTTTCCGCATTTGAACTTGACGATTGCGCTATCGAGCGACCGGCTGACACTTCTCATGGCGAGTGGACCTCTACCATGGCCCTGAAGTCCGCCAAGCTGGCCCACTGCGCCCCGCGCAAGATCGCCGAGGCCATCGTTGCCCATATGCCCGAGGACCCCGCGATCGAGAAGGTTGAGATCGCAGGCCCCGGCTTCATCAACTTCTACCTCTCCGTTGCCGTCAAGAATGCCATCTTTGGCGAGGCTCGCGAGAAGGGCATGGACTTCGCTAAGTCCAACGTCGGTGGTGGCCTGAAGACCCAGGTCGAGTTCGTTTCCGCTAACCCCGTCGGCCCCATGCACATCGGCCACGGCCGCTGGGCCGCGCTGGGCGACTCGCTCTGCCGTGTGATGGACCACGCCGGTTACGACATCCAGCGTGAGTTCTACATCAACGACCACGGCTCTCAGATGAACACCTTCGGCAACTCCATCAGCACGCGCTATATGCAGCTTGCCGACATCATCGCCAAGCAGGGCGTGGATATCGACGAGGCTCACAAGCTGCTGATCGCCGACCGCGACGCCTTTGTTGCCGACGAGAACGACGAGCACCCCGAGACCCATCCGTACCAGGACAACTTTGCCGAGACCCTGGGCAAGGACTCCTACGGCGGCGACTACATCATCGACGAGGCTGCCGAGTTCTGGCGCACCGACGGCGATAAGTGGGTCGACGCCGGTGCGCAGGAGCGTATGGAGAGCTTCCGCGAGCGCGGCTATGTGAAGATGGTCGACAACATGCGCGACCTCTGCCACGCCGTCAATTGCGACTTCGATCGTTGGTACTCCGAGCGTTCGCTGTATGTGAAGGACACCGAGGGTGAGACCGCCGGCACCTCCGCCGTCGACCGCGCTTTTGAGAAGCTCGACAAGATGGGCTACCTCTACACCAAGGACGGCGCCCTGTGGTTCCGCTCCACCGACCTGGGCGATGACAAGGACCGCGTCCTGATCAAGTCCGACGGCGAGTACACCTACTTCGCCTCCGACGTTGCCTATCACTGGGATAAGTTCCAGCGCGTCGACCACGTCATCGACATCTGGGGCGCCGACCACCACGGCTACATCGAGCGCGTCCGCTGCGTCTGCGACGCTCTTGGCTATCCCGGCAAGTTCGAGGTTCTGCTGGGCCAGCTCGTCAACCTGCTGCGCAACGGCAAGCCCGTCCGTATGTCCAAGCGCAAGGGCACCATGGTGACCCTGCAGGAGCTCGTCGACGAGGTCGGCTCCGATGCCGCTCGCTACACGCTCATCTCCAAGAGCTCCAACCAGATGGTCGACTTCGATATTGAGGCCGTTAAGAAACGCGACAACTCCAACCCGGTGTACTACGTGCAGTACGCTCACGCCCGTGTGTGCTCCATCCTGCGCCGTGCCGCTGACGTTACGCCCGAGCAGGCTGACGAGATGGGCATGAAGGCCGTCGCCGCCAAGGCCATCGGTGAGAACGTCGATTACTCGCTGCTGACCGACCCGACCGAGCTCGCCCTTTCGCGTAAGCTCAACGAGCTCACCGACCTCATCGCCAGCTGCGCTCGCGACCGCGCCCCGTTCCGTCTGACGCACTTTGCTGAGGAACTCGCCGGCGACTTCCACAGCTTCTACGCTGCCTGCCAGGTTCTGCCGAGCGAGGGCCGTCCCGTCGACCCCGAGCTTTCGCGTGCCCGTCTGGCCGCTTGCGACGCCGTCCGCGTGACGCTCGCCCTGGTGCTCACCCTTGTTGGCGTTTCCGCGCCCGAGCAGATGTAATCTGCGAGTCATTTGACCGTACAGACTTGGTTTAACTAAGCCTTGAAAGCCCGATCTCCCACTGAACTGCCTCCCATTTCTTGGACATGAGAAATGGGAGGCTTTCTTTATGCGC
>URNC01000134.1 GCA_900549065.1 uncultured Collinsella sp. | reverse complement strand
CGGCGTTGTCTTGCTCCGGATGCGGCAGTTAGGGACGTTCCTTTTCTGCCGGCAGCTTGGGACACTCCTTGTAGTCATTGGGGACGTTCTTAAACGACTACATAGAACAAGAGTGGATGATCTCCCGGTTTGAGCCTGCATTCAAGCTTAAAGTGGGAGATCATCCACTCTCGTTTCGTTTGTTGATTTCGATGCCTACATTTGTAGGAACAGTTCGTGGAGGCGGGTGTCTTCGTCGAGTTCGGGGTGGAAGGTTACGCCGAGCTGGTTGCCCTGGCGCGCGGCGACGATACGGCCGTCGACTTTCGCTAAGGCCTTTGCGTCGCCGTGGACCTCGACGATGCGGGGCGCGCGGATAAACGTCAGCGGCACTTCACCGTCGATGCCGGCTACCTGTCCCTTGGTTCGAAAGCTGCCGAGCTGTCTGCCGTAGGCATTGCGCTCGACAAGTACATCCATGGTTGCCAAACGCGGCGTGCCCTTATCGTCATGGGCGGCAAGGTCGTGAGCCAGCAGAATCAGGCCGGCGCAGGTGCCCAGGACGGGCATGCCTTCAGCGATACGGGCACGAAGCTCCTCGAGCATGCCCAACTCATCAAGCAGCTTCCCTTGAACGGTAGACTCGCCGCCGGGAAGTACCAGACGGTCAAAGTCCTGCTGTAAATCGGCCGCCTGCCTCAGCTCAATACAGTGTGCGCCCAGCTCGGATAGTCTTGCCTCGTGCTCGGCAAAAGCGCCTTGGACCGCCAGTACGGCGACCGTCTGGTCTGCATAATCGCTCATGTGCGATCCTTTCTGCCGGACTAGCGCCCGCGCTCCTCCATGATGATTTCGATCTCGTCGGCGTTGATGCCCACCATGGCCTCGCCCAGGTCTTCCGAAAGCTCGGCGATGAGCTTGGCATCGGTGAAGTTTGCCACGGCCTTGACGATGGCGGCGGCGCGCTTGGCGGGGTCGCCGCTCTTAAAGATGCCCGAGCCGACAAAGACGCCCTCGGCGCCCAGCTGCATCATCAGCGCGGCGTCGGCGGGGGTCGCTACGCCGCCGGCGGCAAAGTTCACGACGGGAAGCTTGCCCGTGGCATGGACCTCGCGCACCAGCTCGACCGGAACCTGTAGTTGCTTGGCTGCCTCAAAGAGCTCATCGTCGCGCAGGGCAACAACGTCGCGGATCTGCTTCTGGATCTTGCGCATGTGGCGCACGGCCTGGACCACGTCGCCCGTGCCCGGCTCGCCCTTGGTGCGGATCATCGTGGCGCCCTCGGCAACACGGCGCAACGCCTCGCCCAGATCGCGGGCGCCGCAGACAAACGGCACGTCAAACTGGGCCTTGTCGATGTGATAGACGTCATCGGCAGGGGAAAGAACCTCGGACTCGTCGATGTAATCGATCTCGATGGCCTGCAGGACCTGCGCCTCGACAATGTGCCCGATGCGGCACTTGGCCATAACGGGGATGGAGACGGCCTCTTGGATGCCCTTGATCATCTTGGGGTCGCTCATGCGCGAGACGCCGCCTGCGGCACGGATATCGGCCGGGATGCGCTCAAGTGCCATGACGGCGCAGGCGCCCGCCTCCTCGGCGATGCGTGCCTGCTCGGGCGTGGTGACGTCCATGATGACGCCGCCCTTGAGCATCTGCGCGAGCTCGCGATTGAGTTTGACGCGATCGGCCTTGCTGGTCTGTTCTGCCATGGTTGCTCCCTTTGTTGGCATGTGCATTGCTTGACGGAACATCCTATCGGGGAGCTGGGTATGGCGAAATACTCAGTTTTCGAGATAATAACAAGGTCAGACTAATACCAGATTGAACAGCGCGATAAGGTCAGGTGGCAAACACATGCTTGACTATAATTTGGAAAAACGCGGCGAAGCATCGCTCTATGAGTATGTTTACCAGCAAATTCGAGATGATATCGTAGCTGGACGCATTGCGGCGGGGGAACATCTTCCGTCTAAGCGCGCCTTTGCCAGTCATCTGGGAATCAGTGTCATTACCATCGAGAATGCATATAACCAGTTACTTGCCGAGGGCTATATTTGTTCAATGCCGCGTCGGGGCTACTACGCTTGCGAGCTTCCGGATGCACCGGTTTTGCCTTTGACTACGGGGAGCATCGACCGAGATACCGTCTCTGTGGGCCCCAGCGCGCATGATGCCGATGGACGGACCGAGCGATTCGATACACTTTCTCCTTCCGCTTTGGAGGCGGCGCGGCTTTGGCAAAGCGCGCTACGGGCGACGCTGACATCCGAAGACGAACGCGAGGTCTTTTCGCCCGCACCGGCACAGGGCACCGCTCGGCTACGACGCGCAATTGCTCACCATCTGCGTGGGACGAGGGGCATGAATGTCGATCCCAATAACATCGTTATCGGCGCGGGCGCCCAGCTGCTCGATACCATGTTGGTTCAGTTGCTTGGCGCGGACAAGGTGTATGCCGTTGAGGACCCGGGCTATTTGCGTCTGACGCGCATCTATCAGGCTATGAGCTGCAAAGTTCGACATATCCCGTTGGATGATGAGGGCGTGGGCTTGAGCACTCTGCAGAAAAGTGGGACCGATGTCCTTCACCTGATGCCGTCCCATCAGTATCCGACCGGCCTTGTGACGAGCATTGCGCGTCGCTATGCCCTGCTGAGCTGGGCCGCCGAGCAGCCGGGCCGGTATCTCATCGAAGATGACTTTGATTGTGAGTTTCGCCTTGCTGGTAAGCCGATTCCCGCGCTCGCGTCGATCGATGCCGCCCAGTCGGTTATCTACACCAACACGTTTTCGAAGAGCCTGTCATCGGCGCTGCGTCTAGCGTACATGGTGTTGCCCGATGAGCTGATGGAGCGGTTTAGGCGCAGCCTTGGTTTCTACGCCTCGTCGGTGAGTTCTGTTGACCAGGTCGCTTTGGCACGTTTGCTGGAATCGGGTGATTACGAGCGGCACGTGAACCGCGTGCGTGTTCGTGCTCGCGAGGCGCGTGATGGCCTGGCGGCGCTTGTACGGAAAGCGTTTCCGGCAGGGGAGGTCTCGATCGAGCATGCGGACGCGGGCCTTTACTGCACTGTTGTTGCGGAGCGCGGAACGGGTGGAAGCTCTTTTGCGCGGGCTCTCACGCGCTCGGGTATTCCGTTTATCGATATCAGTGACTGTTATTGGTGTGCCGATGGTGCATTTGTCCCTGAAAACTCAAGTCAAATTCTTGTTCAGTATGACGATCTGAATCCAAAAGTGCTAACTACCTTGGAATTGCAGCTAATGGGGGGCGCTCTGCAATCTAAGTGAGTAGACTTTTGGCATTTTGGCGACCAAGCCGTTTTACCACAAGCTATCTACCTGCGACTTTATAAAGCAATTTGGCTGGTCTGCACGGCAAGTTCGAAAAAGTCTACTCACTTGCCGCGCAAAGCTTCTGCATGAGAAAAAAATGGGGTTTTCAACAGTGCTTCGTCCAGCTCTCGGCAAGCTTTTGGTCAGTTGGGGAGGGCTGTTGAAAACTTAGCAGTCCGTTCGGTGCCATTTTTGTTGCGTTCGCGCCAATGCGAGACCGATTGGGTTGAAATCCGTGTTTTCCTGTGCCTATGAAGGATCTACTTTGTGACATATCGGCTTTTAGGTACTGGCGTTTGCCTCCTCAAGTCCGCGCTTTGTGTCCGCCGTTTCCACGACCGGAAGAAGACCGGCAGCGATATGATCTCGCCCGCAACCCGACGGCTGCAGTCGCGCTCGGTTTTCCGTTGTATACATTGGTTCGGACGAGAAACAAACGGACCTGCCCTGTCAGCATTAGGCAGCGGCTGTTCCTTGGTGAGCTCCCCAGGGAATCTGTGTTGGAAACGGAGCATGGATTTTTGGTCACGTCTCCTCTACTGACGGCATTTATCATGTCTCGACATCTGACGGATCTCCAGCTTCTTTTTGTGTTGGCGGAGATGTGTGGCTTGTTTGCGGTGTGTGCTCTGCCGGTGGCGCTTGAGGCGGAGCTTTCGCGTGCAATTGATTCGGGCGCGATTTCGACAACGTTCGGTTGGGTGCGCTGCCCGTCCGAGGACGGCATCACTTCAAGTTTATGGCGTCGAGACGCTTTGGTTTTGGGCAGAGACCTTGACCGTTTTTGTTCAGATGTTTGCGGGATGCGTTACGGCAATAGATTTATGGCGGTATCGCAACTCGTTCCATTGGGTGCCGCGTCGCCTTTTGAGGTCGAGGCGTATTTGTTGCTTGGACTGCCGCGAGCCCTGGGAGGCGAAGGGTTTTGCGGCATAGAGCTCAATGTCGAAGTGACGCTAAGCACAAGTGCTCGAGCGATTGTGGGAAAGTCCCGTGTATATATCGACCTACTTCTCTCTTCGCCGGACGGCAAGCGACAGGTGGCCATTGAATGTCAGGGAAAGGCCTCGCACGGACGCGCAGGGGATGGCTTGCGTGACGCTGACCGCATGACAGCCCTTCAGGCCATGGGCTACGATGTACTTCTCCTGACACACAGACAGATATCCGATGAGGATAGATTCCGCGCGATCGTTAAGGCCGTATGCAGGATGCTCGATGCTGAATATCGTGATAAAAGCTCAGATGAGCAAAGGGCTGAGACATTACTCCGGTCTGAACTATTCGTTGACTGGACAAAATTGGGAGTAATCGACGAAAAGATGCCCGTTAGACACAAAATAGCTCGATCGTGGACGGCTGCGAAACTAAGTGAGTAGACTTTTGGCTTGATGGCGACCAGGCCGTTTTTGCAACAAGTCATTTACCTGCGACTTTATAAAGCAATATGGATGGTCTGCTCGGCAAGTTCCAAAAAGTCTACTCACTTATTTTTTGACGAGAATCCGATGCCTAAGGTGGTCCTATTTCAGGGAGTTAACAAGTTCGTGAGGCACGAAAAAGGCCCGAACCATGCGGTCCGGGCCTTATCGAGCTAAAGATTGTCTCTCAGGCGGTTGGCTTAGCCAAAGTAGCGCTTGAGCAGGCCGGCGAAAGCCTTGCCGTGGCGAGCCTCGTCGCGTGCCATCTCGTGCACGGTGTCGTGGATGGCATCGAGACCAGCGGCCTTGGCGCGCTTGGCAAGATCGGTCTTGCCGGCGGTGGCGCCGTTCTCGGCCTCAACACGCATCTCGAGGTTCTTCTTGGTGGAGTCGGTCACGACCTCGCCCAGCAGCTCGGCGAACTTAGCGGCGTGCTCGGCCTCCTCGTGGGCAGCCTTCTCCCAGTAC
>URNC01000133.1 GCA_900549065.1 uncultured Collinsella sp. | reverse complement strand
GGAATCGTCCAAATAGGTGTTGCCAATCCAGCGGGGGCCAGGAGGCTCTGGGAGGCGCTGCTGGCCTCGTCGCGCTCGGGAAGGCGGCTCCCGGCCGGCGAGGACGTCGCGGTCCGGATGCTCGCCCGGGAGATAGCCTCCCTCGACGCCGACATCGAGGAGCTCGACTCGCTCGTGGCCGACTCGCTGGCGGGCGACGAGGTCTACGAGTGCCTCCTCACGGTGCCCGGGATCGGCCCCAAGACCGCCGCGGCGCTGGTGACGTCGATCGACATATCTGCGTTCAGGGGGCACGACGAGCTCGCGAGCTATTGCGGCGTGGCGCCGTCAGACAGGCGCTCCGGGAGCAGCATCAGGTCGACGTCGCCGCAGCGCGGCGGGAACAGGCAGCTCAAGAACCTGCTCATATTCAGCTGCAACTCCCTCATCGGCACGGACAACAGGTTCGGGAGGTACTACGGGGAGTGCAGGGCGAGGGGGATGAGGCACAGCAAGGCGCTGAAGGCGGTCGCGAGGAAGAGGCTCAAGGTCATCTACGCGATCATGCGCGACGCCGTCCCGTACGCGGCCTAGCGGGCGGCGGAATCAACCGAAGAGGAAGCGGGGGCGCCAGACGCCCGGATGCGTCATGCCGAAATGGCGCGAAGCACGCGGTTGACAAAACTATAGAGACACGTCCCAAAAAGACTGGGTAATGGGCGTTGACAGTTGGCGAGCCGTAGGTAAAATATCAACTTGTCCTGGGGACGTAGCTCAGTTGGGAGAGCGCTGCCGTCGCATGGCAGAGGCCGAGGGTTCGACTCCCTTCGTCTCCACCCTTGGATTTGATAAGCCGCTGACATTGTGTCGGCGGCTTTTTTTAAAAGAAAGGGCTGAACTATGGCCGAGCTTGAGTCCCAACCATTGTCTGACGAGGAGCGCGCCGAGTTGGAAGAGCTCCGCGCCGAGAAGGCCCGCCGCGAGGAGCAGGAAAAAGCTCGTCGCGAGCGTGAGGAGCTGGCCGCCCTGCGCGCCGAGCGTGCGAAGGCCGAGGAGGACGCCACCAAGGCCGCATCCGAGCCGGCGCCCGCCGCGCCCAAACCTCAGCCTAAAAAAGCCGCTCGTCCCAAGCCCGTCGATTCCAAGCCGAGCCGTGACGAGATGACGTTTGCCCAGCGCATGGTCACCTCTAAAGAGCCTGTGGACGAGGACGATATCCCCGGCATGCCGCCGGCTCAAAAGCTCATCATCGCGCTCGCCCTGATTGGGTTTATCGTCTTTATGGGCTACACGATCACGGGCAGCATGGGGCTGCACTAACCGAGCCGCACCCGGCGCCCCGCTCGCGTATTCCGCACCGCCCAACCCTCAACCTCTGTACAACATATTCGAAAGGTCGCCCCATGGCTTTGACCGACATCTCGCATCCCACCGACATCGCAATGCTCACCGATCTGTACGAGCTCACTATGGCCCAGGGCCTGTGGGAGAGCGGCAAAGCCAATGAGCAAGGTTGTTTTACGGCGTTTTACCGCGACCATCCGTTTGGTAGCGCGTACGCCGTCATGTGCGGCACCGCCGAGCTTCCCGAGCTCGTCGAGAATCTGCGCTTTACGCCCGAGGATATCGAGTACCTCGCCTCGCTTCAGGCTCCCGCCGGCGGTGCGATGTTTAAACCCGCATTCCTCGACTACCTGCGCAACTTCCGCGCTCACGTGAACATTGACGCCGTGCCCGAGGGCGAGCTTGTTTTTCCGCGCGAGCCCATGGTGCGCGTCACCGGTCCGGCTCTGGAGTGCCAGCTGCTCGAGACGGCGCTGCTCAACATCGTCGGCTTCCAGACGCTCGTCGCCACCAAGACGGCACGCGTGGTATTGGCGGCGGATGGCCGTCCCGTCGCCGAGTTTGGCCTGCGCCGTGCCCAGGGTCCCGATGGCGGTCTGGCCGTCGCCCGTGCGAGCTATGTTGCCGGCTGCTCGTCCACATCTAACGTGCTTGCCGGGCGCCGTTACGGCATCCCCGTCTTTGGCACCCACGCGCACAGCTGGGTGATGAGCTTTGACTCCGAGCTCGAGGCCTTCCGCGCCTTTGCCAAGTCGAGCCCCAAGAATTGCACGCTGCTCATCGACACCTACGATGTGCGCGAGGGCTGCGAGCATGCCATTACGGTTGCCAAGGAGATGGAGGCGGCGGGTGAGCGCCTGTCGGCTATTCGCATTGACTCGGGCGACCTGGCCAAGCTCTCCAAGTATGTCCGTGGTCGTTTCGATGCCGAGGGCCTGCCTTATGTGGGGATCTCGGTGTCCAACGACCTGGACGAGTACACGATTCAGTCGCTGCTCGACCAGGGCGCACCCATCGACAGCTTTGGCGTGGGCACCAAGCTCGCGACCTGCTACGATCAGCCGGCACTGGGCGGCGTGTACAAGCTTTCCGCCCGTCGGGCGAACGAGACGGACCCGTGGACGCCGGTGGTGAAGCTCTCCGAGCAGCCCTACAAGCGCACAATTCCGGGCGTGCAGCGTGTGCGCCGCTATTACGACGGCTTTGGCGGCCCGGTCTGCGACATGATCTATGACGAGGACCATCTGGCGGGGGAGGGCGCCGCGCGCGGCAATACCCTCGTGGCCGTGAACGATGCCGCCCTGGTGACCGATGTATCGGAGCTTGAGTATCGCGAGCTGCTGGTGCCGATCGTGCGCGATGGCAGTGCGGTGGCTCCGCGTGAGAGCATCGAGGATGCGCGCGAGCGCTGTGCTTGGGCACTCGACCATCTGGACGCGGCTTTTAAGCGCTTCCTGTATCCGCAGACCTACGTGGTGGGTATGGAACAGGGCCTGGCCCAGGTGCGCGACGAGCTCGTGCGCAAGAACATGGCCGCGGCATCGGCTTTCCCCTGGGCAAAATGATCCGCATGCGACGGAGGAAAGCGGATTATATTCTCGCTCACCCGTTCGCTCGCTTGCTCAGCATTCGATTGGTTTGACGTATGACGACTTCTTATAAAACGATGGTGGTAAAGATCGGCTCGTCCACGGTGGTGGGCGCCGATGGCAAGGTTAACCGCGCCTTTATCGGCGGGCTGGCCGATCAGGCTGCTATCCTGCGCAAGCTCGGCTGGCGTCTGGTCGTGGTGAGTTCGGGCGCCATCGCCTGTGGCTATCCCGTGCTGGGCTTCGACCGCAAGCCGGTCGGTGACCTGCCGAGCCTGCAGGCCTGCGCCTCGGCCGGTCAGTGCATCATCTCGTCGGCCTACGACGAGGAGTTCCATGCACGTGATCTGCTCACCTCGCTCGTGCTACTCACACGTCACGACACGGCGCGTCGCACGTCCTATCTGCACGCGCGCGACGCCCTGCTGCGTCTGGTGGAGCTGGGCGTGGTGCCGGTCGTCAACGAGAACGACACCGTTACCGTCGACGAGATCAAGTTCGGCGACAACGACACGCTGGCGGCGCTCGTGAGCTGCCTGGTTTCCGCCGACCTGTGCGTGACGCTGTCCGACATCGACGGCCTCTACACCGCCAATCCGCACGAGGACCCGACGGCCGAGTTTGTCCCGGTCGTGCATAAGATCGATGCCAAGATCATTGCCTCGGCGGGCGATTCTTCGACCTCGGTGGGTACGGGCGGCATGATCACCAAGATTCGCGCGAGCCGCATTTTGATGACGGCTGGCATACAGAGCGTGATTTGCTCGGGCGAGGAGCCCGATGCGCTCGTGCGTCTGGCCCGCGGCGAGAGCGTGGGCACACTGTTCGACCCGCCGGCGGAGCGCCTGGACATTGCGCCCCGCAAGCTGTGGATTGCGCTGGGCGACAAGGCCCACGGCTCGGTGACGGTTGATGACGGTGCCGCGAAAGCGCTGGTCGGCCACGGGTCGTCCCTGCTTGCGGTGGGTATTCGTGAGGTCGATGGCGAGTTTGCCGAGGGCGATGTGCTCGACGTATGCGACCCGAGCGGTATGGTTGTCGCCCGCGGTATCGCCGAGGCCGATTCGGACGTGTTGGAGCTTGCTGCCGGCCGCCGCCAGGACCAAATCGCCAGCAACCGCCTGCTCGCAAACCTGGCCGAGAAGCCTGCGATTCATCGAGATAATTTAATCGTCTTCGCCTAACCAATTGACGCTGCAAACGCCCCTAAGCGGCAATCTGACGTTCAAAAGGTCAATGCCCTCCTCTTTCACGTTACCTTGCTCGCTTAGGGGCGTTTTCGCTTTCCGTCTTCTACCTGCAATGTTGCTGTTTTCGGCACTTGGGGACGCTCCTTTTGTGCCGGCAGTTGGGGATATTCCTTTGCTAGAAGATCCGGCGCAGGTCTCCGCGGTTGAGGGCTTCGTCGAAGAGGTGCTTGAACACCACGCTGCCGTGCAGGCCATCGTGCTCAAACTCGTTCGTCACCCAGGCATGCGAGTTGCCTACGCGGCTGAGCGTGTCGAGCTGCAGACCCGAATCCACGTACATGTCATCGAAGTACACGGCGGCCTGGAGTGGCACCTCGTTGCATGCCAGTCGCTGCGGGTCGTAGATCTTGTCCCAGCTCGTGTCTTCCATCAGCAGGTCCATGGCGGGCTTAAACGGCTTGAGCTCGGGCATCTGCTCAAACATCCACGGGAACATGGCCTCGCCGGTAAACATGAGCGGGCGCGCGAGGGTGTCGAACTCGGTACGGTGTGCTTTCTCTTCTGCCGCGGCCCAGCGAATGGGCATGGTATCGCCGTCGGCGTAGATGAACTCCTGCAGCGTCCAGTACAGCGGGTCTGTACGCGTGTTGGTGCGCTCGAAGGCGCGCATCAAAAAGCTGTCTGATACCGACGTTCCGCAGCTCAGCGTGCCGTCGCCGTCAACAAAAGCGTGATCGATAATCCAATGCATACGCTCAAAGCTCGGCTTCATGCCAAAGTCGCTGCCCATGAGCTGCAAGCGCTCGACCGTCATCGGCGAGCCGTCGGGCAGTGCGGGCTTTTGCTCCTCGATCGCATCGGCCAGCGCCGCCACGCGCTCGACATCGGCGGGGTAGCGGTCGTAGTACTGCTGCGTCTTGGCTGCCATGCGCGGGAAGTTGTGTGCGTAGACCTCGCTGGCGCTCGCCGGCACGTGCGGAATACCGCCGCAGGTAAAGCTTGCCGCCACGCCCTCGGGAAAGAGTGACAGATAGCTCAACGTTAAAAAGCCGCCGTAGCTCTGCCCGAGTGTGACCCAGGGCTTGCCGCCAAAGCCCACCAGGCGCAGGTACTCAAAATCGCGCACGATGGAGCTGGCGAGGTGACGCTTGAGGAAGTCCGCCTGCGAGCGTGCGGCATCGGAGCCGGCTGCCGTCGCGCACTCGCCCAG
>URNC01000132.1 GCA_900549065.1 uncultured Collinsella sp. | reverse complement strand
ATGGGATACCGTGCATCAGAAGGTCGCCGGCCCTGTCGCTTGTGTCGTCGCCAGCGTGACTGAGAAGGGCACTCCGGCTCTGCTCGCTGCCGGCTCCGATGACGCCGTCAAGGCCGGTTTCCACGCCGGTAACGTGATCAAGCAGATCGCGGGTCTGGTCGACGGTCGCGGTGGCGGTCGTCCCAACATGGCCCAGGCCGGTGGCAAGAATGCTGCCGGCATCGCCGATGCCCTCGCGGCCGCTAAGACCGCGCTCGGCGCCTAAGAATCTAAGAAGTCGCTGTGGTTGCGCTCGCGCTGGACATAGGGGAGACCAGGATTGGCATTGCCGTCTCGAGCCGTGATGGCAAGATGGCGATGCCTGTCAAGGTGCTTCCGGCTGCCGAGGTCACCGGTATGGCCAAGACGTTCCGCTACCTGGTTGAGGACTATGAGCCCGACATCCTGGTAAGCGGACGTCCCCTGACCATGGCCGGTGAGCCCGGCCCTCAGGCCGAGCGCGTTGCCGCTGTGGCGCAAAAGATTGCCGACGAGCTCGATCTTCCGTTGGAGTTTGAGGACGAGCGTCTGTCCTCGCAAGAGGCCAAGCGTATCCTGCGCGAGCAGGGACTCAACGAAAAGCAGATGAGGGGCAAGATCGACATGATTGCCGCCAGCCTGTTTTTGCAGACGTGGCTCGATCGTAAAAACGAGGAGGTTTCGCATGCCTAGTGCTTCCGATCCGCGCCAGCCGAATCGTACACAGCAGCCGGTGTCGCGCCCTGCCCAGCCTGGCCAGCGTCCGGCACAGCCGACGCAGTGCGCAGCTCAGCCTGTCGCGCGCCCGGCGCAGTCCTTCTCTCGTTCGGCCCAACCTGTTCAACGGACGGGTCAGCAGCCTTCTGCTCGTTCGGTTCAGCATTCGGCTTCTCACGCGGCTCAGCAGCCCACTGCTCGTACGGCCCAGCCTGCAGGCGGCACCCGCTTTAAGCAGCAGGCACCTACCCAGCGAACGCAGGCCCCCCAATCGCATTCGCATCACGCTCGTGGTTCGCATGGCGTTGCTCCGGCGACCCGCTCGAGCTACAACACGCATGCTCGTCGCGGTGCTCAAAAGAAAAGCTCCCCGGTGCCTATGATTATCGGTGGCGTTTTTGCCGTGCTTGCGCTTGTCGCGATCGTTTTCTTTGTCGTGCCAGCCGTCAAGGGCTTCTTTGGCGGTGAGGGTGCGAAAGTCGTTGCAGGCCAGCAGGTTACTATCACGATTCCCGATGGTGCCTCGGGTGACAGCATCGCTTCGATTCTCTCCGAGAATCATATCGTCGAAAATCCCAAGGATTATTATGCGGCGGTGAAAAAGCTCAACGCCGATATGTCGCTCAAGCCCGGTGATTATTCGTTCACCACACTTATGGATGCGACCAAGGTTGTTCAGCAGCTCATGGAAGGCCCCAACGCGGGCTCCAATGCGCTGACTATCCCTGAGGGCCTAACGGTCGATCAAGTCGCCGACCGTGTGGCCCAGGCCTACGACAGCATCTCTAAGGAAGACTTCCTCAACCAGGCCAAGGCCTCCAACTACGTTGACGACTATAGCTTCCTTAAGGGCGCCGTCAACGACTCGCTCGAGGGTTTCTTGTTCCCTAAGACTTATTCCTTGGGTGATTCGCCGACGGCCGATGGCGTGATTCGCGCTATGCTCGATCAGTTTAAGACCGAGTACAAGTCGCTTGACTTTGCGAGCTGCGAAGCCAAGATCAAGGAGCGCTATGGCGTGGAGATGTCCGACTACGACATCGTCAACTTGGCCTCTATCGTTGAGCGCGAGGGCCTCAACGCCGACCAGCGCGCGCACGTTGCCTCGGTCTTCTACAACCGCCTTGCCGGAAAGCTCGACGGTTTGCGCTATCTCAACAGCGATGCGACCATGATGTATGTCACCGGCGGCGAGGTTACCGCCGACGACCTGCAGAGCGATAGCCCGTATAACACCTATAAGCACGAGGGCCTGCCGCCCACGCCCATCTGCTCTCCGTCGCTCGAGGCGCTCAAGGCCACCCTTGAGCCGACCGACTCCGACGACCTGTATTTCTACATTACGCAGGACGAGGAGTATTTCTCGAAGACCTACGAAGAGCATCAACAATCTTGGAATTGATCATGAGGATTTTTAGCCCCAAACGATACGTTGCCTCGGTCGATCGCATCGACCTCGAAACCCTGTGGGCCGACGGCAAACGCGCCATTCTGCTCGATCGCGATAACACCCTGGTGCCGCGCGATACCGAGCAGGTTCCCGCCGCGGTTTCCGCTTGGCTCGATGCCGCCCGCGCCAAAGGCTTTAAGCTGTGCATGGTGTCCAACAACTGGCATCGCGACCAGGTCATGAGCTCTGCACGCGAGTTGGGGCTCGAGGCCATCAGCCACGCCATGAAGCCGGCGCCGTTTGCCCTCAAGGCGGGTCTTAAGCGCCTCGGCGCCACGGCCGACGAGGCGGTGCTGATCGGTGATCAGCTCTACACGGACGTGTGGAGCGGTAACTTCGCCGGCGTCGATACCATCTTGGTTAAGCCGCAGGCGACGCAGGACCTGTGGTATACGCAGATCTTCCGTATCTTTGAGCGCCGGGCCCTGCGCGACCTTCCCTGCGAGGAATAGGTCTCGCTATGTCCCAGCACACCAAACACGGCTGCGACCATATCTTCTTTATCGGCTTTTTGGGCGCGGGCAAATCGACGCTCGCGCGCAACGTCGGAATCATGTTCAAGCGGCGTTTTATCGATACCGACCGCCTGGTCGTGCGCCGTTGCGGCAAGTCGGTAACCGAGATTTTTGAGACCGAGGGTGAGGGTCGTTTTCGCGAGCTCGAGACCTCGGCGCTCCGTTCGCTCCAAAGCGAGCGCAGCCTGTTGGTTTCGTGCGGGGGCGGTATCGTCGAAACGCCGGTGAATATTGAGCTGATGCACGAAATGGGTACGTGCGTGTACCTCGAGGGCGACTTTGAGGATTCGATTCGCCAGATTCGTCGGTCCGACACGCGCCCCGATTTCCGCTCGCCCGAGCATGCCGCGCGCCTGTTTGAGCATCGCCGTCCGCTGTATCGCCAGGCCGCCGACCTTACCCTTGATATTCGCAACAAGTCCTTCGAGGACGTTTCCTACCTTTGTGCCGAGATGCTTTTGGAGCGTGGGCTGCTATGATTCGCCGTCAACTGATCAATTTCCAAAACCGCAGTGTCGATGTCCGCGTCGGATTGGGCGCGTTCGATGAGCTGTCGCGCATGTTTTCCTCGGCTGTGGGCAAGCCTAAGCGCGCGATGGTGGTTTGGAACGACGCCACATCCGAGCGTTTTGGTGAGGTCGTCGAGCATGCTCTGGTCGACGCCGGTTTTGCCGTGTCGCTGCTCGTCCTTGAGCTTTCGCCTGCTGGTGCCACGCTGGCCGATGCCGATGCGATCTTTGGCGCCCTGTCTGCCAACGGCATTACCTGCGACGATCTGGTTGTCGCCGTTGGCGATGCCGCAACCTGCTCGGTTGTTAGCTGGTGCGCCAACCAGTGGTGTGGCCGAACCGAGTGCGCGCTGCTGCCGACGACCTTCGACGCCATGCTCACGGTCGCGACGACCATGAAGCCGCTCGTCGCCTCGTCGGCCAATTCGCTTCCCGCCATCGCGTTCCGTCCCGAACCGAGCTTGGTCGTGTGTGACCTCGACCTTGTTCGCGAGGCGGACCCCGAGGACCTCAAGCTCGGCTATGTGGTACTTGTTGGCACCATGCTTTCGAGCAGCAAGTCCCGCTGGAATCAGTTTACTGAGACCGTCCCCGAGATTCTCGCGGGCGAGGAGGTCGCGCTCGTCAATGCCGTTCAATGGTCTCAGACTGCCCGTAAAGACGTACTGATGGCCACGAACCCGAGCGCCCGCCATGCGCTCGATTTTGGCAAGACGGGGGAGCGCGCCCTGCGCACCTGCTTGGGCGATGCCGCTTCGCAGGTCCCTGCCTATCAGCTGTTATCCGAGGGCATGCGCTTTGAGGCGCGCCTAGCACATGATGCCTGCGACTTTGATATCGATTACGTCTTTGAGGTCGATGACTGCCTGGAGGACTTTGGTATCGAGGAACTTGCCTTCGATCTGGAGCCTGCCGCATATATCGAGGAGTTTCGCAGGCAGCAGTTCGCCCGCTCAAACCGTAGCATGTTGCCGCTGCCCGCGGCACTCGGCGCCATTCGTCTAACGAGCGTTGAGGACGAGGTTCTTGAGCGCCATGTTCACGCCTACTTGGCTTCTCGCAAAGAACTTCTCTAAGATTTATTGACATCCATCGTCTTTCGTATCATGTTGAGGGGCGGGTTTTCAATCGGTTGCGAATCGCATGCGATCCCGTCGTTCGGTTGAGACCCGTCCCGTCTATATAGAGACAACAAGAAAGGAAACTGCATGTCTGAGTTTGCTGCCGGTCCTGCCGGTCGTATCGAGCGTGTCCGTGCCCTGATGGTCGAGCGTGGCTACGATGCCATCGTGGTGCGCGACGAGGCTAACCTTCGTTGGCTTACGGGCGTTAAGGGCGTCTTCGACTACACCTTCGAGTTCCCGCATGCGGCGTTTATTACGGTCGACCAGTGCCTGTTCCACACCGACTCGCGCTACCTCAACAGCTTTGAGGAGAACACGCCCGCCGGCAGCCCCTGGGTCTACGACATGGACGAAGGCACCATCCCTGGTTGGGTCGCCGACAAAATCGCGGCCAACAAGTGCCGTGTCTGCGCTGTCGAGGATGATATGCAGATTAATTTCTACCAGGGCATTCAGCGCGGCCTGGAGGACCGCTCCGTCGCCTGCATGCTGCCGCTGATGCACGACGACATCCGCAAGATGCGCGCCATCAAGGATGCCGAGGAGATCGAGCTCATGCGCCACGCACAGTCGATCACCGACGCCGCCTTCCAGCACATGCTCGGCTTTATTAAGCCTGGTATGACCGAGAAGCAGGTTCGCAACGAGCTCGAGAACTTTATGTTCGCCAACGGCGCCGACAGCCTTGCCTTCGGCTCCATCGTGGCGAGCGGTCCCAACACCGCCAACCCGCATGCCGTCCCGAGCGACCGTGTCATCGAGAAGGGCGATTTCGTTCTCATGGATTACGGTGCGGGCTACTGCGATTATCGTTCCGACATGACGCGCACCGTCGTGATGGGCGAGCCTACGCAGGAGCAGCGGGACCTGTACGCACTCGTGCGCCGCACGCATGAGGAGTGCGTCGCTGCCATCCATCCGGGCGTCGAGGGCAACGACATTTTCAAGCTTTCCAAGAAGATTATCGGCGATGCCGGCTATGGCGATTATTACACTGTCTCTTATACACATCTGACGCTGCCGACGAAGGCTTAGG
>URNC01000131.1 GCA_900549065.1 uncultured Collinsella sp. | reverse complement strand
GATCTACACCTAAGCCTTCGTCGGCAGCGTCAGATGTGTATAAGAGACAGCGCAGCTCCTGAGCCTGCTTAACCGTCAGACCGTTGTAGTTGACGACGAACAGACCGGCGTTCTCGGCGATACGGGACTCGATCTCTGCAACCTTGTCGATTTTGTACTGCTGGGGCATGAATTACACCTCCTCGAATTCTTTCCGGGCACGGTCCGCCACAAGGACGTGACGGGGGCATGTCCAAAAAGAAAGCCCCCGCGCTGCATGAGCGACGGGGGCGAGAAGACATATCTACTCGACCACCTCGGCTGGCGGGATATCCCATTAAGCTCGCGAGCAATGCCCGTTTGCACCGGCTGTCTCTGGCAGCGGATTCGTGCGTGAACCGAAAGTATTATGGCGGGGACCCCGGCGTCGGTCAACGGAAAACCGGGCTGCACACAATTCCACCATCCGGCACGCTCCGCCGAAGGCCAGGCGCAAGGTTTTCGCTCGGTCAAGTCCTGGGCTCGCACGAAGGCCACATTAAGTGGCCTTCGGCTCGTGCGGAATCTACGAAAACCTTGCGCCTGGCCTTCGGCGGCGCGGCCTGCGTCAACTATGGGGCAGCCCGGTTTTCCGTTGGCCGGCGCGCCCCACTCATAATGCTTGGGTCGGTGGGCTGATGTGTTGCATCCCTGAGGGCTACAGAGTTGAAATGAAGGTGGACAGGCGGGTTAAGCCTTCGTCCAGGTTTTCGTCGCTTACGCAGTAGCTTAGGCGGATGTGGCCTTCGGTGCCGAAACAGTCGCCCGGGACTAGGGCTACGTTTGCTTCTTTGATGGCTTTGATGCAGAAGGCTTCGCTTGTTAGGCCGAATTGTTTGATGCTCGGGAAAGCGTAGAAGGCGCCGGCTGGTTCCACTACGTCGAGGCCCATGGCGTCTAAGGCTGCGAGCACGCGTTCGCGACGGGCTCGGTAGACTTTGAGCATGGGGGTTGGGTCGACGGTCAGGGCTCGGGCCGCGGCGTCCATCTCAAAGGAGACGGCGCTCGATACTAGGTATTGGTGGGCCTTTGCGATCTCGGCGATGACGGGGGTTGCCGCTGCGAGCCAACCTAAACGCCAGCCGGTCATGGCCCAGGGCTTGGAGAAGCTCTCGATGACCACCGTCTGCTCGCGTAGCTCCGGGTGGCGCTGGGCAAATCGCTCGTAGCCGTCCACGTAGACCAGGCGGTTATATACGTCGTCGCAGACCACGTAGATGCCCGCCTGCTCCGCCACGTGTGCCACGGCGTCGAGCGATGCCGCGTCGAGGATGCAACCCGTGGGATTGTTGGGCGAGCAGATGACGATGGCCTTAGTCGCCGGCGTCACACAGGCACGAAGCGCCTCCTCATCAATCTGGAATTGCGCAGGCTCTGTATCCAAAAAGACCGCTTTGGCGTGATTGGCCACGACGATGCTCTCGTACAGGCCAAAGGCCGGCGTGGGGATAATGACCTCGTCGCCGGGGTTGAGCATAGCCATGAATGTTGCCGACAGGGCCTCGGTCGCGCCGTCGGTCAGGATGACCTCGTCGGCCGAAAACGTAAGGCCCGCATCCCCCATGTAGGCAGACAGCGCTTCGCGCAGAGCGGGGCGACCGTTGTTGGGCGGATAGTGCGTGTCGCCGCGGTCCAACGAAGCGGTCACCTCGGCGCTAATCATATCGGGCGTGGAAAAATCGGGCTCGCCGAGCGCGAGCGCAATGCATCCTGGGTACTGGGCAGCGAGCGCGTTAATCCGACGGATGCCGGAGGGCTTGAGCGTGGCAAGCGAGTTGTTCATGGGCAGACGCATGGCGTTCCTTTCGTAAGGGTTGCACTAGGATAGCGCGGCGATGTACCGCCAGACGGTGTAACCTAAACGGAAACCAACCGGAAAGGAGGCGGCATGGAGACGACCACACGCGGCGATGTACCAAAAACGTTGCGAACCATTGCGTATATCAGCATTCCCGATAGCGCCGATCTTGAGTTTTTGCTCTGGGATCTGCAGGATGCCATCGCCGCCTATACTCAGCTTTCTGGCACCACGCTCCCCCGCCCGATCGATTTAGAAGCGGATGATGCCGGTGCAGTCGATGGCATCGTGCTGGCCATTGAAGATGTGGCTGACGATGAGACGTTGACAGCTATCGAGCAGGCGCTTGAGCGCTTTGGCGGTACGGGAACGCGCGTCTATGCCGCGATTCGAGCCGCACAAGAGGGCGCTAAGCAGGCGCGCGGGACCGCCGTTCGTCTGCACGAGGCATGTGAGCGCCATGACCAATTGTGGTGTGGCGGCATTGTCGTCTGTGCCGGCAGCGGTATTGCGGCGCTTCGCCATTCCCCACGCATGGGCCTCTTGCGCCGACCATTTTCGGAAGCGATGGATAAGCTTGTGGGCGCTGTGCGCATGGGATGCTCCATTGAGCATGCGCAGCGACTTGGCGGCGGCAATGCCGTCAACGTCAACGTCGACGGCATGATTTGCGCCGAGCCAGCCGTGCCCGCGCCGATCTGGCGAGGCGTTCTGAAACGTCTGGGCGCCCATGCTCAGTCAAATATCTAAATTAGAGAGCGGCCCAGTCAACGGCTTCGTGCCAGCACTCAACAAGACGCTCCAGACGCCAAGCCGCGTTAGCGGGACTAGTTGACGGCAATACGACAGCGGCCAGACCCGTCCGCTCCTGTAGATAGCGCTTATAGAGGCGCCCCGCCGTACCACCGTTGCATATCACCTGCTCAATGGGAGCTGCACCGGTAATGCGCTCGATATGTGCCGGCACAACGTTGCGAATGCTCGCGTCACTCGAGCCCTTAATGTCGCAGCTCTCAATCACATCCCACAGGGCTACGCCGCCGTTCAGCAGCATGGATCGCTTGGCGGCAATCGAGGCGTCGAGCGTCGCAGGCTCGCTGTCCGCCAAAGGGTCGCCCTCGTTGGGCGGCACGGGCACACCGAGACACGCGGCCATCACGCGCCAAAAGCGGTTCTGGGGGTTGCCGTAATAAAAATCATTGGCGCGCGAAAGCACCGAGGGAAACGACCCCAGCACCAAAACGCGCGAGTGCTCGTCAAACACGGGTTCAAACCCATGCTCAATATGTTGATAGCCCTCGTCGGACGCAGCCATGATCTAGGCCCTCAACAGATAGCGCACCTCGTAGGGTGCAAGCTCGAGGGTACCCGTCAGCTCGACCGTGGGCACGCCGTCGGCAAGCAGGTCGACAAAGGACCCGTTGAGCTCACCGGCGCCAAAGGTATAAGGCTCGTCCACGGCATTAACCGCCACGAGCACCGTCGCGTCGTCGCAGGCGCGCTCGAACAGCAGTTGTTTGTTCTGGATCACCACGTTGCGATAGGCACCGTAGTTGAGGGCGCGAGCCGCCGCGTCGTCGGCCGAGCGCAGGTGCGTGAGCTGCGTGATGAACGCCGTCAGCTCGTTGGGCGCAGGCTCATCGAGCGCAGGTCGCAGCGCCCAGTCGCCATCGGGGCCGCCCTTTTCGCCAGCAATTCCCCACTCGCTGCCGTAGTAGACGCACGGGATGCCCGGCATGCCAAACAGCATGCCATAGGCGGGGCGCAGGCAGGACTTGTCAGTGAGGATGCTCGCCAGGCGCGGCACATCGTGGTTGTCGACAAACGACAGCAGGTGTTTGCCGCGGTAGATGCACCACGGATCGCCGCCAAACTGGCGATGCAACGAATGGGCAATCTCGAACATGTTGACCGAATTAAAGCTGGAGTAAAGGCCCTTGTAACACTCGTAGTTGGTGCAGGAGTCGAGCATCTCGTCGTTGACGATCTGGTTGTAGTCGCCGTGGAGCGTCTCGCCGATCAGCACGAAGTCGGGCTTGAGCTCACGGGTAAAAGTATGCAGGCGGCGCATAAAGTCGCGGTCGAGCATATAGGCGACGTCCAGTCGCAGACCGTCGACGCCAAAGACCTCGACCCAGTGACGCACAGACTCAAGCAGGTAATCGACCACAGCGGGGTTTTGCAGGTTGAGCTTCACAAGCTCAAAATGGCCCTCCCAGCCCTCGTACCAAAAGCCGTCGCCGTAGCACGAGTCACCGTCAAAGCTGGTGTGAAACCAGTCCTTGTAGGGCGAGTCCCACTTGCGCTCCCGCACATCACGGAAGGCCCAAAAACCGCGACCGACGTGGTTGAAGACGGCATCGAGCACCACGCGGATGCCATGGTCGTGCAACGTCTCGCACACGGCGGCAAAGTCGGCATCCCCACCCAGGCGACGGTCGATATGACGCAGGCTGCGCGTATCATAGCCGTGGCTATCGGACTCGAGTGGCGGGTTGATCAGCACAGCGCCAATACCGAGTTCTTGCAGGTAGTCGGCCCATTGGGCGATTTTCATGATGGGCGCATCGGGGTTGGGCGCGGCGTTGGTAGCCTGGGCAAACTCATCCTCGGCAACGGGCGCGGCGTTTTCGCGCGGAGCCCCGCAAAAGCCCAGCGGATAGATCTGATAGAACGTCGTCTCGTATGCCCACATAACAGCCTCCCGGTAAGCTCAACACAACGACATTCATTGTATGCCCGGCTTGTATCCTCTTCCCCAAAATAAATTGCGGTGGAATAGTTCCTACTTGGGCCTTCAGAGGCCTTAAACAGGAACTATTCCACCGCAACTGATGAGGAGGATGCGGCTAGGCGACAGGCTTGGCGCGACGGATGGCCGGGAACATCACCGTGATGGCGAGGATGACGCCCACGACGGCGATTGCGCCACCTGCGCAGCCGATCCAGGCGATACCGGGGCCCGAAACCACGGCGCCACCGATCGCGGTGCCCGTACCGATACCGAGGTTGAACAGGCCCGAGAAGATCGACATGGCGACGGCCGACGAATCTGCCGGCGTGTGCTTGATGAGCTCGGCCTGAAACGCCACGTTAAAGGCCGTGGCGCAGCAACCCCACAGTGCGCAGACGGCAAGCACTGTCACGAGCGACGATGCGGCCGGCCCCATGAGCAGCAGGGCCACCGGCACGCCGGAGAGCGTGATAGCCAAGAACGGGAAGCGATGCCCATCGAACAGGCGGCCAAACAGCCAGCTTCCGAGCAAACCAGAGCAGCCAAACGCCGTCAGCGTCATGGTAATGGCGCCCGCATCGACGTGCGCGACCTGCGCCAGGAAGGGCTCGATATAGCTGTAGCTTGCGTAATAGCCGGTCGCCATGAAGACCGTGACTGCGTAGAGCGCGATCAGGAGCGGGTTCTTGAGCAGCTCGGGCAACTGTTTGACGGTAAAGCGCTCGCCCGCCGGCATGGCCGGGAACACGGTCGCCTGGTAGACGACCGCGATGGCCGAGAGGACCCCGACCACGGCAAACGTCATGCGCCAGCCCACGGC
>URNC01000130.1 GCA_900549065.1 uncultured Collinsella sp. | reverse complement strand
GGCAGCGTCAGATGTGTATAAGAGACAGCAAGGGTCTAGGCCTGTTCAGCCGCCGCATCATCGCCCGCGCCCTGCGTGACCATGCGAAGGCTGGCGGCACCGTCATCATGGCTACGCACGATTTGGACTTTGCCGAGCAGGTAGCCGACGACGTCGCCATGATGTTTGACGGCGAGATTGCCTGCATGGAGCCCCCGGCCGACTTCTTTGCCGACAACGTGTTCTATAGGGCGTGATGGGATGACGGACTGTCGTTTCTCGCGTTTACTCGCAAAACTGGAGATCCCGCTGTTGTTGGCGGTGCCGGCGGTGATGACAGTGGCGTTGCTGTCGGGTGTTGAGCAGGCAGCGTTGGCCATGCTGGCTGTGGTGGCGCTGGTGCTCGCGCTGTTCTTTGCGGGTTATGAGGCATCTCGTCCGGGTTTGCGCCAGATTATGCCCACGCTGGTGCTGGCGGCGCTGGCGGCGGCGGGGCGCATCCTGTTCGGGCCCATTCCCGACTTTAAACCGGTGAGCGCCATCGCCATTATCGCGGGGGCGACGCTTGGTCGCCGCAATGGTTTTATGGTTGGCGCGCTGGCGGCGCTGACCAGCAATTTCTTTTTTGGACAGGGCATGTGGACGCCATGGCAGATGTATGCCTGGGGGCTCGTGGGATACGTTGGCGGTGCGCTGGCGTATGCGGGTGCGTTCGACCGCGCCGACGGCACCGTGCGCATGCCAGCGCTGCTGGCGTACGGCTTTGCGTCGGGCTTGCTCTATGGCGTCGTGATTAACGCGTATGACATCATTGGATTTGTACAGCCGCTCACGTGGGCGGGTGCCGTGGCGCGTCTTGCCACGGCAGTGCCGTTCGATATCACACACGGCCTCGCGACCTGCGTGTTCTTGGCCGCCTTGTACAAGCCTTGGTGCCGTCGCATTAACCGTGTCGTCGTGAAATACGGGCTGTAAGGCATTTCGCGTTTCCTCACGAACTTGCGGTGGAATAGTTCTCGTTTTTGGCTATTTGCTGCCCAAACAGGAACTATTCCACCGCAACTTATAGGGGGAGAGGGGTCACATGATCTGTTTTCCTCTGTCCCCTAGAGGAATTACTTGGGGCTAGAGCTCTAGCGTGAGGGTGACGGGGCAGTGGTCGCTGCCAAAGATGTCGCCGCGGATGCCGGTGTCGCGTACGTTGTCGGCGATTGCGTCGCTTACCAGGAAGTAGTCGATGCGCCAGCCGGCGTTGTTCTTGCGGGCATTAAAGCGGTAGCTCCACCAGCTGTAGACGCCCTCGACGTCGGGGTTTGCCGCGCGCCAGGTATCGGTGAAGCCGGCGTTGAGCAGCTCGGTAAACTTGCCGCGTTCCTCGTCCGAAAAGCCGGCGTTGCCGCGGTTGGACTTGGGGTTCTTAAGGTCGATCTCCTCGTGCGCCACGTTAAAGTCGCCACAGGTCACCACGGGCTTGCCGGTCTCGCGCTCAAGCGCGCTCAAAAAGCCACGATAGGCATCGTCCCAGGCCATGCGTACATCGATGCGCGCGAGCTCATTTTGGGCGTTGGGCGTATAGACGTCGACAAACCAAAACTTGTCGAACTCGAGCGCACAGACGCGGCCCTCGGTCGTGGCCTGCGCCACGAGCTCGGCCGCCTCGCCCTCGCCGGCGTAGGGTAACAGCGCGTCGGGGTGCAGCACGCGCAGCGGTTCCTGGCGGCTAAAGACCGCAGTGCCCGAATAGCCTTTACGCTCGGCGTAGCTCCAGGTTTGGCGATAGCCGGGCAGGTCAATATCAACCTGGCCTTCTTGCAACTTGGTCTCTTGCAACGCCAGGATATCGACGTCGAGTTCTTGCGCGATCTGGATAAAGCTCGGGTCCTTTTTGAGCACGGCGCGCAGGCCGTTGACGTTCCACGAGGCGAAAGTGTAAGTCTGAGGCATGGTGTCCTTTCGACGGGGTTGGCAGGCTTAAGATTAGCGCAACAGGGGCGGTGGTGGGCACCGCGCGTGCTGACCCAAAGGCCGCATGCTGGGACATCGCCCGACGCTGCCCGACCAACAAGGACGGAGGACTCATATGACGCAGGCGATAACGGACTCCAAACAGGCCTCCGCCGCGCTGGCGGAGCTGTTCGGCACCCACAAGCGCGTGGTCTTCTTTGGCGGCGCGGGCGTTTCCACGGCGAGTGGCATCCCCGATTTCCGCAGCGTGGACGGCCTATATCACCAACAGTTTGTCTACCCGCCCGAGACCATGCTCTCGCATAGCTTTTACGAGGTGCACCCGGCCGAGTTCTTCGACTTCTACCGCACCAAGATGATCGCGCTTGGCGCCAAGCCCAACCGCTGCCACACCAAGCTGGCCGAGCTGGAGCGCGCCGGCAAGCTAAATGCCGTGGTGACGCAAAACATTGACGGCCTGCATCAGATGGCCGGCTCACAGCGCGTGTTCGAGCTGCACGGATCGGTCCATCGCAACATTTGCCAGTCGTGCGGCGCGGTCTATAGCGCCGAGTGGATTTGCTCGCGCGAGCACGAGGACGCCGCGGGCGTGCCCGTGTGCCCCGCGTGCGGCGGGCGCATTAAGCCCGATGTGGTGCTCTACGAGGAGCCGCTCGATGAGCATGTGCTGACCGGCGCCGTTGCCGCCATCGCCGCGGCCGATGCCCTCATTGTGGGCGGGACCTCGCTCGTGGTGTATCCGGCGGCGGGCCTTACGCGTTACTTTACCGGCGATACGCTGGCCATTTGCAATCTTGCTCCCACCGATCAGGATGCAAATGCCGACCTGCTGATTTCTTGCGACATCGCTGCCGCGTTTGCGTTCTAGCCCGTGTGCGCGGATACAATAGAAAGACTGAGTGCAAAGCGACCCCGCCGCCAGCTCCCCAAGCTCGGCGGTGTGGGCATTTTAGGAGGATGTTCATGGCGAACGACAGCAAGACATGGCGGTGCGGAAAGTATGAGCTCAGCTTTGACCGTCCGCGCATCATGGGCGTCCTCAACGTGACGCCCGATTCGTTTAGCGATGGCGGGGAACACTTCGACCCGGATGCCGCCATCGAGTACGGCCTGGCGATGCTTGACGCCGGCGCCGACATCATCGACGTGGGCGGCGAGTCCACACGCCCTGGTTTTACCCCGGTCAACCCCGACGAGGAGGCTCGCCGCGTGCTGCCCGTGGTGCGCGCGCTGGCCAAGGAGGGCGCCATCGTCTCGATCGACACGCGTCATGTGGCGGTTGCCAAGGCGGCCGTGCGCTGCGGCGCCTCGATCGTCAACGACGTGACCGGCTTCACCGATCCCAAGATGGTCGAGTTTGTTAAGACGAGCACCTGCGGCATCATCGTGATGCATGCCGGCGAGGTCGCCGCGCCCACCCACACGCACGCAACGGTGCAGCTCGATACCTCGGCAGCGGCGTTTGTTGCCGAGAAGGCGCGCGAGGCGGCTGCCGAGGCCGCGCGTGAGGCCGAGAAGCCGGCTCGCCGCCGTCGCGGCAAGTTGCTGGGTGAGCCTAAGTCGGAGGCCAAGCTTCCGGGCGGCGTGGTGCAGCCCTCGTTGCCGTTTGGCGAACCGGAGCCCACGTCCGAGCCTGCAAGCGAGCAGGAGACGCCCGCCGCCGAGCAGACTGCTGCCGCCGAGACCGTCGCGCCCGCGCCCGAGGTCGCGCCCGCGGCCACCGAGGCCGCATCGGAGCCCAATGACCGCCTGGCCGCCATGATGCGCCGCAGCGCCCGCCGCGAGGAAGCCTACGTGCCCACCTCGCAGCTCCGCCGCTTCACCCTGCCCGATTCGGCGCCCATCATGCGCCGCGTTATGGGCTTTCTGTCCGACCAGGCCCGCACGCTCATCCATGCCGGCGTGTCGCGCGACCGCATCTGCATCGATCCTGGCCCGGGCTTTGGTAAGTCGGCTAACGAGGACATCGTCATCCAGCGCGAGACTGCCAAGATGGCGTCACTGGGCTATCCGCTCATGTGCGCCGTATCGCGCAAGCGCTTTGTGGGTGCCGTCTCGGGCGTGACCGAGGCCGCCGAGCGCGATGCCGCTACGTTTGGCGTGTGCCTGGGCGCCATCCAGGCCGGTGCCAACATCGTGCGCGTGCACGACGCCGCGGGTTTTGCGCAGTTCCTGAACGGCTACTGGGCGGTTGCCAAGCCGCAGCCGCGCCGCGCGTTTGTGGCCGTGGGCTCCAACCTGGGGCATCGCTGCGACAACATTCGCGCCGCACGCGAGATGATCGCCGAGATTCCACTCACCTGCGTGTCCAACTCCTCCAAGATTTACGAGAGCGAGCCGGCCTACGAGACGCGCCAGGACGCGTTTGCCAACGCCGTCATCGAGATCAAGACCGAGCTGGCGCCGTTGGTGCTGCTCGACGAGCTCATGAAGATCGAGGCCGAGCTGGGACGCGACCGCTCCAAGAAGGCCAAGGTCAACGGCCCGCGCACCATCGACCTGGACCTGCTGTGGATGGATGGCGAGACCCACGGCGGCAAAAAGCTGCGCCTGCCGCATCCTCTCATTGGCGAGCGCGACTTTGTGCTGGTGCCGCTCGAGGACCTGATGCACGACCCGGCGCGGTTCTTCCGCTACAACGGTGTCGAGGTCAAGGAGCCCGAGGACCGCGTGGGCCATATCGTTGGCGAATTGGGGCGTATGTAGATGATCGAGATGAATGCTGTTGCCGCCGGCACCGAGCTCGACGCGGCGCGTAACGCGGGCCGCGAGGGCGTGTCCGCGGGCTGGTGCGCGTGGAGCGCGGGCGATGCTTCGCTGACGTTTTCGCTGGTCGTGCGTCCGGATGTGAATATGCACGCCTTCCACGGCCTGCCGTTTGTGGCCGCGATGGGCATGATGGATGCGCTTGTGGGCACAGTGTCGACGCCGGGCCTGGGCCTTGCCGGCAAGGTGGGTATCCGGTGGCCGAGCGATATCGTGTGCGGTGCGCCTGCGTTTGAGACGTCGCTCGCGCGTGTTGCCGTGAACGGCGGTGCCGGTGCCGCGGGCATGTTCGGTGCCGTGACGGTGGATATTGAGCGTTCGGCGTTGAGCGAGCTTGGTGTGGACGTGGCTGACGAAGCGCTGGTCGAGGCGCTGGCCGCCGCCGTGCTGGCCCGCGTGGACGCCTGGGCGGTTGTTGCCAACACGCCGCAAGGCGCCGCAGGGCCGTTGGCCCCCGTGTTGGGCGAGTACTTCGATATGGTGCCGCTGCTCGGTCGCCAAGTTGCGGCGGTGTCGCCCAACGGCTTGCCGCTTGCGGTCGGTGTGTTTGCGGGCCTGGACATCTGGGGTCGCGCGACCATCAAGACCGATGCCGGCGAGCAGGAGTTTCCGCCTGAGGCCGTACGGATTCGCGGACTGTAACGCGAGGCGCCCGCGCTCAAAGACAACGATGACAACGAAGCCCTCTTCGGCCTGTGAACTGCCTCCCATTTCTTGGACATGAGAAATGGGAGGCTTTCTTTATGCGC
>URNC01000129.1 GCA_900549065.1 uncultured Collinsella sp. | reverse complement strand
AGCGAGTACGAGCTCATCGAGGTCAAGTAGCGCCTATCTATTGGACATATCAAGCGCTTTTGTAGCGCAACGTTAGCAAAAGCCGCCCGCGAGCACAGCTCTCGCGGGCGGCTTTTCGGAAGTGCGGGAAAAATCGAATACCGCCGATCACAAACCGATTTTTGGCAACAAAACCCCAGACGTTGCTTTTTGCCTAAAAATACTCGTCGAGGAAGTCATCGACCGTGTTCCAGTAGAGCTCGGGGTCAACTTGCGCGCTCTTGGCGTGGGTGGCGCCATGGATGGTGAGCTTTTGCTTGACTTTGCTGGCACACGCGTCGTAGTTTTGGTCGAGCATGTCGTACGGCACAAAGGTGTCCTGGTCGCCGTGGATAAACAGCATGGGAACCGTCGCGTGCTTGAGTTGCTCCACACTGCTCGCCTTATGAAAGTCGTAGCCCGCGCGCACGTTGCACACCAAGTTTGCTACATCGAGCAAGGGAAAGCTGGGCAGGCCGAACACGTCCTTGAGCTGCAGAGAAAACTCGTCCCAAACACTCGTATAACCGCAGTCCTCGATAATGCATTTCACGTTTGCGGGCAGAGATTCCCCCGCGACGTTCATGGCGGTTGCCGCGCCCATCGACTCGCCAAAGACCAGGATGCGCGCCTCGGGGTCAGCCTGAACGATCCGCCCAATCCATGCAACGATGTCGAGGCGCTCGGGCCAGCCCATGCCGATATAGTCGCCGCCGGAGCGCTCGTGGGCGCGGGCGGCAGGCGCGAGCACGTTCATGCCGCGGTCGTGGAAGCGCTTGGCGTATCGGGCCATACCGATGGGCTCATTGGTGTATCCGTGTAGGCAGATAGCGTAATTGTGCGTGCTCTCTGGGGCGGCAAAATACCAAGCGGCAAGCTCGGTTCCGTCATCTGCGGTGAGGCTGCTGCTCTCGCGATTCTCTTTAAACCACGCCCGCGCCTCGGTTTCCTCGGCATCCGGCTGCTCGCCTTCTTTGTCGTTCTTGCTATCCTGCATCATCTTCATGGTGTACGGCGCTTGGGGATTCAGCGCGAAGTCAAACAGAAAGTTGCCGGCAAATCCGAGCAGCGCAACGACAACCACCAGTGCAACGATGCCGGCTATCTTGAGCTTTCGATGGGAACGTGCGTTTTGAGCCATGCGGTATTCTCCTATAAGATGTTAATACATCAACGTTTAATGCAAGCGCATTATGGACGTTCGCCGTTGATGCGTCAACAGGCAAAGAATGGGTAAACAAAGGGTCGCGTATGGCGCAAATTTCGCACGTACCTAGACGCTTTGATATAGTGTTGAGAACTCTTTACGTTGGAGGATGTAACCGGCATGTCCGATTCGAGCGACAGTTCTAAGCCGCGACCCAAGACCGCGGCCGTTCCACACTACACGGTGGGCGAGGAGATCATGAACTCCGTCACCCATGGTGTCGGCTGCCTGCTGGGTATCGCGGGCCTGGTGCTCCTGATCGTATTCGCTGCCCTGCGCGGCGGAGGCCCGGCCCACATGGCCGCGGCGATTGTCTATGGCGTCAGCATTATTCTCGAATATCTGGCCTCCACGCTCTACCACGCGATTCAACCCGCGCGCGTCAAGCGCGTGTTTCGCATCATCGACCACAGCTGCATCTACCTGCTCATAGCCGGCAGCTATACGCCGTTTTGCCTCATCACGCTCGCAAACGACGGCGGTCCTGCGCTGTTCTTTGCCGTATGGGCCATCGCCATCATCGGCATCGCCCTCGAGTGCTTCCTACGCGAGCGTCAACCGCACTGGGTAAGCGGCCTGGTCTACCTGCTGATGGGCTGGCTCGTTGTCTTTAAGCTGCCCGAACTTGTGGCGCTGCTCAACCCCGTGGCGCTTGCCCTGCTCGCCGTCGGCGGCGTGTGCTACACCGCGGGCGTGCCGTTCTATATCGCCAAAAACGTGCGCTATCTGCACAGCGTGTTTCACCTGTGGGTGCTCGCCGGCAGCATCTTCCAGTTCATGGCGGTGATCCTCTTCGTAATCTAGCGACCACGCCTGCGCGCCCGCGTCCTTGTTTGGGCGCCGGTGCAATTGCCGTATCCGCCGTCAACGTTTTAATCCGACGTCCCGAATCTTGGAGGTTCGAGAAACTCCCGATGGACATAACCATCTCCCTTATCACCACCCTCGTTTTGACCCTCATCAACGGCTACTTCTCTATGTCCGAGATGGCGCTCACCACGGCCAAGCGCGCCGTGCTGGAGCACGAGGCCGAGGAAGGCGACAAGCGCGCCGAGCGTGCCATTAAGCTGGCTGCCGACTCCGACCAGCTGCTCGCCACCATCCAGGTCGCCATCACGCTCGTGGGCTTCGCCTCGTCCGCCGTCGCCTCGACGAGTCTGTCCGACCCGCTCGCCACGTGGCTCATGAGTTTTGGCATCGCGCCGCTCTCCGCCATCGCGCGTGGCCTGGCGCCGGTCATCATCACCGTCGCGGTCGCCTTCGTATCCATCGTGATCGGCGAGCTCGTCCCCAAGCGCATCGGCCTGGCCAATGCCGAGGGCGTGTCCAAGCAAGTCGTGGGGCCGTTGTCGTTTTTCC
Organism: uncultured Collinsella sp.; assembly: GCA_900549065.1. Classification (GTDB taxonomy): domain Bacteria; phylum Actinomycetota; class Coriobacteriia; order Coriobacteriales; family Coriobacteriaceae; genus Collinsella. The sequence goes on along the minus strand of URNC01000129.1, from coordinate 2,952 downwards.
AAAAGATTGCCCGTCCGCTCGTGTGGCTGACCGGCGCTTGTTCCGATGGCCTGGCCCGCATTCTGCGCATCAAGAGCGCCGACGACCGCCAAAACGTCTCGGAGGAAGAGATCAAGTACATGGTCTCGGAGCAGGACGACCTGCTCGACGAGGAAAAGCGCATGATCCACGAGATCTTCGACCTGGGCGACACCGTTGCCCGCGAGGTCATGGTGCCGCGCGTGGACACCACCATGTGCGAGGACGACGAGACCGTCGCCGACGTGCTGTCCACCATGCGCCAGACCGGCTTCAGCCGCATCCCGGTGTACCACGAGGATCCCGACAACGTCGCGGGCATCGCGCACATCAAGGACCTGATTCAGCCCGCGCTCGACGGCAAGGGCGACCAACTCATCGCCGATTACCTGCGCGACGCCACTTTTGTGCCCGATACCAAGGACATCCTGCCGCTGCTGTCCGAGATGCAGACTTCGCACGACCAGATCGTAGTGGTCGTGGACGAGTACGGCGGCACGGCCGGCATCATCACCATCGAGGACATCGTCGAGGAGATCGTCGGCGAGATCGAGGATGAATTCGACCCCGACAACAAGTACCTCACGCGTCTTTCGCGCCGCGAGTGGCTCGTTGATGGGCGTTTTTCGTGCGATGACGCGATTGAGCTTGGTTGGCCGCTCGAGGAAAGCGATGATTATGAGACCATCGCCGGCTGGATTTTGGAGCTTTGCGACTCGGTGCCCGACATCGGAGAGGTGTTTGAGGTTGCGGGGTACAAGTTTAAGGTGCAGTCGATGCGTGGCCAGCGCATCTCGCTCATTCGCGTGATCGCTCCGGCCGAAACCGATAAGAAGGATTCCGAGTCTTCGGCAGAGAAGCCGGCGGCGTCGGGTGCGGGCTCTGTGGATCCGCACGATGGCGACGAGTAGGGCAAGGAAGAGTAGGGGAGAGTTATGGCAGGCCTGTTCAACATCCTTAAGGTCACCGTCAGCGAGGACAAGATTTGCGCGCACGTGCTGGTGAACCCCGGCATGCCGCTCATGACCTCGGAGGATATCGAGGCTACGGCGCGCGTGTACTACCTGGTGCCCGCGATTGCCAAGCACCTGTGCCTGGGCGATTCGGGTCGCGAGTTCCAGGACTGCATGGGCCAGACCGAGCTTTGCCACCTGCTGGAGCACGTGACGGTCGAGCTCATGAACGAGACCGGGCTTGCCGGCAGCATCTCGTGCGGTCGCACGCGCGTGAGCGAGCATGACGAGCGTGTCTTTGAGGTTGAGCTTTCGTGTCCCGATGACGCGTTGGCCATCGGCGCGCTGTCGTCGGCGACCTTTATGATGGATTGGGCGTACCTGCACGCCGACCAGCCGGCCCCCGACGTGGAAGGCACGGTCGCTGGCCTGCGCAACCTGGTGCTGGGCATGCGTGCCGAGGCCGAGGGCAAGGACCCGCACGAGGCCGTTGCCGCTGCGAACGGCGAGGACGTGGCCGAGGATGTGCCCGAGGGCGACGCTCCTGCCGACGCCGACGCCGACGTCGAGCCCGTTGCCGATGCGACCGCCGAGCCCGTTCCCACCGAGCCCCAGGGCGTCCCCAACTTTGACGACGAGCCCCAGGTGGCGATTGATACCGAGGGCGCGGTTGCCGAGAACCACGAGGCCTCCGCTGCCGTCTTTGGCGGTGCGGCGACGGTTCCGGCAGGACCTGCGCATGAGGGCGGTCTGCCGCTCGTGGACGGCGCCGGCGAGGACCCGGGTGCCACGGTGACCATGCCGGCTATGCCTCAGGAGTAGGCCTACGCGTTTATCACCATCACGTACCTGCGCCTTTGCCGTACGCAGATGAGCGGAGCGGCAAGTGATGCGCTGCGGGTATAATGGACAGCATTCAAACGGTGGGCACCGACGTGCCCGCAGGAGAGGAATGATCATGGGTAAGACTTTCAGCTTTGTCTCCGGCGCACTTTTTGGTGCCGCTGCCGGCGCTATTGTCGGCGTTGCTCTGGCCCCGCGCTCGGGCGCCGAGACCCGCGCCATGGCTGCCGATATCGCCAACGACGCCTGGGACAATATGCGCGACACCTACGAGCACAGCGCCGAGGAGGCCCGTGCTGCGGTGAATGACTTTGGCCCGATGGTCGACGCCAAGACCGATGACCTGCGCGCCAAGGTCGATCTGGCCCGCGAGCGCATGGACCAGCTGCGCGAGCAGCTCAACGATGCCATCTCGGGTGGCAACGTGACGCCCGCCGCCGACGTCGTGGTCGAGAACGCCGTCGAGGCTGATACCGAGGCTGCGGAGCCCTCGACCGAGGCATAATGCGCGCCGGGGATTTTGTCGGCGCCAAGATCTATCGCAAGCCTACCGAGGACAAGCGCATCAAAAAGGACGGCACGCCGCGCAGCCCTAAAAAGCTCGGAAAGATTCACTTTCCGGTCTTTACCCCGGGCGGTACGCGCGTGGTCGGCTTTATGGTCCGCCAGTCTGATATCGCGGGCATGATCGAGCGCCCCGACCGATTCGTAGCGCTCGACGCCATTGGTGTCTACGAGGGCGCCATTGCGGTCGATGACGTCAAGGACACGTACGATGCCGCCGCTGCCAAGCGCCTCAACATCAACCTGGACGATTGCATCATCTGGGTCGGTATGGACGTGCGCACGGAATCGGGCGACGTCGTGGGCTATTGCTCGGACGTTGAGTTCAAGCCACGCTCGGGCATCGTGCAGGCATTCTATGTGACCGCCGGTGCTGCTTCGAGTGTTTTGGTTGGTGACACGCAGGTGCCGCCGACGATGCTGCGCGGCTATGCGGACGGCGCGATGATTGTTTCGGACGAGGTCAAGTCGCTCGGGTATTCGGGCGGCGCCGCCGCAAAGGCTGCCGAGGCAAGCGTCGTGGTGGGCGATAAGGTCAAGAAGCTGTCTCTTATACACATCTGACGCTGCCGAC
>URNC01000128.1 GCA_900549065.1 uncultured Collinsella sp. | reverse complement strand
GGCCCTCGCGGCCTAGTCGCTATTTAGGGCGTCCAAGATTTGGGGCGCAGTTCAAAATATGAGCTGTGGGGGCTTTTTTCATGCCAGCCGGAAACCGTATCCCACTTTTCGGGCTCAGAATGGGATGCCGTTTCCCGCTGGCCCCCTCCGGGAAACGGCATCCCATTTCAAGGGCATAAACCGGGATGTGGTTTCCCCTAACGGCACCTTTGGGAAGCCGCATCCCACTCTGTACGCACAAAACGGGATGAGCTGTCCCATGGTGATCCAAGACCAGAAGCATGTCCGATAGCGCGGCCAGGTCAAGAACAACAAGGCAAGCGTCACGCCAATTTGGACGAGCGTCTGCTGCAGTTTAAGGCTGCTGGCCCATATGGTAGAGTTAACCACCCATGAATTTCAGCACACTGCGTGCTACCTGTTCTTTTGTCATTTAGGGAAGTGAACTTGTGAATACTTCTGTCGCCAAGAAGGCCAGCCAGGCGGTGCGCCTGCTCATGATGGTGCTCACGGCAGTTCTCATCTTCTTCTTCATCAATGTCATGCTGCTCGTCTCCGATATCCAGGGCACGGCGCGTGTGGTCAACTACGCCGGCCTGGTGCGCGGCACCACGCAGCGAATCGTTAAGCTCGAGGACGCGGGCCTGCCTCAAGATGACCTGCTCAAAGCCGTGGATTCATACATCAACGGCTTGCGTTACGGAAGTGACGACCTCAACCTCGTCCGTCTCGACGACGATGAGTATCAGGCAAAGATGACCGAGCTTGCAAATTATTATGATGAGCTTTGCGCCGAGATTAGCCGCGTGCGCGAAGTCGGCTACGAGAGCACCGACATCATCTCCATGAGCGAGGAGTTCTTTGGCATTTGCGACGATGCTACGCGACTCGCAGAGGACTACTCTCAGGAGAAGGCGTCGGCGCTCAACTATCTCGAGGGCTTGGTGATCATCGACATCGTGGGCTTGGTGGCGACCTTTGCGGTCGAACTTGTTCGCGCGGTGCGCACTGCCGCGCTCAACCGCGAGCTGCAGAGCAAAGTCTATCTCGACGAAGCCACAGGACTGCCCAATAAGAATAAGTGCGAGGAGATCTTGGGGCAGGAGCAGCCTGTCTCCGCGGAGGCGCCCGTTGCGCTGTGCGTCTTCGATCTTAACAATCTGCATATGGTCAATAACAACTTCGGCCATGAGAAGGGCGATGAATACATTCGCTCTTTTGCCCAACAACTGGGAAGTGTGGCGTCGGAGACGTGCTTTGTGGGTCGCGACGGCGGCGATGAGTTTATCGCGGTGCTGTGGGATGCCGACCGAGCCGCTGTGGAATCCTGTCTCGCTCGGGTTCGTGCGAACGTGAACGAGTATTCCGGGGCTCACCCCGACATGCCTATCAGCTATGCGGTGGGCTACGCGCTTTCCAGTGATTTTGATGAACCGCCTATGATGCGTGAGCTCTTTTCTCAGGCCGACAAAAACATGTACATCGACAAGAACCGCGTAAAGACAGCCGAGGCAGCCGGGCCGCAACGCGAGGACCGCTAAACCCGTAGCAAAGGGTAGCTAATTTGGGACGGGACTCTTTTGGCTATTTGAGAAGTTGTGCCATGGCGTTGACGAATTTTTGGACTTGGAGGGTGGGCTCGAGCGGATAGTGCAAAAAGACCGGCACCTCGCGACCGCATAGGAACGGCACGCCCACAAAGGCCGGGTGTACCCCCGACCATGCGCCGCAGGTGAGCACCGCGTCGCCCTTTTCCTCTGCCTCGTTAAAGAGCGCAAAGTCAAAGCTGTCCACGTCGATCACGTCAACGCCGCCGTCGGCCAGAAGGTCGATGCGCAGGCTGTCCATTGCGTCGTTGCCGTGGCGGAGCACGCGCAGGCGCATGCCCTCCAGGTCGGCAACCGTAATGCGTGTCTTGCGCGCCAGCGGGCTCGTGCGTGGCACGTCGATATAAAACGGCACGTTAACGATGCGGAGCTTTTGGCAGGCGTCACCCCAGCGCGGGGTCGAAAAACTCGACTGCACCACATCCACCTCGCGACCGAGGCTGCGCATGACGGTCTCGCGTTCGTCGTAGAGGTCGCTTACCGGCACGATCTCAAATCGCAGCGACGGTTCCAGATCGTGTACGCCCGACCACATCGACAGCGTTTGGCGCCCCGGGCACATCATCGACACGCCCAGACGCACGGCCCCGCCATCGCCCGCCGCGCGTCGGGCACGGCGTAGCGCGTCCTCGGACTGCCGCATGATCGAACGTGCATCGTCTACCAGCAGAGCACCTGCCGGCGTCACCTTAACACCAGAATGCGAGCGCTCGAACAACGTGATGCCGAACTCGGCCTCGAATCCCGACACCTGTTTGACGAGCGCCGGGGTCGACACGCGCAATTTTGCCGCCGCACGCGAGAAGCTTCCCAGCTCCGCGGCGGCCGATATGGCCTCAAGTCGTCGATCGTACACGTCAATCTCCCGTTTTCGCGCCTGTGGCCACATGATGCCACAGGGGGTTGTTTTCGCAGGCCACGCGCTTAATTGAGGAAAAACCGCATCGCACAGTGTAAACCTACGGTTAACGCCATTCTAACAAATATGCAATTCACCTGCGCAAATGCAAAGCATACGATAACCAGCGAAAACCACGTGGGTCGATTAATGGGAGCGACCCACCGGGAGGCACAAGAAGGGAAGTTCCTATGAGCAATTGGCTCAAGCTCGAGGGCGATGTCTGCGCCGTGACTGGCGCACTCGGCGGTATGGGCGTCGAGATTTGCCGCGAGTTCGCTCGCAACGGCGCCAACGTCGTCCTGCTCGACCTGGACGAGGAGAAGGTCAAGGCCGCAGCCGCCGACCTCGCCGCCGAGTTTGGCATCCACGCCGAGGGTTACAAGATGAACGCCACCGACGAGGCCGAGGTTCAGGCCGCCGTCGATGCCACCATCGCCGACTTCGGCCGCGTCGACGTTCTCGTCAACACCGCCGGCATTCTGCGCTTCGCCGCCATGGAGGACCTGCCGCTGAGCGACTGGGAACAGGTGCTCAACGTCAACCTCACCGGCTACTTCATCACCTCGCAGCGCTTTGGTCGCGAGATGATCAAGGCCGGCCAGGGCCGCTTGGTGCACATCTCGACCGTCGCCAGTCACTCCCCCGAGACGTTCTCGGGCGTGTACAGCTCCACCAAGGCGGGCGTCAACATGATGTCCAAGATGCTGGCTGCCGAGTGGGGCCCCTACGGCGTGCGCTCCAACTGCGTCGAGCCCTGCTTCGTTAAGACCCCGATGTCGGCCAACTTCTACGCCGACCCCGAGGTCGAGAAGAGCCGCAGCCGTCTGATCGCCACGCGCCGCATCGGCGAGGTCAGCGATATCGCCAACGCCGTCATGTTCCTGGCGTCCAAGCGCTCGGACTTTACCACCGGCGACGCCATCAAGGTCGACGGCGGCTTCTCCAACATGATGGGCGACCTCACCGCCAAGCCCGGCGGCCGCCGAGCCTATGCCGACAACTACCTTAAGAACAAGGGTGTCGAGCTTTGGTCCGATGAGTCCGGCGTCGCCAAGCCGACTGACCAGTAAACCAACCTAACAGAGAGGCCCGCGAATACGCCTGCTCCTCCCCCGTATCGATTAGAAAGAGTCCAATGGCTTCCACCAACTCCAACAAGGGTCGCGCCGTCGTGCTTTCCGCCGCGTGCGTCACCATGTTCTTCATCAGCTCCATCGCGCTGTATTCCGTCGTGAGCAAGAACCTGCTCGCCGTCTACCCCGAGTGGTCCAGCGCTCTTACCTGGGCCTTCCCGGTCTTTCAGACCATCATGGCTGTGACGGGCATCTTCGCCGGCCGCATCTCCGATAAGATCGGCCCGCGCAACGTCGTGATCGCCGCCGCCGTGTGCTACGGCGTGGGCTGGTTCATGTCCGGCACCGTCACCGAGCCGTGGCAGTTCTACCTGTGGTTCTCGCTCGTCGCCGCCATCGGCAACGGCCTGGGCTACAACCCGGCGCTCACCACCGGCCAAAAGTGGTTCATCGACAAGAAGGGCCTCGCCTCCGGCATCACCCTGGCCGCTTCGACCGCCGGCCCCGCCGTGCTGTCCCCAGTGCTCGCCTCGCTGCTCATCCCGAGCCTGGGCATCTTTGGCGCCCTTAAGGCGCTCGGCGTCATCTTCTTTGTGATGATCGCCGCCTCCGCCCTGTTCCTGAAGGCCCCCGAGGCCGGTTGGCTGCCCGAGGGCTTCGAGGCCCCCAAGGGCGGCGCGCATGCCGGTACCTTCGGCGACCTCACCCCGGGCGAGATGGTCAAGACCCCGCGCTTCTGGGTCCTCATCGTCACCTTCGCCTTTGCCGCCACCGCGGGCACCCTGCTCGTGGGCAAGGTTGCCTCCATCGCCGCCGTCCAGCTCTTCGCCGACCCCACGAGCGCCGCGGCCGTCGCCCTCGGCGGTGTGGTGGTCTCCGTCAACACCTGCGCCAACCTGGTTGGCCGTCTGTCCTTTGGCCAGATCATCGACAAGCTCGGCGCCTATAAGTCGCTGCTCATCAGCCTTGTCGTCACCATCGTCGCACTCGTCATCATGTCGATGAGCTTTACGCAGGCCATGTTCTTTGTGGCGCTCGCTCTGCTCGGCTTTAGCTTTGGCGCCCTGCTCGTCATCTACCCGCCGCTCACCGGTGGCGCCTTTGGTACCAGCAACATCGGCGTCAACTACGGCATCATGTTTTTGGGTTATGCCGCTTCCACCTGGATCAGCCAGCCCATCACCGCCGTGCTGTATCACGCCGAGGCCGGCAGCGCCGCCTACCAGCAGTCCTTCTACGGCGCCATTGTGATCGCCGCCATCGCCGTCGTGCTCACCGTCTACATGATGGTCTCCGACAGCAAGAAGAAGTCCGCCTAGTTTTACCGATGCGACAAAGGGACAGCCCCTTTGTCGCATTCCACCGGTCACCAGTATTAAGGAGTCGAAATGTCTGAGCTCAACCCCGTCCGCATTGCCGTTATCGGCGCCGGCGCCATGGGCCGCAACCACATCCGCTTTGTCACCGAGGAGCCCGAGGCCGAACTCGTCGCCATCGCCGACGCCTTTGAGGGCGCTCGCGCCACGGCCGAGGCCGCCGGCGTGCCGTTTTACACCGATCCCGCCCAGATGATGGACGAGGTCAAACCCGAGGCCGTCATTATCGCCACCCCCAACGACTTGCACCTGGGCGTTGCCCGCGAGGCTGTGAAGCGCAATATCGTGCCGTTGATCGAAAAGCCGATCTCCAACGACCTGGAGGATGCCCAGGCCTTCGCCGCCGAGGCCGAGACCGCCGGCGTGCCCGTGCTCGTGGGTCAGCACCGTCGCCACAACCCCTTCGTCAACAAGGCCAAGGAGATCATCGAGTCTGGCGAGCTAGGCAAGCTCACCGTGTCGAGCCTCCACTACATGATCTATAAGAACGACGAGTATTTCGATGTCGAGTGGCGCCGCAAGAAGGGTGCCGGCCCGATCCTGGTCAACCTGGTTCACGACGTCGACCTGCTCCGCTATCTGCTGGGCGAGCCCGTTGCCGTCCAGGGTATGCAGTCCAGCGCCTGTCTCTTATACACATCTGACGCTGCCG
>URNC01000127.1 GCA_900549065.1 uncultured Collinsella sp. | reverse complement strand
CCTTCGTCGGCAGCGTCAGATGTGTATAAGAGACAGGTGTGGCGGTTCTGCTCGGGATGCTCGTCGGCGGTCTCCTCGGGCTTCTTTGCCATGAGCGAGCCCATGCCCTTGAGGTAAGAATCGGGCAGCAGAATCTCATGCTCCTTGATGTACTCGCGCAGCTGCGGGAGCACCTCCTCGCCCTTGTGGCGGATCGAGGTGAACCAACCAAAGTGGTTGAGGCCAAAGTAATCGTACTCAACATCCTTCTTGTCGATATCGAGCGCGGCGCAAACCACGTCGATGATCGCGATCGGCATGTCGCAGATGTTGATGATGCGAGCGTTGGGACGCAGCACACGGCAGCCCTCGGAGACGATGGCGGCAGGGTTGGAGTAGTTGAGAATCCAGTAGTCCTTCTTGGCGTACTTCTCAACGTCATCGATCAGCTCGACCATGGGGAAGATGGTGCGCATGCCGTAGGCAAGGCCGCCGCAACCGCAAGTCTCCTGACCCACGCAGCCGTGACGCAGCGGAATCTTCTCGTCCTGCTCGCGCATGGCGTAGCCGCCCACGCGCATCTGGGCAAACACGAAGCTCGCGTCGGTGAAAGCCGTCTTTTTGTCGGTGGTCACCGTGAGCTTGATGTCCAGGCCAAGGTCCTCGTGCAGAATCCAGTCCACGAGCACGCCAATCTTGCGTTGGCGCTCCTCGTTGATGTCGTACAGACGGATCTCGTCAACGTCGAGCTCGTCCTTGCGCAGGGCGATGGACTTGACGATGCCGGGGGTAAAGGTGGATCCGCCACCACACAGAGTAATGATCATTGTTTACTGCTCCTTCTCAATTGCGTTTTCGACCTTGTCGCGCATCTCGGCGACCTTCATGCCAAAGATGATCTGGATATTGTTGCCGTTGCGGTTGATGCCGCTGTTGGGCACGTGGTTAATGAGGTTCTCATCGATGAGATCCGGGTTCTTAACGTTCACGCGGAGACGCGTAAAGCAGTTCTCGAGCTCCTCGATGTTGTCCTTGCCGCCAAGACCTGCGACCAGGTCGGCAATACCTGCATCGACGCCCTCTGCGGGAGCCGCGGCAACAGCGCCCTGCTTCACCGCGACAGACGCGGCGGCCTCGCCCTCGGCAACGGACTCGGCGAGCTCGGACTCCTCCTCGCGACCAGGCGTGTGGAGGTTGAGTTTCTTAATAAGGAAGGTGAAGAGGAAGAAGTACAGAGCGGCGTTGACGACTCCAAGCACCAGCATAACCGGCCAGTTGGTCTTGTCGACACCCAGGACCAGGTTGGAAACCACGATGTTGATGATGCCGCCTGCAGTCGAAGCGGGCACGGAGAGGACCTTAAGCAGAACCAGGAAGATGCCGGAAAGAACCGAGTGAACGACAAAGAGCACGGGAGCGGCAAAGACAAAGAGGAAGTCCATGGGCTCGGTCACGCAGGAGAGCACGGCGGTGATGATCAGCGGGATGATAACGGCCTTGGTCTTATCCTTGTTCCCCTTGTAAGCGGTGACGATAAAGGCGAGACCGATACCGATATAGGGCCACAGGTTGTTGAAGGTATAGCTGTTGAAGTAGGTGCTATCGGAGAAGGGCTGGCCCGTCATTGCCATCTCGGCAACACGGATGGGATAGGCACCGGCGATAACCTGATCGCCCAGCGTCAGGGTGCCACCCACATCGGAGAACTGGAACGGGGTGTAGATGAGGTGGTGCAGACCGGTGGGAACGAGCAGCTTGTTGAGCATGCCGTAGATAAAGAGGCCGATGTTGCCCGACTCCTTAATGATGCCGGCAACGGAGGAGATGGCACCCTGAACCGGAGGCCAAATGATGCAGAAGCCAGCGCCCATGATCCAGGAAATGATGATCATGATCAGGAACGGGAAGCGAACGCCCGAGAACATCGAAAGGGCAATGGGGAACTGCTTGTTCGAGTACTTGTTGAACACGGCACCGGTGATGCAGCCCAGGATGATGCCGCCAAACACGCCGGTATCGAGCACCTGGATGCCCATAACGGTGGCCTGACCGGTTCCGGTAAGGCCGAGCATGCCGCTCGCATCGGCAAGAGAGCCGGTGGCGTTGAGCACGATGTTGTTAGCCTGCAGGAACAGGAAGAACGACATCAGGGCGATCAGCGAAGCATGGCCCTTGTTCTTCTTTGCCATGGCGCCGGCGATACCAACGCAGAACAGAATCGAGAGGTTGTTGATGATAAACATCAGCGACTGATAGACAACGGCGCCCACAAGCTGGAACGGACCGGAGCCCAGTACGGGGACCAAAGCGCAGATGGTCTTGTTGGTCAGAATGATGCCCACGATGAGCAGGATGCCGGCAACCGAGAGATACATCATCGGCTGGACGATCGACTTCGCGAACACCTCCAACGGCGCTTTGAAATTGAACTTCTTTTTTGCGGTCATAGCGGTACTCCCCTTCCTTTTCCGCAAATTGAGACAGATGTGCCCCGGGCAAGACCGTAAGCCTTGCCTTATATCAATCGATGTGTGGGCACGTTAAGCCTAGAAACCGGGTTCTCCAAGCAGGTTAACAATGTGATATGCGAGATAACTCTTCTCGGCATCGGTAACGACAACGTTATAGGTAGACGACAAGTGGGCGGCTATGGCATCCGCACACGAGAATGCACACGGTACGCCGTTTCATCGATTCGGAACAGCGCGTCTCCGTTGATTTGCCCGGCCGTAGGATCGAGCGCTCGCTGTGCGAAAAACTGCAGGTGACGAACGAAACGCTCATAGGGCAGCGAGGTGTCATCGAGGGTCGTAGCATAGCGCTCGGAAACAATCGCGAGCACGTCGCGAACAAGCTGGACCGAAACAATCAGACGGTCAGAGCGTTGCGGCATGGTGGCGTTGACGATATGCAGCGTAATGAAACCCTGCTCTTCTTCGCTCATCTGGATGCCCATATACTCCTTGATAATCTGCAGCGCACGGCCCGCAAGTGCATACTCCTTGCGATAGAACTGCTGGATCTCGAGCAGCAACGGATTCTCACAGGAGACGCCCTTGCGCTCGCGCTCCAAAGCAAGGCTGATGTGGTCTGCGAGAGCAATGAGAATCTTGTCATTGATATCGACATTGAGCTCTCGACGAAGCATCTGAACGATGTCCTCGGAAATCACGAGGTTGACGGTGGGGATGGACTCCAAAAGATGTGCCAAGCGGTCGATCGTACGCGAATCCTGAGAAGTTCCCTCCTGCAACGCGTAGGTCTTTTCGACTGATGCCTCGTCGACGGCATCGCCGGCATGGCGACCAAAGCAGAGGCCTCGACCGATGACGATGAGCTCGGAGCCATCGTCCGAAGTGACCATTGCGACGTTGTTGTTAAAAACTCGCTTGATAACCACGGTACCCACCACAAGAATTTACTCGGAAAGCCAGATGACAGGCTCTTTAACAGCAACAGGGCCGGAAGCATGCTCGCGAAGAGTCGAGTTCTCCGAACGCTCGCACACGATAACGAAGACCGTGGGATCAAAGCCGGCAGCGCGGACCGCGTCGAAATCGACCTCGACGAGGGGCTGGCCCGCGTCGACATGGTCACCCTGGGCAACAAGCGCATGGAAGCCCTTGCCCTCAAGTTTAACAGTGTCGATTCCGATGTGCAGCATCACCTGAGCAGAGCTGTCGTCGGACATGATGCCCAGTGCGTGCTCAGTCGGAAACAGCGCCGCGACGGTGCCGGAAACAGGAGCGCACACCGTTCCCTCTTGGGGAACCACGGCAACGCCATCGCCCACTGCACGGCTGCTAAAAGCGGGGTCATTGGTATTTTCTAGATGAACAAGCTCGCCGGAAACGGGAGCGAGGATTTCGAACTCGGAAGCCGCAGTCGTCTGTTTATCCGAGCCACCCATTAGGCGAGAAAAGAAACCCATGGTGACATGTCCCTTCATAAATATAGCCCAACCAAAATCAATCGAATGCGCCCATTGAGACGCTCGCGATCAAAGACTTTGGTTAGGCCCACGTCCGAGGGACTCGGTAACCTTCCGCATTTCTTTTACGGGGGTTATTGTAGACAAGCCCAAAGCCGGAACAATCATTATGACCGGCGAACGGTATTTTTTCTCCGATAAACGGTATTTAAGCGGCACTTAGGGACGTTCCTTTTCTGCCGGCACCCAGGGACACTCCTTGCTCTGGCCCCATTGCACCAATTTCGTATGCGCTAGATAAAGAGCTCGCATTCCTTCCGCACGACGCAAACCTTGCTCAGCATCTGGGAAACAGCGGATAGCTTGTTGGGATCAAGCTTACGAGCGCCTCGCGGACATACGGCAATGCAGCGCATGCAGGAGATGCACGCCTCGCCAGCTGCTCGTTTGGGGTCACCCTTGTCGATAGCACAAACGGGGCACGCCGCGGCGCATGCACCGCAGGAGACACAATCCCCTGTTGCCTCGGGTGCCATGCGGTGACCTCCGGCTTGTTTATAAGGACGATTGCCGGGAATAGAGGGCTCGGATGTATCCTCGGCCAACAGCTTTTGCTGAATTTGCTGCGCAAACTCTGCGAGCTGCGCCGCATCCTGCACATCCGGACGACCGGCAGCAAACTGTCGCGCAATGGAATGTTCTGCAATGGCCGCAACTGCCGTGATCACCCGGAATCCCGCATGCTTCGCAACGTCCTCCAGCTCTACGAGCGTGTCCTCAAACGCGCGGTTTCCGTATACACAAACCAAAACTGCCCGAGCCCCGTTGCCTCGCACCATGCCCAACCGGTCAGCCACCACAGCCGGGATTCTACCGGCATACGCCGGCACAGAGATTACGGCCACGTCGTCCTTAGTCATCGAGACAGCGCTGAAATCTAGCCCGCTATCGGTCAAATCGACGGTAACGGTATTCTTGCCCAGTGCCCCGGCCACAAGGCCAGACACCTTCCGCGTTCCGCCCGTCGGACTAAACACAATTTCGAATACGTTCATCTAGACACCCTCCCCCTACGCCTGGCAACGCGTCAAGCCGCTTTCACATCCAGCCAGAGTATACGGCACGTGGGGTCCCCGTTTTGATGCGCCAAGCACCCCAATGCACCCACCCTACGCTGTCTGCCTCTTCGTTTTGTATAAATTACGGTACAGATTGTATATATTTACGGGATACCGCCGTGTTTTCCCGAGGTACCCCATCCTGGCCCGTGCAAAAAACGGAGTATTCTGCAACGTGACCGCGCCAGCACCGCCGCGGGTGGGCAAAACTGTAGGGCGCCGTATCATTTTAAGTCCCGACATGGCGAGAATAACGCGCCCCTGCTCCGGAAAACGGTGAAATCTGACTCAGAACGCTCGCCAGGGATATCCGAAGGCCACCGTTAGCGACGTCGAATCATATGCAGACAGCTCGAACTGCAGAATACTCCAAAAAATGCACGGCGCACCCCATGGGACCCATTGCCGCATGGCAGGAAACAGGTCCACGGCATCCTCTAGATGCATTCCCGAGGAAATCACATTTGAACTAGCGATCGGATACGGCAAACAGAAAGGGCCCCGAACGTAGTTGCTCGGGGCCCTTGGTTCGCCTCGCCCTAGCGGGCGATGCGTATGTTACTTGCGCTTGCCGCCGCCGTCACCGGGGCGACGGGAGCTGCCGCCGCGCTTGCCGCCACGGCTGTTGCCGTAGCTGCCACGGTTATCGCG
>URNC01000126.1 GCA_900549065.1 uncultured Collinsella sp. | reverse complement strand
GAGATGCAGCGTAGTCTCGTGGGCTCGGAGATGTGTATAAGAGACAGATATCGTAATGGCTCAGCGCCTCGTTGATAGCCTTGCCGCCGCCATGCACGATGACGGGGCGCATACCGATGATCTTGAGCAAAACGATATCGCTCATCACGTCGCGGCGCAGCTGCTCATCAACCATGGCGGCTCCGCCATATTTGATAACAACCGTCTTGCCGGTCAGGTTCTTAATCCACGGCAGCGCTTCGAACAGCAGCTGCGCGGTTGCTTCGTTGGATTCGCTCGAACGACAATCGCGTGCGAATTTCATAATCTGCCTCGTCTTTCGTATCGTTATCGCGCCGTGCTCCGCTGTCCGCAATCGCGGCAAGATGCGCAGCGTGCCCGGAATCTAGGAACGGTAGTCGCCGTTGATGGAGATGTACTCATGCGTGAGGTCGCAGGTCCACACGGTCGTTGCCGCGTCGCCTGCGCCCAGGTCGGCCGAGATCACGATCTCGGGCGCCTCGAAACGTCGTAGAGCCTCGTCCTCATCAAAGGGAACAGTCAGACCGCCGCGACAGACAGGCATGCCCATCATGTCGATGGAAACGTCTTCCTGATTAAACTTCACGCCGCACTTGCCAAGCGCCATAGCAACACGGCCCCAGTTGCAGTCGTGGCCGGCGATGCAGGTCTTAACGAGCGGCGAGTTGGCAACGGCGCGGGCGGCGATATCGGCCTCCTCGTCGTTCACGGCGCCGGTAACGTTGACCGTAACAAGCTTGGATGCGCCCTCGCCGTCGGCGGCGATGTTGCGCGCCAGGCTCTCGCACACCTCGTGCACGGCAAATGCCAACTCGTCAAAGGCATCGGAACCCTCGACGACAGGCTCGGCATCTGCGGCAGCGGCGCCGGAGGCAAGCATGATGCAGGTGTCGTTGGTCGAGGTGTCGGAATCGACCGTTACCTTGTTAAAGGTCTGCTTGACGGTCGAGAGCAGCAGGGCATGAAGTGCCGCAGGCTCGACGGGGGCATCGGTGGTGATAACTGCAATCATGGTGGCCATGTTGGGCATGATCATGCCCGAGCCCTTGCACATTCCGCCTACCGTATAGACATTGCTCGCATGACCCGCAGCCTCACTGACGTAGGACACGGCGTACTCCTTGGAGTGCGTGTCGGTCGTCATGATGGCGCGAGCGGCATCGGCGCCACCGTGGGCGGAGAGCGCCTCGTAGGCAGCAGGAATGGCGGTCTCAAACGTGTCGATCGGCAGAATCTGGCCAATCACACCCGTGGAGGCAACCAGAATCTGCTGGGGTTCGCAGCCGATGACCTGCGATGCGATGCTGCACGTCTCGCGCGCGCATGCAAGGCCGGTCTCACCCGTGGCGGCGTTCGCGTTGCCGGAGTTGACCGAAACGCCGGCGATGATTCCGTAGCCCTTGTCGGCACCGCCCAGGTTGGCGCGGCTCACCTGCACGGGTGCCGCGCAAAAGCGATTGGTGGTAAACACGCCGGCGCCGGGACAGGGTTTATCGGGCACGACGAGCGCGTAATCCAGACGCTCGGGGTTCTTGCGGAACCCAGCGTGGATGCCTGCAGCCTTAAAACCAGCCGCAGCCGTAACGCCACCCTCGACAGCGCGAATCTTGATATCAAACAGCTCGGTATTCATCGTCTTTATGACTCCTTATGTCAAACAAAAAACGGACATCGGTTGGTGCGCCATGCCAGTCGTGATCATGAGACCAGCTCAAGAGTGGCGCCTCACTCGATGCCCGACTACCAAATCGTTAACAATCGAATGTGCTACACCGGGCACGCCACTGTGGGCAAGCCTCGTCGCTCGTCAAAGCCAAAGACGATATTGGCGCACTGGACTGCTTGGCCCGCAGCGCCCTTGCACAGATTGTCGATGGCGCCCGTCGCCACCAGCACGCCCGCGCGTTTGTTGAGCGCGAGGCCAATCTGGGCGGCGTTGGTGCCGACGACCGAAGCCGTCTTGGGCTGTTGGTTGGCGTCGAGCACACGCACAAAGGTGCGTCCAGCGTAGAACTGCTTGTAATAGTCGACAACGTCCTCAAGGGTCAAGGTATCGATAGCCTGCGGCGTAAGCGGCATCGTCACCGTGGAGAGCAGGCCGCGCTTGAGCGGTGCCAGATGCGGGGTAAAGACGACGCGATCGGTTAAGCCAAGGATTTGCTCAATCTCGGGCGTGTGGCGATGTTTACCCACGCCATAGGCTTCCAGGTTCTCGTCGGCGCTGCAAAAGTGGGTGCGGGCGTTGCAGGACTTACCGGCACCCGTCACGCCACTGATGGCATCGACGATTACGGGACCGTTCTCTGCCACCCAACCCGCACGCACGGCAGGAGCAGCAGCAAGACTCGTTGCGGTGGGATAGCAACCGGCGCAGGCGACCAACACGGGCCTGCCAGCGGCATGGCTGGAAGCAGCGGTCTCTAAGTCCTCGCAGAACAGCTCGGGCAGGCCGAAAGCGCGGGTCTTGAGCAACTCGGGGCTCGTGTGCTCGGCGGCATACCATGCCTCAAACACGGCCGGATCGCTCAGGCGGTAATCGGCCGAAAGATCAAAGCAGGAGACGCCCGATGCAAGCAGCGCGGGCACCTGTGCCATGGCAGCCGTGTGCGGCACGGCAAGAAAAACCGCATCGCAGCTCTTGAGCTCGGGGGCGTCATGCGTGGTGAAAACCAGATCGCTCACGCCAGCAAAGCTCGGATACACCGCGGACAGCGGCTGGCCGGCATCGGCGTTGGACGTAATGGCAACAGGTTCAAACTCGGGATGGCCGAGCACGAGGCGAATGAGCTCGGCTCCGGCATATCCAGCCGCGCCGACGATTCCAACCTTCAAAGACATATCAGACTCCTTGTCTGCGATTTATGCACCGATGCGCATTTCGCAGTGGTCGTTATGAAGTGGGTTGAAACTTTAGCACCAAAAGATGCATGAACACGTAAATGGCTTGCATATTCATGCATTGAAACAATCCCGACACATTCGCTTGAAGGAATTGACAAATGGAGCGGGCCCCGTATTGACCGGCGCTCCTAACGGCACCAGGCAATACGGGGCCCGCCCATGCGAAAACCAAGTTGTTAGGATGAGCCAGCTGGCTAGAGCTCGACCGGCACCCATTCGTCGTGATTGCAGATAAAAGCCTCGGGATCCTCGACGCTAAAGAAGACGAGCGTGGGGTCGTTAGGCCCCTCATAGTGCTCGCCCAGGCGCTCTAGATGCTTCCACCCGGCTTCGCGCATTTTGTCTAAAGCCCGGTCATCCAAGCCGGCACGCCCGCGCAAGATGAGCCAGCCATGGCCCGGCCACCAACTCGTGGCCTCAAAGCGCTGATTTTGCAGCAGCTCCTGCCACACATCTTTGGTGCGCGCCGTTACAAACCACAACTTGCCGTCCTGGATCTGCGCAAACGAAAACGGACGCACATGCGGCTGTCCGTCCACGCTCGTCGCCAAATACCATGCCGGCACTGACATCAGATACTCCAACACCGTATTCAATCCGTCCATGTGTCCTCCTGGCATTAGCTAATTCAGAACGGGTAGTTAATTTGAGACGCGCTAGAGCTCCAGGCGCTCCTCGCTGCCGTCGATATCACAGAAGCGCGCGGCAATGTTGCGGACCGAAAAGAAAGCAAGGCGGCCGTCGTTGGCACTCTCGTGTTCCTCGCCAATGCCCACCATGTGCTTAAAACCCGCTTGACGCACCTTGTCGCTCGCAACTGCGTCGTCCTCAAGTGCGGCTTCGCCGGTCAATACGATCCAACATTCCCCCGGCTTCCAGCCCGAGAGCTCAAACTTGGGATTCGCGCTCAGCTCCGCCCACACATCTTTGTCGCGCGACGTACAAAACCACAGTTTACCGTCATCGACCATGGCAAACGAAAACGGCCTCACGCGAGGCTGATGCCCGTCGGCCACATCGGTCGTGGCCAGATACCACGCCGGAATGCGCCTGAGATACGAACAGGCGCGCTCAAGCTGAGCCGTGCGGTCGTTGTCGGTCGTAGGGACCCCTTTCTTGCGCCCGAATCGCGCCTAAACAAGTTGAAGATTGATGACGATGACGCAGATGAGCAGCAACGCCGTCACCGCCGCCGCCAATGCATCGCCGCGGCCAAACGTAAGTGCATGCAGACGCGTGCGTCCCTGTTCGCCGTGATAGCAACGCGCATCCATGGCGGCCGAAAGCGTCTCGGCATGACGGAACACGCCCGTGAACAGCGGAATGGCCACACTGCCGAGCATACGCACGCCGCCGAGCGGGCCTCCCGTCACGCGCGCACCGCGGCTCGCCTGCGCATCGGCCGTCTGCTTCATCTCGGTAGCGAACTGCGGCATAAAGCGCAACGCGATACCCATGATCATGCCGAGCTCATGCGCCGGAAGCCCCACGCGCGCAAACGGTGCGAGCAGACGCTCAAAGCCCGCAGTGAGGTCGAGCGTGGGGGTGGTGAGCGTAATGGCGCTCATGCCGGCCATCATCAGGGTCAGGCGGCACGCCATAAACGCCGCAGAACGCAGCGAGCCCTCGCTTATCTGCAAAAAGCCAAGCTGCCACAGAATGCGCCCGCTCTGGTCGGAAAACAGGTTGAGTACCGCGACCACGATGACGATTGCCAGCAGCGGCGCCATCGACGACAGAGCGCGACGAGCCGGCACCCGGGACACGGTATAGATCAGCGCGACGAAAACTGCGACAGGGGCCAATCCGCGGAAACCGCCGACGGTCAGCGTCGTGATCAAAAACACAAAGCCCAAGAGCAACTTAGTTCGCGGGTCCAGGCGGTGGATCGCACTATCGCCGGGATAGTAGCTGCCAAACGAAAACGCCTCCATTAGCAGCCCTCCTCTCGCGCGACCGTTTCGGATTTGGCCTTGTCCGAGACGTTAGAAGAACCGTCTGAGCGACCGATCAGCAAATTTGCCAACTCGTCGGCCAACGACTCAACCGTATAGAGCCCGCCGCGACGCAGCGGCACGCCCGCCTCCGTAAGCGCCAGCGCCATACGCTGGGCGGCGGGAACGCCCAAGCCGATCGACTTGAGCTCATCGGCATGCGCAAACACCTGCGCGGGGATTCCCTCGGCAAACACCGCACCTTCGTTCATTACGACGATACGGTCGCAGCAATTGGCCAGGTCATCCATGCTGTGCGAAACCATGACAACGGTCAGGCCCTCGCGATGGAGTCGATCGATAAGCTCAAGGAAATCCCTGCGCGCAGCCGGATCGAGCCCCGCCATGGGCTCATCGAGCACCAGGACTTCAGGCTCCATGGCGAGTACGCCGGCGAATGCCACACGCCGCTGCTGACCGCCCGAAAGCTCAAAGGGACTCTTGTCGCCTATCGCGGCAAGGTCGAGGCCCACGCGTGAGAGCGATGACTCGACACGACGGTCGACTTCATCTTGCGGCAAGCCAAGGTTATGCGGACCAAACGCCACGTCCTGCGCCACGGTTTCGGCAAACAGCTGACGCTCAGGATATTGAAACACCACGCCGACCTTGGCCTTAACCGCGGCGGCGTCTTTCTTGTTTGACAGATCGAGCCCCAGCGCGCGAACGGATCCCTCCTGGGGGCGAATCAAACCGTTGAGATGCTGGACCAGCGTCGACTTACCCGAACCGGTATGGCCCGCAAGGCCCAGGAACTCGCCACGACGCACCGTCAACGAT
>URNC01000125.1 GCA_900549065.1 uncultured Collinsella sp. | reverse complement strand
TCAGGGAGGCGGGGCTGTCCCTCCCGGAATCGTCCAAATAGGTGTTGCCAATCCAGCGAAGCCGAGGTAGCCGCTCTCGTAAGCCGCGAGCGACGGCCCGGGGAACCCATCCATCCACCCGGCGATCTCGCCCCAGGGGTTGCCGGGGAACCTCCTCGTCACGGCCTCGCCGGTGTCCGCGTCGAGGGCGCAGACGGTGGTCGACCTCAGGTGGACGTCCATCCCGAACGCGGTAGAATACTTTGGCATGGGAGCCTCCCAACCTCGTTGCGGCGCGGCTGCACCTATGGCACTTCAACATCATTGTCGCAGCCCCGACCCGCGGTCACGAGCGGGGGCTCCTATCTTTTTAGTGCCCTCGGATTGGGTCATAGTGTCTGTCGGTACCAAAACATCGGCGTTACCTTTGCTGTTGGTAATGACTTAGTCGTTGGGGACGTTCTTAAATGACTAGTTGAAAGGGACACTCTTGCCGGCGCTTGGGGACAGTCCCTAAGTGCCGGCAGATTGGGACACTCCTTTGCAAGATGGCGCTGAAGACTGTCCCCAACGACTAACCGTTTAAGAACGTCCCCAATGACTATGACCCCTTTGCACCAGTTTCTGTCGAGTCGGTGCTCCTTGCGGGTTGCCCGTATAATGGTTTGCGTATTAACCGCAACCAAGGAGTTCCAGTTTATGGACCAGAGTCTTTTTAAATTCGACCTGATCGCCGAGGATCCGACGACGCACGCGCGTGCCGGCGTGCTGCATACCCCGCACGGCGACATCGAGACGCCGATCTTTATGCCCGTGGGTACCAAGGCAAACGTCAAGGGCATCCCTACCGAGACCGTCAAGCAACTCGGCGCCCAGATCGTGCTTGCCAATACCTATCACCTGTCCATGCGCCCCGGCGAGGACACCATCGCCGAGCTGGGCGGCCTGCACAAGTTTATGAACTGGCATGACCCCATTCTTACCGACTCGGGCGGCTTCCAGGTGTTCAGCCACAACGACGCCGTCAAGCTCACCGACGAGGGCGTGCGCTTTATCGTCAATGACTACGACGGCCGCCACGTGTTCTGGACGCCCGAGGACAACATGGAAATCGCCATGAAGCTCGGTTCCGACATCTGCATGCAGCTCGACCAGTGCCCGGGCTATCCCGCCACGCGCGCCTACGTCGAGCGCGCCGTTGAGCTGTCGAGCATGTGGGCCGAGCGCTGCTATAAGGCTCATACCCGCGATGACCAGGCGCTCTTTGGCATCGTCCAGGGCGGCATGCACCTGGACCTGCGCCTGCGCTCGCTGCGCCATCTGGAGGAGTGCGGCGACTTCCCGGGCTACGGCATTGGCGGCTACTCGGTGGGCGAGGACCACGAGACCATGTTCGAGACGCTGGCGCCGCTCGCGAGCGAGTATATGCCCAAGCACAAGCCGCGCTACCTGATGGGCGTCGGCAACCCCACCACCCTCGTGCGCGGTGTGGGTGTGGGCATCGACATGTTCGACTGCGTGCTGCCGACGCGCACCGGCCGCATGGGCACGGCGTTCTCGAGCGAGGGTCGCCTCAACTTCCGCAACGCGCGCTTTGCGCACGACGACGGTCCCATTGATCCCACCTGCACCTGCCCGGTGTGCATGGGCGGCTACAGCCGCGCGCTCATTCGCCACATGGTCACGCAGAAGGAGATGCTCGGCGGCATTCTGCTGTCGATGCACAACATCTACTACCTGCTCAACCTTATGCAGCGTGCCCGCCAGGCCATTATCGAGGGCCGTTACGGCGCGTTCGTGAGCGACTGGATGAACAGCCCTGCCGCGGTGGATTACTAAGAGCTACGACCGCTGACCGATAGCTTGCAAGCACTTGATACATCGTGGGTACCATACCGAATAGTTGATGTTCGGGCGGGTGTTTGGCGCATGGCGTCGACCCCGCCCGTTTTTCTTTTTCTCGATAGGAGTACCCCATGATTAAGAATGAGAACGTCGAGGGCGAGCCGGCCTACGACGAGACGTACCGACGTGGCCCCGTGGTCATGCGCGGCCCCATGATTCCTAAGGACAATACGTACGCCAACCTGCTGGCGCCCGAGGATTCGACCGACTGGCTGCACGCCGATCCCTGGCGCGTGCTGCGCATTCAGGCGGAGTTCGTCGATGGCTTCGGCGCGCTTGCCGAGCTTGGCCCTGCGGTGACCATCTTCGGCAGCGCCCGCACGCCCAAGACCGATCCGCTCTACAAGGCGGCCCGCGTCGTTGGCCGCAAGATCGCCCAGCGCGGCGTGGCGGTTATCACCGGCGGTGGCCCTGGCGTCATGGAGGCGGCCAACAGGGGAGCGGCGAGCGCGAACGGCAAGTCGGTCGGCCTGGGTATCGAGCTTCCGCACGAGCACGGGCTCAACAAATACGTGAACCTCGGCATGGACTTCCGTTACTTCTTTGTGCGCAAGACCATGTTCGTCAAATACAGCTCGGGTGCCATCGTGTTTCCCGGTGGTTTTGGCACGCTCGACGAGATGTTCGAGGTGCTCACGCTGGTGCAGACGCACAAGGTCAAGCGCATGCCCCTCGTTTTGGTGGGCACTGAGTACTGGCAGGGCCTGTTCGACTGGCTCAACGGCCCGGTGATGGACGCCGGTATGATTAGCCCGCTCGATCCGGAGCTGGTGCACATTACCGACGACCTCAACGAGGCCGTCGACATCGCCCTGAGCGGGCTGATGTAGAGTAGCTAAAATGGGACGGGGCTAAAAAGACTGGTCTGAAACGTTTGATACCAGTTTTTTAGCCCCGTCCCAAATGAACTGCTTCTAGGTTGCGGTGGAATAGGGATTGATTGGCGGCTGATAAGCCAAAAACAGTCCCTATTTCACCGCAAGTGGTAAAGGTGCCCCTAGTGGATGGACTGGTAGCGGGGGCAGTAGCTGATGGCGATGGCATCGACGCCTACATGGGTGGCGATGGTGCAGCCGATGGGGCCGGTGCCGGCGTCTACATAGTCTTGGCCTGCGAGTGCTTGGCTGACGAGCTCCTGCTCCTCGGCAGCACCGGTCGTGAGCACGCGCACGCTGGAGCCCGGATGCTCGGCCAAAAATGCGAGGCAATCGGCCATGGTGTTGGCAACGATGCGCTTGGCGCCGCGGCCCTTCTTGATGGCCTTGATCTCGCCCGATTTCCACTCCGGCGAAACGGCCAGGCGAATGTTGAGCATCTGCGTCAGCTGGCCGGCGAGCTTGGGCGCACGGCCGTTCTTAACGAGGTTCTCGAGCGTGCGGGGAATCAGCAGCAGGTGGGCATCGGGCAGTGTCGCGCGGATCTGCGCCTCGGTCTCGTCCAGGCTGCGGCCGTCCTCGCGCATGGCCAGCGCGTACTCCACCAGCAGGCCCTCGGCAGCCGAGCCGGTGCGCGAGTCGATGCAGCGCACATCGAGCTCGTGCGTTTCGGCCGTCAGGCTGGCGTTGGCATAGCAGGCGGACCACTCGCTGCACAGCGAGATAAAGATGGCGCTATCATGGCCGTCGGCGAGCACGCGGTCAAAGAGCGCCTTGAACTCGCCGGCGCTCGGCTGCGAGGTGTGCGGCAGTTGTCCGGAACCGGCCATGCGCGCGACGTACTCCTGGGCGGTAATCTGCACCTGGTCGAGCAGGTCCTCGCCCTCGATAATCACATGCAGCGGAATCACGTAAATGCCGAGCTCTTGGGCGCGGGCGGGGGAGATGTCCGACGTGGAGTCGGTTATGATGGCAAAAGACATAATTGCACCTTTCGTTGGGGCGCTTGCGCGCCGCCTTCTGAGAGCAAAGTGCGACAAGTATAGTAGAGTCGTTCCACATTACTAGGTTCAATTGTTGAATAGTCAACAGTTTGAAGTGTCGGTGTGGAAATCATCAACTGGGGAAGAGGAATGCCGATGGAGGCACTGGAGATATGCAGGCGGCCGGTCGTGCTGTTCGATTTCGATGGCACGGTGGCCGATACGGGCCGGGCGGTGATGACCTCGACGCGCAAGACGCTGACTGCGCGCGGGTTTTCGGAGACGCAGATGGGTGACCTGCGCCGTATGATCGGGCCGCCCCTGTGGAAGAGCTTCCATGACTTTTATGGCTTCTCCCGCGAGGAGTCGCTTGTGGTGGCCGATGAGTACCGCGCCTTTTTCGATGAGCTGGGACCGGAAGAGTACCCCGTGTTCGATGGGATCCCCGAGCTGCTGGAAGGGTTGGCCGCCCGGGGCAAGCGTATGGCCGTGGCGACGTCGCGCATGGAGGCAAAGTGCATCGACATGGTACGTGAGCTCGGACTTTCTCAGTTTGAGGCGGTGGTTGGCATGAATCCGCCGCAGGGACGCGAGACCAAGGCCGATTCGGTCTGCGATGCCCTGGCGGTGCTCGGCGCGACGGCCGACGATGCCGTGATGATCGGCGACCGCTTTAACGATGTGGAGGGCGCGCACGCAATGGGCGTACCGTGCATCGGTATCTATTCGGGCGCGGCGGCGCCGGGCGAGCACGAGGCGGCGGGTGCCGATGCAGTGGTGCACTCGGTGGCCGAGCTTGCTAAACTTTTCGCTATATAAGTACTTGATGTGAGGGGCGGGCGTACCCGTCGCTCATTGGTAAGGAGGCAGTCCATGAATCAGGTGGAGCAGAGCGTCGCTGAGTATGTCGACGAGGTCTGGGAGGATGTCGTCGCCGATATCGAGCAGCTGGTGAGTTATCCGTCCGTAGCCGTTGCTGCCGATGCGGAGCCTAGCGCGCCGTTTGGCCGCCCGGTTCGTGATGCGCTCGA
Source organism: uncultured Collinsella sp. (assembly GCA_900549065.1). Lineage (GTDB taxonomy): Bacteria > Actinomycetota > Coriobacteriia > Coriobacteriales > Coriobacteriaceae > Collinsella. The sequence continues at coordinate 938 of URNC01000125.1, read as the reverse complement.
TTGCGCGCTCGGCATTGCGCAAAAGCTCGGCTACCAGACGAGCGACGACGAGGGCTATGTGGGCATTGCCGATATCCCGGGTCGCGGCGACAAGCAGCTCTCGACCATCTGCCACGTGGACGTGGTGCCCGCCGGCCCCGGCTGGAACACCGACCCGTTTGCGATGGAGCGTCGCGAGGGATGGCTGCTCGGCCGTGGCGTGATTGATGACAAGGGTCCGGCGGTGTTGTCGCTCTACGCTGGTGCCTATCTGCTCAAGCACGGCATTGTGCCGCGCTATACCTTTCGCGCGCTGCTGGGCTGCGATGAGGAAGTGGGCATGTCCGACGTTCACCATTATCTGGAGAACCACGCAGACCCCGACTTTTTGTTTACGCCCGATGCCGAGTTCCCGGTCTGCAATGCCGAGAAGGGCCAGTTTGGGGCGACGTTCGTGAGCCCCAAGATCGACGGCGGGCGCATCGTGTCGTGGAGCGGCTCCGAGGCGAGCAATGCCATTCCGTCGCAGTCCATCTGCGAGCTCGCGATTGCCGCCGATGAGCTGCCGGCGCCGGTCGAGAACGCCGATCGTCTGGAGATCACGGCGCTTGATAATGGCCATGCGCAGATTTTCGCCCACGGTATCGGTGGCCATGCTTCGATGCCCGAGGGAACGATCAATGCCGTCGGCCTGATCGTGTCGTATCTGCGCGAGGCCGAGGACGCGTTTGGTGCACGCGACGAGCGCCTGCTGACGCCTGCCGAGCATGAGTTCGTCAAGTTCCTGGCCTTTGTGCATGCGGACGCCTATGGCCGCGGCCTGGGTATCGACGCGACGAGCCCGGCGTTTGGCCCGCTTACCTGCAACGCTGGCGTCATCCGCGTGGCGGATGGCCATATTGAGCAGGTCATCGACGTGCGCTTCCCCGACAGCACGAGTGCCGATACTATCCGCGAGC
>URNC01000124.1 GCA_900549065.1 uncultured Collinsella sp. | reverse complement strand
AGATCAGGTCGGTCTCTTTGAGCTTCGTCTTGTCGAGGACGAGCACCTTGGTGCGATATGTCCGGGAGCCTGCCATGCGCGCCGCGCGTCCTTAGTCCTCGGCGTTGTAGCCAAAGCGGCGAATCTGGGCCTCGTCGTCACGCCAGCCGGCCTTGACCTTCACGTCCAGCTCCAAAAAGACCTGCGTGCCAAAGATGCGCTCGAGATCGCGACGGGCGTCGATACCGATATGCTTGATCATCTCGCCGCCCTTGCCGATGATGATGCCCTTTTGGCCCTCGCGCTCGACGCAAATGGTGGCGTGCACGCGAAGCACCTTCTTGGTCTGCTCGAGCGCATCGCAGATCACGCCAACGGAGTGCGGGATCTCATCACGGGTGCGGCGCAAGACCTTCTCGCGCACAAACTCGGCAACGAGCGTCTCGTCGGAAGCGTCGGTACCCATGTCCTCGGGGAACCAACGCGGACCCTCGGGCAAAAAGTGCGCAACGGTCTCGATAAAGGCATCGACGTTGAAGTTCTTGACCGACGACGTCACGATCTCGTCGTCATACTCCATGAGCTCGTGGGCGGCCTTGAGCTGTTCCATAACCTGGGCGGGATCGGCCTCATCGGCCTTGGTGAGCACCAGGACCTTCTTGCAACGGGCGCATCTGACGCGCTCGGCAACCCAAGCGTCTCCCCTGCCGATCGGCTTGGTGGCATCAATCAAAAACGCGACGACATCGACATCGTTCAGCTCGAACAACGCGCTCTTGTTGAGCTCGGATCCCAGACCGTCCTTGGGCTTATGAATACCCGGGGTATCGACAAAGACTAGCTGGTAGCCGGGACGGTTGACGACGGCGCGCATGCGGCGACGGGTCGTCTGAGCCACCGGCGAGGTGATGGCGACCTTTTTGCCATAGCAGGCATTAAGCAGCGTGGACTTGCCGGCGTTGGGGCGTCCGACCAGGGCCACAAAGCCGCTGCGAAAACCAGGCTCAACGTCGCCAAAGCCCGCGAGGTTGTCGTCCTCGTCGCACAGGGCGTCGAGCTCCTCATCGCTCATGCCCTCAAACGGGTCGAACTCCTCGACATCCTCGAGCCCCTCGGTATCCACCGCGTCCAAAGTCTCGTCGTCCAGGATCTCATCGGTAGGCTGCATATTGTCGGACATGGGAAACCCTTTCTAAATAAAGCCGAGCGCGTGGGCAAATACCAGCACGCCCACAATCGCGGCGGTGATGGAAAGAACGTATACAGAGGCGGCGGCAATGTCCTTCGCACGCTTGGCCAGCGGATGGAGCTCCTGGGTCGCCAGGTCGACGATAGCCTCCATAGCGGTGTTGCACAGCTCGCCGTGAATCACCAGGCCACAACAGATGATAATCGTTGCCCACTCGGCAATGTCGAGGCCCACGATACAGCCGGCAATGACGGTGCACACGCCCGCCACGAGCATGACCTTGATGTTGCGCTCGGTCTTGACGGCGGTAACGAAGCCCTCCATGGCGTAGGAAAACGACTTTAAGAAGGACGGATGGTCCTTGTTCGATCCGGGAATCATAGACGGCTCCTAGTCGTGGGCGTGGTTGGTGATGGGGCCGACGTGGACTAGCTTGGGGTCCTCGCCGCGCTCGAGCGCCAGATCGCGCAGGATGGCGTCCTCGCGGGCCTCCATGACCTCGGCCTCGTCGTCCTCGATATGGTCATAGCCCAGCAGGTGCAGCATGCCGTGTACGAGCATCAGACGGCACTCGTCAGCGGGGCTATTGCCAAAACCGGGGGCCTGACGGGCAATAACCTGCGGGGCCAAGATAATATCGCCGAGCTCGAGCGTCTCATCGGCGGGAATATCATCGTCAAAGGCCGAATCGCACTCAAACGAGAGCACATCGGTGGTGCGGTCGATACCGCGCCACTCGTGGTTGAGCTCGTGCATCTCGTCCTCGTCGACATACGAAAGGGAAATCTCGACTTCACGCTCAACGCCCTCGGCGGCAAGCACAACCTCGCAGATGTGCTCCACCTCCTGCGCGTCGAGCAGCGTATCGAGCTCGGCATCGTTGCTGATCAATACACTCAACGGGACTCCTTTCGGTCACGTACGCGCTTCTCGCGCACATCATCATAAGTATCGTATGCCTCGACGATACGACCCACCAGGGCATGGCGCACCACGTCGGCACGCTCGAGGTGCGAAAATGCGACATCATCGACACGGCCCAAAATCTTCTCGACATCCGCCAAGCCGCCACGACGACCCACCAGGTCGCGCTGGCTCAGGTCGCCGGTAATCACGAACTTGGAGTTGAAGCCCAGGCGCGTCAGGAACATCTTCATCTGCTCGGGCGTGGTATTTTGCGCCTCGTCGAGCACCACGAAGGCATCACTCAGCGTGCGGCCGCGCATGTAGGCAAGCGGGGCGATCTCGATCACGCCGCGCTCCATAAGCTCATCGGTGCGCTCGCGATCCATCATGTCAAAAAGGGCGTCGTAAAGCGGACGCATGTAGGGATCGATCTTTTCCTCGAGGGTGCCGGGCAAAAAGCCCAGATTCTCCCCCGCCTCGACAACCGGACGCGTCAAGATCAGACGGCCCACCTCGTGACGCTTGAGCGCGGCAACGGCGAGCGCCATGGCCAGATAGGTCTTACCGGTACCGGCAGGACCCAAGCCAAACGTGATGGTATGCGAGCGGATGGCATCCACATAGCGCTTTTGCCCGAGCGTCTTGGGGCGAATGACGCGGCCGCGATACGAAAGCAGCACGTCATCGCGAAGCGACGTAGCCTCGTGCTCACCGTCGCGCAAGACGGCCAGGCAGCGAGAGACATCGTCGGCAGACAGCGTGCGCCCGGAGGCCGCCTCGCGAAAAGCGTGCTCGAAAAAGCGCGCCACGAGTTCGACCTCGTCCGGGTCGCCGCTCACGGAGATGCTATCGCCACGGGCGACCACATGGGCGCGAACCAAGCTCTCAAGCGCACGAAGGACGCCGTCGCCGGCGCCCAAAACGCGCGAGGGATCAATTCCCTCGGGAACGGTAAGTCTAATCTTCGAGGCTTCCATGAACCTCCCTGCGTGCATGGACCAAGCCGGAATCATCGACTCCGATGATAGCAACATCGAGCAGGCACGGGGCTGTAAGTCCACAGGTATCGTCAAGACGGGCATGATGGAACGAGCCGAGCGTCAGGTTGTCACCATACTCGAGAACGGCACGCTCGACCGTGCCCACGCGACGACGAGCGTCGGCAATAGCGAGCTCCTGTGCGACGGCCCGCATACGGCGGCTGCGCTCGGCCATAACCTCGGGTGGCACCTGGTCGGGCATGTCGGCAGCAAGGGTACCGGGACGCTTGCTGTAGCGGAACACGTGCATACGCGAGAAACCCACACGGCGGCACAGCGCCAGCGATTCCTCGAACTCCTCGTCCGTCTCACCGGGAAAACCGACGATGACATCGCACGAAAGGGACGCCTGGGGCAAGTTGGCGCGAATCATACGCACCGTGTCCTCAAAGGCCTCGGCGCTATAGGGACGGCCCATGCGATGCAGGGTCGCCGTGCAGCCGGACTGCACGGGCAGGTGCAAAAACGGGGCGATACGCTGCGGGTAGCGCGCCATAACCTTAAGCAGGCGCTCGGAGATATCCATGGGCTCGACCGAGGAAATGCGCACATGCGGAATAGACGTGCGCTCCATGATGGCCTCGAGCAGCTCATCGATTTCGACGTGCTCGTCGGTCGCGCTCTTGCCATCGTAGGCACCCAGGTTCACACCGGTCAGCACCACCTCGGGCACGCCGGCCTCCTGGGCCTCGCGAACTTGCTCGAGCACGGACTCGACGGGCACGGAGCGCTCGGGGCCGCGTGCCTTCCACACAATGCAATAGGTGCAGCGATGGTTGCAGCCGTCCTGAATCTTCACGCCCAGGCGAGAGCGACCGAGCACATCGACCACCTCGCCATCGCTGCAGGCGGGAACGCTATCGGACTCAACGCCCAGCACCTCGCAGACACGTTCGGCGACATCGATCTTGGACGGCTCGGCGATTACGCGATCCGAAAGCTCCAGCAGCTCCTCGGGATGCAAATTAACCACGCATCCGGTCACGACCACATAGGGCTCGTTTGGATAGGCCAGCGCATGGCGGACGGCCTTACGGGTCTTGGCCTCGGCCTCGCCCGTAACAGCACAGGTGTTAATGACGATCAGCTCTGCATCCTGGAGCTCCACAATAGCAAAGCCCAGGCGCATAAGATCGGCAGTGATACGGTCAGACTCAACCCGGTTGACACGGCAGCCGAGGTTGACAACGGAAATATGGGGTGCGAGCACGCGGGCTCCTTAATCGAGGATATCGTCGAGGGCACTCTTGATACGGTCGGTCACCGACTTCTTACCAGAAACGACGTCATCGCCCATCTCATCGGCAAAAGCACGGAGCAGTTCGCGTTGCTTATTGGAAAGATTGGTGGGAACGACCACGCGCAGTTGCACGATCAGGCGGCCACGCGAACCGCCACCGCCAATGCGCGGCATGCCGTAATTATTAACGCTCACGGTGTCGCCGTACTGGGCGCCGGCGGGAACCGTCACCTTAACGACCTCGTCGGGCATAATGCCCTCGACCTCGATCTCGCAGCCGAGCGCAGCCTGCGCAATCGAGATATCGCTCACCAGGTACAGGTCGTCACCGTTGCGCTTAAAGCGCTCATGGTCGGCAACACGCACGTTGACAATCAGGTCGCCCGAGGGCTCGCCGCGAAGGCCGGCCTCGCCAAAGCCGCTCACGCGCAGCTGGCGACCGGTCGAAACGCCGGCGGGAATATCGATGTCGATCTTTTCGTGCGAAGGCGTGCGGCCCTGACCGTCGCAGGTCTCGCAGGGATGGTCGATAACCGTGCCCTCGCCATGGCAGTCGGGGCAAGGCGAGGAAGACTGAACCTGGCCCAGGAACGAACGCTGAACCGTCGTGACGTAGCCCGTACCGTGGCAGCGGCCGCACTGCTTTTCCTGTGCGCCCTCTGCCCTACCGGTGCCATTGCAGTCCTCGCAAGGAGCAAGGCGGTCATAGCTGATCGTCTTTTTGCAGCCGAGCGCCGCCTCCTCGAGCGTCACCGAAAGCGAGATGGCCATGTCACGTCCGCGACGACGCTCACGACGGCTGCGGGCGCCACCGCCGGCACCGCCGCCAAAGAACGACGAGAACAAGTCGTCCATGCCCATGCCACCAAAGATATCGTTGATATCGACGTAACCCGAACCACCGGGGCCGTCGGCGGTGCCGTAACGGTCGTAGTTAGCACGCTTCTGCTCATCGGAAAGAACGGAATAGGCCTCGTTGAGCTCCTTGAACTTGGCCTCGGCCTCGGGGTCGTCCGAAACGTCCGGGTGTACGGTACGGGCCTTCTTTAGAAACGCGCGCTTAATCGTCCGCGCGTCGGCATCCTTGTCGACGCCAAGTACCTCGTAGTAATCCCTATTTTCCGACACGACCGAATCCTTCCGACTTTCAATATTGTCACAGTGCGTCCTATACCCATGCAAGGCCGGCCGCAAACAGAGGGTTTGATGTTATTGCATCCCGTAGGGCGAAAGCATCGCGCGCTGCGAGCAGCTCGCAAACCACACCGACACGAGTGCGAACATGAAGCCGTTGGCAAAACCGTTGGCAAACTGCATCGCGCCACGTTTCCACCACAGCAGGCTGCGATGAAGCACACCGTCCGAAAGCACCATGAA
>URNC01000123.1 GCA_900549065.1 uncultured Collinsella sp. | reverse complement strand
CGGTGGACGGCACCGAGCCGTACGCTTGAACTGAGAAGGGGGAGGCCTCGCGGCCTCCCCCTTTTTTGCGTTTACGGGCTTTTGTCTCACATAGTAGCTGTGTTTTATAACCCTCGTTTGTCGCATCTTCTGTGAACGGGCTACAATAACTTAGTCTGTGCGATATGGAGGTGAACATGGCTGAAGCTGGTATCGGCGTTGATATCGTCGAGATTTCCCGCATGAAATCTATTCTTGAAAAGACGCCGTCGTTTGCTCGGCGTGTGTTTACCGAAGAAGAGCGTGCGTATTGCGATGCATCATCGCGTCCCGCTGCTCACTATGCGAGCCGCTTTGCTTCGCGCGAGGCGGTGCTTAAAGCTCTCGGCACGGGTTTTAGCCAAGGCGTGGGTCGCAAGGATGTTTCGGTAACGCGTGATAAACTCGGCAAACCGAAGGCGCTGCTTTCGGGCCGTGCACTCGAGATCGCTCATGAGCTGGGTGTTGTTGAGGTTGCTCTTTCCATTACGCTTACAGGAGACTTAGCCGTTGCGAATGCCATCGCGATTACCGAAGATGCTCGGCCTAAGCCAAAAGAGGAAAAGGTGAGCACCAAGAAACGCGTTGCGCAGACATTTAAAGAGGCTCGCTCTGTTTTAGATGAGCTTGAGCAGCTGCAGAATTTAGCATTGACGGAGCACCTGGGCGATGCTTCGCAAGATACGCTAGGAGCATAGATGAAACCGGTTTTGAGTACCGAAGAAGTCGTTCGTCTCGAGGATATCATCGAACGCGAAGGGACTTCGAAGGCCGAGCTTATGGAGCTAGCGGGTGAGTTTGCCGCCAACGAGGTCTTGAAGCTCAATCCCGATCGGGTTCTCGTTCTGGTCGGTTTTGGTAATAATGGCGGCGACGGTTGGGTTGCCGCCGATATCCTGAGCCATAAGGGCGTGGACGTCGATATCGTTTCTCCGGTTGAGCCGGATGAGATTCCTGCTGCTCTGGCACGTCATGTTGCTCGTCGTACTGCCGGCCGCGATGTGCACGTTTGCGTCGGCCCCTCGCGTGACGAACTCGAGGTTTTGATCGATAAGGCCGATGTTGTTGTCGATGCCATTTTTGGTACCGGTTTTCACGGGAATCTGCGTGCGCCGTTCTCCATCTGGATTCCTACGGTCAATGAATGCGCCGATTGTGTTGTATCCATTGATGTCCCCTCGGGCCTGAATGCCGAGACGGGTGTTGTTGATGACGACTGCATTCGTGCCGAGCATACGGTGACGATGATTGCGCCCAAGATTGGTCTGTATAGCGCTGATGGCCCTGAGTATGCTGGCGATTTGATCTGCGGCAATCTTTACGACCGTCTTGACGAGGTTATCGATGATGTCGACCACGCCGCTGAGATTGTCGAGCCCGGTGACTTAGTTGATTACTTTGCTCCACTTCCTACGAATATCGATAAGTATTCCCGTGGCTCTGTGCTTATTGTCGCCGGATCTGCGCAATATCCTGGTGCTGCCATTATGGCGGCCAAGTCTGCAGCTCGCGCGGGTGCTGGTTACGTGGCAGTCGCGGCTCCTGACGCCTGCGCTAATCTTATTCGCATTGCACTTCCTTCGATTCCCGTCTTTGCTATTCCGTCTGATTCCCGCGGCTCCTTTGGCGCCGCTGCGCGCATGACGGTGTGCGAGATTGCAAAGAAGTACAGCTGCGTACTGTGCGGTCCCGGTATGACGACGTCTGCCGGCGCTATGCAGGTGGTTTCGGGCTTGCTCGAGCTTGATGTACCGCTTATTTTGGATGCCGATGCACTCAACTGCCTTGCTAAGATTGCCATTGACGGTATTGATAGTAACCCCGAGATGTATCGTCGCGAGCAGCCGTTGGTTATGACGCCGCACTATCGTGAGCTTTCGCGTCTGGTTGCCGGTGACGAGGTGAACGACCTTGGTACCGCGATTGCAGCCGCGCAGAAGGTTGTCTGGGCTGCAGGCTCCGACAATCTGGTGGTCATTGCCAAGGGGCCGACGACGGCTATCTGTGGCGTTGAGCGTGTACTGCTGCCGCTCTCGGGTCCGGCTTCTCTGGCAACTGCCGGTTCGGGTGATGTTCTCGCGGGTATTTTGGCCGGCACGCTTGCCACCATGCGCGACGAGATGGATCGTTGGGAGTTGCTGTATTCGTACGCCGTCGCACTTCACAGCTACGCCGGTTTTGCCGCGGCGACGGAGTATGGTGAGAAGAGCGTTATCGCGACCGATCTTATCGACTTGATCGGTCCTGCCATGGAGCTGGCGGCAAAGGATGCGCTCGAAGATCTGGGAATCATGGACGAAGGGTCGGATGACTAATCATGAATAAAGCCGATTTGACGCGCTGGTCCTGGGTCGAGATCGACCGTGGGGCGCTCCGTCGCAACACGAGGGCCTATAAGAACTTGCTGAATCCACGTCAGCGCCTGTGCTGCGTGGTCAAGGCCGATGCTTATGGTCATGGAGCTGTTGAGTGCGCCAAGATCATGTATTCGGCCGGTGCCGACATGTTTGCCGTGGCGACGGTTAACGAGGGCGTTGAGCTCCGACAGGGCGGGATTACGAAGCCCATCCTCATCCTAAGCGAGCCGCCTATCGAGGCCATTCCGACGTTGCTCGAGTTTGATATCATGCCCTCGGTCTATACGTCTGACTTTGCTCTTGCGTATGGCGAATGTGCCGTCGCGGCGGGCAAGGTGGGCAAGTATCATCTCGCCATCGAGACAGGTATGAATCGTATCGGCGTACACTACACGCAGGTGCTCGACTTTGTGCGCGGTATTAATTTCCATCGCGGTATTCAGTGCGACGGCGTATTTACGCACTTCGCCACGGCCGATGAACCTTCGGGCTGGGACTACAAACTGCAGTGTCAGCGCTTTACCGAGGCCGTTCAGGCCATAAAGGATGCGGGCTTTGAGTGCGGTATCGTGCACTGCGCCAACACGCCGTCCTCGATGCTCGACCCCTCGATGCATTTTGATATGATTCGCGCCGGCGTTGGCTTGTATGGCATGCAGCCGTGCGAGCTGAGTGGCCGCGTGATGCAGCTTGATCCCGTTATGAGCGTCCATGCGCGCGTGACGCGTGTGGCACACCCTGCGATGGGTGAGGGCGTGGGCTACGGTTTTACCTACCGCGTACCGCGCACGCGCGTTCAGATCTGCACGCTGCCGATCGGTTATGCCGACGGCCTATCGCGTACGCTTTCCAATCGTATGGATGTGCTGTATCGCGGCGAGCGCGTGCATCAGGTTGGCAATATCTGCATGGACCAGTTTATGGTCGCCATTCAGTCCAACCCGGCACACGAGATTCCCGAGGCCGAGTATGGTGACGAGATGATTATTGTCGGCCGCGATGGCGATGCCGAGATCACTATGGACGAGATGGCCCGACTGCGCGGAACGATTAACTACGAGGTCGCCTGCGGCTTTGGCATGCGTCTCGACAAGGTCTACGTGTAGGAGCCGCTATGGGCGTCATGCACATCCCCGGCCATACCCATCAGGCACCACGTGAGGTCGCACTCGAGGAAATTGAGGCCGTTCTGGGCGATTGTCACCTCTGCCAGCTCTACCAGTCGCGTCACAATATCGTGTTTGGCGTGGGAAACCCCCGCGCTCGCGTGATGTTTATTGGTGAGGCGCCGGGCCGCAATGAGGATTTGCAGGGCGAGCCCTTTGTGGGGGCGGCAGGCGAGGACCTCAACGGCATTTTGTCGCTGGCGGGGCTCAAACGCGAAGACGTCTACATTGCCAACGTGCTTAAGTGCCGCCCGCCGGGAAACCGCAATCCGCGTCCCGAGGAAGTGCTGGCTTGCTCGCCGTTTTTGCGTGAGCAGATTCGAAGCATCTGGCCCGATATTATCGTGACGCTCGGCAACCCCGCGACGCACTTTGTGCTTAAGACCGAGATTGGCATTACTAAGCTGCGCGGCAGGTTCCACCAGATGGGGCATTTTGTAGTAATGCCCACTTTTCATCCGGCAGCAGCGCTGCGCAATCCGGCGTGGCAGGAGCTGCTGGAGGAAGACTTTAAGATGCTGGGCGATTATCTGGAGCGACATCCCGCACCAGAGGACGCCTCGGAATAATAAGGAGCATATATGTCCCTGGAGCGCCTGGGGGTAGGTACTTACAAAACGACTTGCGCTGCCGATACGGAGTACTTTGGCGAGCTAATTGCACCGTGCCTTGAGGACGGCGATGTGCTCATCCTGACCGGTGGCCTGGGAGTGGGCAAAACTCACTTTACCAAGGGCGTCTCGCACGGGCTGGGCGATGGGCATATGGTTACGAGTCCTACGTTTGCGCTCATGGCCGTTCACGATCAAGGCCGTATTCCGCTGTTTCACTTTGATCTATACCGTCTGGAGCATGCCTACGAGCTCGAGGATACGGGCATTTTCGATGTGCTGGGCTATGAGGGTGCTTGCCTGCTGGAATGGGGCGAACAATTCCAAGACGAGCTGACGGATGAGTATCTTTCGGTGACGCTCAAGCGTGATGAGGGCGACAGTGATGTGCGAACGATAACGCTCGAGGCGCACGGTGACCGCGCAATGGAGCTTTCCCATTTGATTGATAAGGCTGTACAAGATGAGCTTGCATAACGACAACGCGCTGGTGGTGGCGCTCGATACCTCGACCGACATGCTTGCCTGCGCGGCAAGTTGGATTGATAGACAGACGGGCGAGACGAAGCTCGTGAGTGGCGACCACATGTGTCGCCGTCACGCCAACGTTGAGCTCGTGAATACCGTTGATGGTGTGCTGGCTCAAGCCAGTCTGGATCGCAGCGATGTTGGTTGCTACGTGGTCGGCCGCGGCCCGGGGTCGTTTACGGGTGTGCGCATCGGCATCTCCACTGCCAAGGGCCTCGCACGTGGTGCCAATGTTCCGCTGCTGGGCGTGTCAACGCTTGACGCTTGCGCTTGGACGGCGTGGAAGGCTGGCGTGCGCGGCAAGCTTGGTATCTTGGCCGATGCTATGCGCGGTGAGGTATATCCGGCGCTGTATATGCTGGTCGATGAGGGCCCCGAGCGTCAATTTGAGCGCGAACACGTGGTCAAGGCCGCCGTGGCGCTCGATGAGTGGCGCCAAGCAGCGGACTGGGACCAGGTTCAGCTGACCGGCGACGGTCTCGTGCGCTATGGCAAGCTGCTGGGTGAGGACGAGATCGCCCGCTGCGTGGAGCGCGACCTGTGGTGGCCTTCGGGCGAGGGCTTGCTGCTCGCGCACGCTGCGGGTGACGGCGATCCGGCTCGCGTCCTGCCGATTTACACGCGCCTTTCGGATGCCGAGGAAAACGAGCGCAAGCGTCTTGGTCTTGCCGAGAGTGCGCAGAGCGAAATTACGGGCGTTGCCGATGAGCTCGCCGGTCGTCATCTGCAGTTCCGTCCCATGGGCGCGGTGGATGCCGAGGGCGCGAGCGCACTGGAGACCGCCTGCTTTGAAGGCGCCGGACACGAGGCGTGGACGCCGGGCATGTTCTTGTCCGAGCTGGGCGAGGACGTTGCCGCTCCGCGTAGCTGGTGGGTGGCGCACGACGACGGTCAGTTGCTGGGTCTTGCCGGCGGCATGGTCGTCGACGGGGACGTGCAGATTATGGACGTTGCCGTCGATCCGACTCATCGCCGTGAGGGTATCGCCCGCAAGCTTCTGTCGCACGTGAGCTATGACGCGCAGATGCTCGGCTGCACCACGGCTTCGCTTGAGGTTGAGGACGGCAACGAGGGCGCAATTGCACTCTATACCGCCCTGGGCTTTACCGAGGCGGGTCGTCGCCGTGGCTACTACGG
>URNC01000122.1 GCA_900549065.1 uncultured Collinsella sp. | reverse complement strand
GGAGATGTGTATAAGAGACAGCTCTATAGTGCAGGTTATAGATTAAGCGATTCTTGAGCCAAGATTAACGTTGGATGAGTTTTTGGGTGGCGGTGGGGAAGGGAGAGGTGTCTTTTTGGATAGCTAGCAGCGAGGTCTAATACTTTCCCGAGAAGTGAACGAGCTAAAACGGACCCCCGAAGCATCGACACTTTAAAGGTGCCGCTTCCTGCGATTTTGCCGCCGAAAAAAGCGGATGTTTCAGGGGTTCAAAAACAGCCATTCACTTCTCGGGAAAAGTATTAGACCTCGATAGCGGGGGATGTGGTGCCGGTGCAAAACGGCGTCAAAGGTTGATCGAGCAGGCGGTTTCTCCATTGATGTCCGCACGGCATGTGACACTTAACCTGCCGTCCTGCTCTGCCGCGGCGGCGCGAATTCAAGCAACGACCCTCTAAGGAGTTCGATATCGATGAGTGATAGCACCAAGCATCTCGCAAAGAAGTGCGTCAAGAACGCGGGGCCATGCCTCGCGCTGTGCCTTGCCGGCGCAGCGGTCGCGCTGCTGGCTGTTCTGGGGCCATTCGACGTGCTCCGAAGTGCCAGTTCCCTGCACGTTTGCATGGCCCTTGCCGGCGCCATGATGACCGGCGGCGTGCTCGATCTGGTTTTTTGGGTGCTTGACCCGTTTGGATGGAAGAACGAAGGGTAAGCCCTAAGGGATGGAAGGGCTGGAACGGTTGGCTTAGTGATCGTGCAGAATGTGGGCTAGCGACTTACAGGGAAGTGGTAATCCGATGACGGTCTATGTAACAGGCGATATTCATGGCGGCGCTGACATGCAAAAGCTCCGCGATTGGGAGCTTGGGGATAGCCTGGCGAGCGACGACTATCTCATCATCGCGGGCGACTTTGGCTTTCCCTGGGACTTTTCTACCGAGGAATGTGCCGATATTGCTTGGCTGGAGTCGCGCCCCTACACCGTGCTGTTTGTCGACGGCAACCACGAGCGTTTCGATCACTGGGCGGAACGCCCCATGGAGTTGTGGCACGGTGGGCTGACGCAGCGTCTGTCGGATACCTCTCCCATACGGCGCCTGACGCGCGGCGAGGTTTTTGAGCTCGACGGCTCAACGATTTTTACCATGGCGGCGCCACGAGCGTGGACAAAGAATACCGCATTCCCTATTCCAGCTGGTGGCCGCAGGAGCTGCCGGACGAGCGCAACTTTGAGGAGGCGCGGGCAAAGCTCGACAGCGTGGGTTGGAAGGTCGACTACGTGATCACCCACACCTGCTCCACGCGCATGCTTTCGCCCACGCTCTATCCGGCACCCGGCTGGAATTGCCCCGACGTTGATCGGCTTACGGCGTTTTTTGATGAGCTGGAAGACCGCTTGGATTACAAGCGCTGGTATTACGGGCATTTTCATCGCGACGCCAACCCGGCCGAGCGCCACACCGTGCTCTACGACTGCATCGTTCGCCTGGGCGACGAACTCCAGCCCTGGGATGTTGCGTAGCGGCAAGGCGTTTGGCTACTCGGCCGTTACGGTGATGTTCTCCCGGTGTGCGCGGATAACGTCCCAGCTAAAGTGCTCGACCAGTTGCTCGGCGGTGCGCGGCGTGGTGTCCGGCGCGATGCCCGTTTGCTCGGCGAGCCAGCCCAGCAGTGCCTCGGGCGCGCCAAAGCGGGTGCGGAGCTCGCCCAGGTCCAGGTCGCGGTCGCGCTTGGAAAGGCGGCGCCCGTCCGGCGACATGAGCAGTGGAATGTGCGCGTAGCGTGGCGTGGGAAGTCCCAGCAGATGCTGCAGGTAGATTTGGCGGGGCGTGGAGCCCAGCAGATCGCATCCGCGCACGACCTCGGTGACGCCCATGGCAGCGTCGTCGACCACCACGGCTAGCTGGTAGGCAAAAACGCCGTCGCTGCGGCGCACCAAAAAGTCGCCGCACTCGGTGGCGAGTGCCTCGCATTGGGCTCCGTACGTGCGGTCAACGAATTCGATCACGTCGCCGGCGAGGTCGTCGACGGCGGGCACACGCAGGCGCGTGGCCGGGGCGCGCAGGGCGCTGCGGCGGGCGACCTCTTCGGCCGAAAGGCCTCGGCAGGCGCCACGGTAGATGGGCGTGCCGTCGCTGGCGTGCGGCGCGCTTGCGGTGTGGAGCTCGGCGCGCGTGCAAAAACAGGGGTAGGTGAGGCCGGCGTCTTGTAGCTGGTGCAAGGCGCTCTCGTACAGATCTAGACGATCGTGCTGGTAGTAGGGGCCTTCGTCCCACTCAAGCCCCAGCCAAGTCAGGTCGTCAATCAATTGAGCGGCAAGTTCCGGGCGCTTACAGCGATCGTCTAGGTCCTCGATGCGCAACACGATGCTGCCGCCCTGGCTGCGGGCCGAAAGCCACGCGCACAGGCAGCTGAACACGTTGCCCAGGTGCATGCGGCCCGAGGGCGACGGGGCAAAACGGCCCACGACGGCGGCGGGAACGGAGGCGGGCTGCGTCGTCGGCGCGTCCGCGGCGGGCGTTGCTATGTTGCGTGCTTTGATATCCATGCGGACGAGTATAGCGCGGGGCGCGATAGGGAGGCATCACTGTGGTCCGCAAGTTGTCGAGGACCCGCATTGCGTATGGCGGGCCGCAGACTCGGTGCTTTGATTCCTGTCCGTCAACTCGGCACCTTAGACGACGGAAACCCCGGCAGTTCTTCGCAACTGCCGGGGTTTCCGCGGAAAAGGGGGACATGATCCTCGAGCGAACGGCAAAGGGGCAAACCGTTTTCGCTCAACTGCTTTATGCCCCTCGACTGGTAGCTCAATCAACGTATGCCGCGCCCACACAAAGCCGCTACACCTGTGACGGAGCTGTGAAGTGGTATCTATTGCTGGCGCGGGACTCAGCCCAAGAGCGTCTCAAACGACAAATTTGTTGCTGTCTGTCGATTCAACCCAATGATCCGTTTTCCTCCGTCCCCAATAGGTCATTTTCCAAGTGTCGGGGTGCGGGCGTGACTTTTATCCCGTTTGGCACTCCGGTCGCCTAGATGTTCGTCATGTGTGCCCGCAAACGTGGGACAATGGCGATGTTGGTTTTACAGACAAAGGATGTGCCTATGAACGCCCCCGTTGCCAGTACTTGTCGGCAGCGCTGCCTGTTTGCGCGATTCGCTTCCGTCTGCGTGCTCGTCGCGCTTGCGTTGCTGCTATTGCCTGTCGCCGCACACGCCGACGGCTACTCCATGACTCAAACCTATATCGGCGCCGCGGTCGAGGCCGACGGCTCGCTGACCGTTGTCGAGGGACGCCAGTTTGATTTCGATGACGACATCAACGGCGTGTTTTGGGAGATCAATACGGGCTCCAACCAGCAGGGTGGCTCGGCGGGCGTCGACGTGCTGAGTGTCGAGGAAGAGGACACCGCGTTTAACAAAGTGGATAGCGCGAACAAGGGTGACTCTGGCGTCTATACGGTTGGGCAGAGCAGTGACGGCGTAAAGATTAAGGTATTCAGCCCTCACGAGAGCGGCGACAGCGCGACCTATTACGTGAGCTATACCATGACCGGTGCGGTCATGAACTGGGCCGATACTGCCGAGCTCTATTGGAAGTTCGTGGGCGACGGCTGGTCTGCGGATTCCGATGACGTCGAGATGGAAGTGCGCTTCGCAAATGCCGCTGCCGGGACGGCGGCCGTCAAGGGCGATAACTTCCGCGCATGGGGCCACGGCCCGCTGACGGGCGACGTGTCACTCGATGAGGACGAGCCCATGGTCACCTATACCATTCCCTGCGTGCATCAGGGCGAATTCGCCGAGGCGCGCATCGCCTTCCCCAGCGACTGGGTGCCGCAGCTTGCCGCCTCGGGCGAAGAGCGCATGTCAACGATTCTGAGCGAAGAGAAAGAATGGGCTGACGAAGCTAACGCCCGCCGCGCTCATGCTCGCATGATTGCCAATGCGCTTGCCGTGCTAAGTGTTGTCGCAGCGGTGGTCTTTACCGGCATAATCGTTGTGCTCAAGCTGCGCCGCCGCAAGCCCAAGCCGCTTTTCCAGGACGAATATTTCCGCGACGTGCCCTCGGCCGACCATCCCGCCGTGCTTTCGGCCCTCATGAGTTGGAACGAGGTGCCCGATCAGGCATATATCGCCACGCTCATGAAGCTCACTGACGACCGTGTGATCAAGCTGGAGCAGGCGACCGTGACCAAGGCCAAGAAGGGTCTGTTGGGGCGTGAAAAAGAAGAGCAGACGTATCGCGTGACGGTGAGCGATGCGGGCTGGAAGTCGGCCAAGGGCATTGACCACATGGTGCTCAAGGTCTTCTTTGCCGGTGCTAAGCCTGACGAGAACGGCGATCGCTCGCGCACGTTTGACGAGCTGCAGCACTACGTCAAGCAGCACGCTACGCCCGTGGGCGATAAGCTCGAGGACTATCAGAACACCGTTAAGGGCAAGTTGGCCGATAGCGAGTACGTTGCCTCGGACGGCATTGTTGCAATGGTGTTTTGCCTGGTTCTTGGTATCCTGATTGCCTTTGTTCCCGTGGGATCTATCTTCTTTACCGATGGCGCACAGGCGAACATTACCGCCGCGGTTATCTCGGTGCCGATTGTGCTGGTGGGTATCGGCGTGGGCCTTACGTTCCGCCGCTTTACGCCGGAGGGCGCCGAGGTGGCGGCTCGCTGCAAGGCGCTCAAGCATTGGCTCGAGGATTTCACACGCCTAAAGGAAGCCGTCCCGGGCGATCTGGTGCTGTGGAACAAGCTGCTGGTGATGGGCGTGGCGCTGGGTGTTTCCAAGGAAGTGCTGCGTCAGCTTGCCGAGGCCGTGCCGCCCGAGGTGCGCGAGGCCGACGATTTCTATGACAATTATCCCTGCTGCTGGTGGTACTACCATCATTACGGTATCGAGTCTCCGCTCGATTCGTTCGATGACGTGTATCACGAGAGCATCCGTGAGCTGGCTTCGAGTTCCGATAGCTCGAGCGGCGGCGGTGGCGGCGGCTTCTCGGGCGGCGGAGGCGGCGGCGTCGGCGGAGGCGGCGGCGGAACGTTCTAGCGCGCTCTGATTTTTGGGATGGATCTTCTCCGGCGACTGTTGGCGGAAAATCTATCCCATTTTTATGCTTTGAAATGGGTCTATCTTTCCGTTACGGATCCCCACACAGGGGACAGTGGGCAAAAAATGCCAAATATGAGTACTGTTGCCATTATAGTGACATATATTTGCACTAAATAATGGGCTCCTAATGAGATTATCTCTCGTTAGGGGCCCATTTTATTGAACATTTGTGGAAATACGTCAGCTCGCCTGACTGGCTGCTATGTCTAAAAGCCTCTAAAATGCCCCAAATCGCTGCTACTAAAAAGGTAACAGTACTCATATTTGATGTTTTTTGCCCACAGCTATTTGCAGACCCCTCTATAGGACGACGCCAACGAGGGTTTCGTCGACTGTGCTACCCAAGAATGTCCCCAACGACTAGGTGCGGTTGCTGCCAAGGAGTGTCCCGGGGTGCCGGCACAGACGATATGAGCAGGACATAAAAACATTGAGAGCCCCTGCTGCATGAAATCCGCGGATCAGGCCGACAATGGTGAGTGTCTAATCCAGCCGTGGCGGCCACGCCGCATTCATGGAAGGGGCTCCCATGCTCGATACTACCACCTTCGTCGGACTCGACGTCCACGCCCGCTCGATAAAGGCAGTCTCCCTCGACGTCATGACCGGGGAGGTGCGCTGCGCGACCTTCGGCTACGACGCCGGAGCCGTCGCGGAGTGGGTGCGGTCCGTGGACCCCAGGGCCAGGTGCGTGTACGAGTCCGGGGTCACGGGGTTCGACCTGCAGAAGAGGCTCTCCGGCCTGGGGGTCGACTGCGTGGTTGGATTGGCAACACCTATTTGGACGATTCCGGGAGGGACAGCCCCGCCTCCCTGA
>URNC01000121.1 GCA_900549065.1 uncultured Collinsella sp. | reverse complement strand
TACACCTAAGCCTTCGTCGGCAGCGTCAGATGTGTATAAGAGACAGGTACAGCGAGTCCGCAAGAATGGCAGGGTTGTTGACGCCAAAGTCGCCCAGGCGCTCCGGATCCTCGCTGATGTCATCCATGAGCTCCTGCAGCGAGCCGTACTCGTCGACGATCTTCTCGGCCACGCCGTCGCGCACGACGGACACACGCGAAAGCGTGCGCAGGCCCAGCGGCGTCATGACGGAGTCCTCGTCCAAGTCGTCATAGCCCAAAACTGCCGCCACGTGCTGCGGGTCGGACAGGTCCTTAGGCGTCATACGGGCAAGCTCGGCGCGGATCTTCTCGGCGTTGGCCTCAGAGGAATCGCTTGCGTAGTCGCGGATCATCAGGTCGTATTCGGTATCCATGCTGGAGCCCGCGAGCTGCTCGAGCTGCATCTGCACGAGCTTGCCCTGGTTACCCAACTTGACGATGCAATCCTTAAGCTCGGTCTTTGCCTGCTGCATGATCTCGAAGCTCGAGAAAATACCGGTAATGTCGGCGAGCGTGACGTAGTCGTCGAGCTCGAGGGCCGTCAGGCGCAGCAGGGAGCGATCGAGCGACTGACGGGTAGTCTGGAGCGTGGCGACGAGCTGGTTGACCGAGCTCATGATGGTGGTGACGGGCTGGATCTCGTAGCTCTTGCCGTGAACGTACACGTTGACGACGGCGCGACGAGCCGAAACCGAGATCACGATGGCGTCGGTGAGCACCGACATGCGAGCGGCAGTACGGTGACGCATGCCCGTCTCACTCGTGGCGAGAGAGGGATCGGGATTGAGGTGGAAGTTGGCGCGCAGGATCTGGGTGAGGTCGCCATCGATAACGATGGCGCCGTCCATCTTGGAAAGCTCGAACAAGCGGTTCGAGGTAAACGAAATGTTGAGCGGGAAGCCGTCGTTACCGGCGGCGAGCACGTTTTCGGTGTCGCCGACGCAGATAAGGGCGCCCAGGTGACCGGCAATGATCATGTCGAGGGCGGTGCGGATCGGCTGGCCGGGGGCAGTCAGGCGAATAGCCTGTTCCATACGCTTTTGCAGCTCGTTCTTATCCAAGGCATCGCTCCCATCGTATACGCTCCATAAACGTCAATAAGTTTCTCACGGTTTGCCCCTGTGACGCCCGCAAAATCCGATGCTTACAGAATGAGCGAACACAGCTGAGAGTCCCAATCCAAATGAGCTGCTTATGTGGTAGCATCGGGATTCGCATAAATGAGGGAGTAGTCGCGTGATCGGGTTCGCCTCCGGTGGCGCGGCAAGTCAACACACTGGCCGATGCGGTCTGGCTTGCCTTAATGAACGAGACTCGTGGCTGTGCGCGCAACGCGTACGCCACGGGTCTTTTTTGTTACTCCCCCAAGAGGTACACGCGGGCCCGCCCGCAGAGAGGGAGCCAGACTATGGGACTCGCAGAGCTCGTGTTGCTCGCCGTTGGCCTTTCGATGGACGCCTTTGCCGTTTCCATCTGCAAGGGCCTTGGCATGAAGAAGATCAACCTTAAAGTCGCCGTGGTGCTCGGCCTGTTCTTTGGCGGCTTTCAGGCCGGCATGCCCGTAATCGGATGGGCGCTCGGCAGTCAATTCATGGGCATCATCGGACCCATCGACCATTGGATCGCCTTTATCCTATTGGCCTTTATCGGCGGCAAAATGCTGTGGGAAGCCTTTACCGAGGACGAGGATGAAGGCGACGGCAAGGATGCCGAAAAGATTGACCTGGGCGAGTACCTGATCCTCGCCATCGCCACCTCAATCGACGCCCTGGCCGTGGGCATCTCATTTGCTGCGCTCTCGGTTTACATCGTTCCCGCTGTATCGCTTATCGGCGTCACAACGTTTATCTTCTCCGTCGCCGGCGTGGCAATCGGTCATACCTTTGGTTCGCGCTACGAAAAACTTGCCACCATCGTGGGCGGCGTCGTGCTCATCCTCATCGGGCTTAAGATCTTGCTTGAGCATCTGGGGATTCTCGCGATATAAAAACGCCTCTCATAAGCCAACGTCAATGTAGGGGTCTCATGCAGAGTTTTGCATAATGCCTATTCGTGCAGACTTTTGCATGTCATACTGATATGCAAAAGCCTGCACGTTAGGAGATAGCCGTGGATACCCTTCCCATCACCACACCACGCCAAGCTGGCATCTACGTGCGCCAGGCACGCGAGGCTCAGGGTCTCACCCGTGCCGCCCTCGCTAATAAGGCCGGTGTTTCGGAGCGCCTGCTCGCATCGCTCGAGCTGGGAGATGCCACGGGCATTCGGCTCGACAAGCTGTTGACCGTCTTTAACGCACTCGGCATAGGTCTCTTTGCGCAAAGCGATAACGACTCCATCGCATCGCCCTCCGAACATCCGATGACGATAGCGGACCTCCCTATCGCGAACTCGAATGCCCTGCCAAAGCCAAGCGTAGGCAGACGACCCGCTCGACAAGGAACGCCAGCTTTCTATGGTGCCTTGCTGGCCCAAATCGCAGCCGAGCAAGGCCTTTCCGGCACTTCAGACCTCTCCTTTGGCTGTAAGGTTGTGAAATAAATGGCAGAAATGGAGCTTGCGACCCTCATTTGTGGCGAAATCGCCGGCACTCTCCGGCAAGACGAGCATGGACTCTGCAGCTTTGTATACGCCCCAACCTATCGCGGAGCACCGCTATCGTTAACAATGCCGCTTTCCAATCGCACATATGGCCATAACATCGTCCGTCCGTTCCTATTTGGCCTTTTGCCCGACAGCCAAGAGCAGCGTCGCGCTATTGCCGCCGAGCATGACGTTGCATCCAACAACCCCGTCGCCCTCTTGTGCCATATCGGTCTTGACTGCGCGGGGGCCGTTCAGTTTTGTCGAGCCGATCAATTAGATGCCGCCCACGGCAGGGTCTCAGCATACCGCCCGCTTACCAATTCTCAAATCGCTCACAAGCTCAAAGCAATTCGCGATGACGAAAGAGAGACATGGATGGGCTCCAACGAAAGCTGGTCCCTGGGCGGCAACCAAGGCAAATTTGCACTAGCTTGGCATGATGGACAATGGTGCGAATGTCTAGGGTCATCCCCCACTACCCATATCTTCAAAAATGGTGTCGTTGGGTTCAAACATCAGGCCTTAAACGAATTCGTCTGCATGAAAACAGCTCGGCGTGTTGGCATTCCAACTGCCAACGTCTCCTATTGCACATTTGAAGACGAAGCTGCGCTCGTCGTTGAACGGTACGACAGAATGGTCAATAGCAGCGGAAATATCGAAAGGCTGCATCAGGAGGACTTTTGCCAGGCACTCGGTGTATTGCCAACCCAGAAATACACCGCCGACGGAGGACCAACTACACGAGACATCCAAGAACGACTGATTAACACAGTCCCCCACCACATGAATCTTGTGCTTTTTACCTATATGTTGTTCTATAACGCCATTATCGGAGCGCCTGACGCACACGCTAAAAACTACTCGCTCATCCTAGGCAAAGGCACAAACGCGGCGCTCGCACCCATGTACGATGTCGCATCGGGCTTAGCATACGAACGTATGCGGCGAAAAGCGCGCCTTGCCATGAGCGTTGGCGGCGAAAATCGTGTGGGGCGCATCGGTCCAGGCGCTATCCGCCGATACCACGGTATGGGAGACCCCGCGCTAGAGGCGACGCTCACCGATGCCGGGCTATCCGAGAAGTTTTGCTTTGCAACCATGATGGACCTCGCCTACGAGGTGCCCGTTTGCATGGAAGAGGTCATGGACGAATACGCCGACCTGCCCGGCATGGCGGACCTGCGCGAGCATATGCTCGGCCCCGTCCGCGAAAACTGCCAGCGCACCCTCGACCTCATCAGGGCAGAAATGGACTAGGTGACCGTAATTTCGCAATTATCAAACAAAAGAGGGGGGGCACCCGTCGCAAACGCTCGAAAGCCCCCTCTCGTAATGTCATTTGCAATCCGCTAGCACGTGACTCGGACTGCTGCTAGCGCAACCTTTACGCGGCAAGGCGCTTGAGGACGTCGATGAGCAGCTCGTAGAAGCGCTCGGCAGAAGCGAGCTCCATGCTCTCGTCCGGGGTGTGGACATCGGAGAGCGTCGGACCCACGGCGATGGCGTCCAGGCCGTGCAGGGCCTCGGCAAACAGGCCGCACTCAAGGCCGGCGTGAATGGACTCGATGCGCAGCTCGGAGCCAAAGAGCTCTCGATAGCTCTCGACAAAGACTTCGCGGACCGGCGAATGCTCGGCATAGCTCCAGCCGGGATACTCAAACTCAAACTTGGCGTCGAAGCCCAGGACATCGGCCAGCGTCTGCAGACGGTCCTTGAACTCGTTCTGCAGCGAGGTGATCGAGGAGCGCGGGGACAGCATGATCTTGACCTCGTCGTCAGAAGTGGCAACCACACCGATGTTGGAGGAAACCTCGACGGAGCCGTCGGTGGCGACGTTGCGGCGAATCACGCCGTTAGGGGCAAGACGCAGGGCGCGGATGAGGGCAAGCGCGGACTTCTGGTCCATGGCCTCGACCTCGGCGTTGTCGGCAATCTCGACGGTGCAGGTAAAGCCGGGGTCGAAGACCTCGAGCTCGGCAGTGACGTCGGCGATGATGCCCTTTGCGATCTGGGCCGCGGCCTCGGCGGCAGCGTGGTCGGCGTAGACCAGAACAGCCTTGCACTCACGGTTGATGGCGTTGTCCTTGGTGCCGCCGTTGAAGCTGACGATGGCGGGCTCGCCGGCAACCATCAGGCGGTCGATGATGCGGGCCATGATGAGGTTGCCGTTGCCGCGCTCCAGGTGGATATCGCTGCCGGAGTGACCGCCCAGCAGGCCCGAGATGTCGAGCGTGAGGGTGCTACCGGTCTTGTGCTCGCGCGCGATCGGGCAGGTGTAGGTAACGACGACGCCGCCGGCGCAGCTGACGGTGGCAACGCCCTCTTCCTCGGAGTCAAGGTTGATCATGGTGCGGGCGCTAATCTGGGACTTGTCGAGCGTCTCGGCGCCGACCAGGCCAGTCTCCTCGTCGGTGGTGAACACGCACTCGAGGGCCGGATGGGTAATCGAATCGTCGTTGAGCACGGTAAGCATAAGCGCGACGGCAATACCGTTGTCGGCGCCCAGAGTGGTGCCGTTAGCGGTGAGGACGCCGTCCTTGACGACCAGGTCGATACCATCGGTCGTAAAGTCGTGCTCAACGGAGCCCAACTTGTCGCACACCATATCGATGTGGCCCTGCAGCATCACGGTCGGGGCATTCTCGGCACCGGCAGATGCGGGCTTGCGAATGATGACGTTGTAGACCTCGTCCTGGTACACATCGAGACCGCGCTCCTTGGCAAACGCAACCAGGAAATCGCTGATGCCCTTCTCGTTGCCAGACCCACGGGGGATCGCGCTGACCTCCTCAAAGAAATGGAACAGCTGGGCGGGCTCGTAGCCGGTAATCTTGTAGTCCATGGTGCCTCCTTGGCGCAACTGGTTAGACAGTAAGACATGCGACTTGTATATTCCCAGACTTTGCGTGCATAAACCAGTCGAAAACGCCGAGCGCCCTCGCATCATCGGCTAACGGTGGACCGTATAGCGTAACGGTCACAACTTCCGCAGCTCTACAAATCGAGGCGCCCTTTCCGGAGCGCCTCGATTGCGCGTATCAAATTGTCGCCACGCCCTACAGCGCGCCGGAACCGGCTTGCATCATGCCGCCGGGGCCCGAGGTCACGCCGCCGCTCACGGGCGCGGCGTTGCCGGTGTGCGGTACCGCCGGGGCGGTATCGCCACCAAGCGTGCCCGCCGGACGCGGTGCCGGGATCTCGCCCGTGCCGCGGCTAAAGACAAACTTGCCATCGGCCACGTCGCACAGAACGGTATCGCCCTCGCCCCACTCGCCAGCCAGCAGTTCCTCGGACAGCGGCTGTCTCTTATACACATCTGACGCTGCCGAC
>URNC01000120.1 GCA_900549065.1 uncultured Collinsella sp. | reverse complement strand
TCTACACCTAAGCCTTCGTCGGCAGCGTCAGATGTGTATAAGAGACAGGTTGATGAGGTTGGTGATGGTCGTCTTACCGGCACCGGTGGCGCCGACAAACGCGACCTTCTGGCCCGGCTTGGCAAACACGGACACGCCGTGCAGCACCTCGTGGTCGGGCGTGTAGCCAAAGTCGACGTTGTCCATGACCAGGTCGCCGCGCAGCGGCACGTACTCGATCTCGCCGGTTGCGCGGTGCGGATGTTTCCACGCCCACATGCCGGTGTGGTGGTCGGCCTCCTCGAGCTGCCAGGTGTCGGGGTTCACCTGAGCGTTGACGAGCGTCACATAGCCTTCGTCGGCTTCGGGCTCCTCGTCGATGAGCTCAAAGATACGGTCGGCGCCGGCGAGGCCCATGACCACGGCGTTGATCTGCTGCGAGATCTGGCCGATCTGTCCGCAGAACTGCTTGGTCATGTTGAGGAACGGCACCACGACGGCGATGGACAGTGCCATGCCCGAGATGCTCAGGTTGGGCACGCCCAGCGCCAGGAAAATGCCGCCTGCCAGTGCGACCAGCACGTAGAGCAGGTTTCCCAGGTTCATAAGGATGGGCATGAGGATGTTGGCGTACATGTTGGCCTTCTGCGAGACCTCGAAGAGCTTTTCGTTGCGCTCGTCAAAATCGGCTTCGGCGGCAGACTCATGGCAGAATGCCTTGACGACCTTCTGGCCGTTCATGACTTCCTCGATGTGTCCCTCGACCACGCCGAGCTCGGCCTGCTGCGCAATAAAGAAGCGCGCGGAGTTGGAGCCGAGCAGCTTGGTCATAAAGGTCATAAAGGCGACGCCTGCCACAATGACCAGGCACATCCAAACGCTGTAGTACAGCATGATAAAGAACACCGTGACGATGATGATGATCGTCATGAGCAGGTTGGGCAGCGACTGGCTGATCATCTGACGCAGCGTGTCGATGTCGTTGGTGTAGTGGCTCATGATATCGCCGCGCTGGTGCGTGTCGAAGTAGCGGATCGGCAGGTCCTGCATGCGGTTGAACATCATCTCGCGCAGCTTCTCCAGCGAGCCCTGCGTGACGATAGCCATGGCGCGGTTCCAGAAGAGCGAGGACAGGACGCCGACGCCGTAGATGCAGGCGAGGGTGGTCACGAGCTGTGCGATCTTGGGCTGCGCGGCTTCCCAATCGCCCGACTGCCACGATTCGCCAATAATTTGCAGGGCGCTCTGCAGGAAGGTCGCGCCGATGGAGTTGATGATGGCGCAGAGCACCACGCCGGCGACGACGAGGGGCAAAAGCACGGGATAGAAGCCAAAGAGCGTCTTGATGAGGCGCGACATGGTGCCGCCCTTGCGGTTGAGCGCGCGCTCGGCGGTCGTTGCCTTACTCATGTGCCTCGCCTCCTTCCTGAGTCTGAGCTTGCGTTGCGGATGCCTCGGTGTCGGCCTCGACGGCCCCTTCGCCCTCGGCGCTCATCTTGTTTTGCGAGGTAAAGGTCTCGCGGTAGATCTCGCTCGTCTTAAGCAGCTCGTCATGGTTGCCGATCTGCGCGATTCGGCCGCCCTCCATGACGATGATGCGGTCTGCATCCTGCACGGAGCTAATGCGCTGGGCGATGATGAGCTTGGTCGTGTTGGGCAGATAGCTTGCCAGCCCTGCGCGGATCTTGGCGTCGGTCTTGGTGTCGACGGCGCTGGTGGAGTCGTCCAGGATCAAGATCTTGGGGCGACGCAGCAGGGCACGCGCAATGCACAGGCGCTGCTTCTGACCGCCCGAGACATTGGAGCCGCCCTGCTCGATCCAGGTGTCATAGCCCTTGGGGAAGCCATCGACAAACTCGTCGGCGCAGGCCAGATGTGCCGCCTCGCGGACCTCTTCGTCGGTGGCGTTCGGGTCGCCCCAACGCAGGTTCTCGGCAATCGTGCCGCTAAACAGCACGTTTTTCTGCAATACCATGGCCACTTGGTGGCGCAGAGCGTCCAAGTCGTAGTCGCGCACATCCACGCCGCCCACGCGCACGGTGCCTTCGGTGGCGTCGTACAGGCGGGCGATGAGGTTTACAAGCGTGGACTTGGCCGAGCCGGTGCCGCCGATGATGCCGATGGTCTCGCCGCTCTTAATGTGCAGGTCGATATCGTCGAGCGCCTGGCGCTTCGCATGCGCGGAATACTTAAAGCTCACGTGGTCAAAGTCGATGGAGCCATCGGCGACCTCGAGCACGGGCTCGGCGGGATCGGCGATCGTGGGCTCGGCGGCCAGCACCTCGGTGATGCGGTGCGCCGATTCGTCGGCCATGGTCACCATGACAAAGATCATCGACAGCTGCATCAGACTCATGAGGATTTGGAAGCCATAGGTAAAGATCGAGGAGAGCTGGCCCACGTCGAACAGCGTGCCCTGGCTCGTGATGATGAGCTTGGAGCCCAGGTAGATGATGACGACAAACGCGCCGTTGACGCAGATGTTCATCATGGGGTTGTTAAAGGCGAGCAGCTTCTCGGCGCGGGTGAAGTCCATCTGGACGTCGCGTGCGGCGGTCGCGAACTTCTCCTTCTCAAAGTCTTCGCGCACATAGCTCTTAACTACGCGCATGCCGGTGACGTTTTCCTCGACGGACTCGTTAAGGGCGTCGTACTTGTGGAACACGCGCGAGAAGATGGGGCGCACCTTAAAGATGATAAAGAACAGTCCAAAGCCCAGCAGCGGAATGATGACCAGGTAGACCATAGCGACGCTGCCGCCCATGATAAATGCCATGGTAAAGGCGAAGATCAATACCAGCGGCGCGCGCACGGCGATACGGATGATCATCATAAAGGCCTGCTGCACGTTGTTGATATCGGTGGTCAGGCGCGTGACGAGCGAGGAGCTCGAGAACTCATCGATGTTGGCAAAGCTGAACGTCTGGATCTTGTAGAACAGGTCGTGACGCAGGTTCTTAGCGAAGCCGCAACTCGCATGGCTGCAGGTGACGCCGGCAGCGGCGCCAAAAGCAAGCGACGTCAGCGCGATGAGCACCAAAAAGCCCGCGGTGGGAAGCATCTCGGCTACGGTGGCGCCGTCTTTGATGGCGTCGATCAGGTTGGCGGTGATAAATGGAATCAGCATCTCGCAGAGTACCTCGCCAAGCACGAGCAATGGCGTGGCAACAGTGACTTTCATATAGTCGCGGATGCTGCCCATGAGGGTTTTAATCATCCAGTTCCTCCCAGGTTACACGGATTTTCTCGAGCATTTCGGCGAGCTGCTCGCGCTCGTCGTGGTTGAGGGCACCAAAGGCCTGCTCTCTAAAGCGAATGCGGGCTGCCTGGTCGATGCGGGCGTTTTCCCGGCCGGTTTCGGTCAGGCGAATGGTGAGCTGCCGTCGATCCTTGGGGTTACGGCTGCGCTCGATGAGGCCGTTGAGCTCGAGCTTGGACAGGATCTCGGAAAGCGACCCCGGCTTGAGGTCAAAGTGCATGCCGAGTTCCTGCTGCGACATCTCGCCGCCGGGTTGCTTGGCCAGCAGGCAGATGATGGGCGCCTTGCCGGACACGCCTCCGCCATGAAAATGCATGTAATGGCCGCAAAAGCCCAGGCCATTGAGGATGCGCTTGGCAAGCTTGTCTTCTGAGCTAACCGCTTCGGGTGCATCCGCCGGCTGTGACGGGTCGCCGTCGGGCTCGTGCGAACAAAGGTTAAGAGGTTCATCGCACATGAATTAGTGCTGCTCCTTTCTTTAGTTAGGTAGTGGAATTATTTTGTGCCTAACCAATCTAGGAGCATGAGAAATGAATGTCAAGGTACCAAAGTAGTTGTTGCGCGGTTTTACCAAACCGCGCAACGGCTCGACGCTGCAAACCCGCCAGAGCGGCAATCTGCCTTTCAATTTCGGCGGCATGACCTTATAGTTACGGCGTTTTACCAAACGCCGTAACCGGCCGACGCTGCAAACGCTCCTAAGCGGCAATCTGGCGTTCAATCGTCGGGCATGGCCACAAGGCCTATGCCCTCCTCTTTCACGCCACCTTGCTCGCCTAGGAGCGTTTTCGCTGTCCGTCCTCAACCTGTGATTCCGCCACGGTCCGCTTCGGTAGTCGTTGGGGATGTTCTTGTTTGACTAGTCATTTAAGAACGTCCCCAACGACTATCAACTAGGCTGCGATGGAGCAAACAGCCCACCATTTCCGAAACCTTTTCGCAACAATGCGCTCTTCGCGACCGTAGCGCCCGCTCACAACGTCCCCTGCGCTACACTTAGTCGCACTGTGGCGCTGCTGCGCCGTGCCCGAACCAAGGGAGACCCTCATGAAGAACACTCAGCTGCTGCTGATCAACGATATGTGCGGCTACGGCAAGGTCGCGCTTTCCGCCATGCTGCCGGTGCTGTCGCACATGGGCTACCGCATCCACAACCTGCCGACGGCACTTGTGTCCGATACGCTCAACTATCCCAAGTTCTACATCCACGACACCACCGAGTACGTGCGCCAGAGCCTCGCCATCTGGGAGGAGCTCGGCTTTGAGTTCGACGCCATCTCTACCGGCTTTATCGTGACCGAGGAAGAGACGCGCATCATTTCGGACTTCTGCCACCGTCGCGCGCAAAAGGGTACCAAGGTGTTCGTCGACCCCATCATGGGCGACAACGGCAAGCTCTACGCCGGCGTGCCCGAGTCCACGATCGGTCTCATGCGCAGCCTGCTCGAGTGCGCCGACTATGCGGTGCCAAACTACACCGAGGCGTGCCTGCTCACCGATACGCCCATTGCCGAGCAAATCACGCCCGATGAGGGCCGCACTCTTGTGGATGCCGTGCGTGCCCTGGGCGCCAAGTCGGTGGTCATTACGAGCGCTGTGGTCGACGGTGCGAATGTCGTCATCGGTTACGACCATGTGGCGGGGGAGTACTTCACGATTCCCTTCGACCTGATCCCGGTCTATTTCCCGGGCACGGGCGACACGTTCTCGGCGGTGCTCGTCGGCCGCGTTATGGCAGGTTGGAGTCTGCAGCGCGCGACGTCCGATGCCATGCGCGTGGTGGCTGAGCTTATCGAGCGCAATGTCGACCAAGAGGATAAGTCGGCTGGCCTTCCCATCGAGGCCTGCCTGGACGTGATTGACCATGAGTAATGCTGGCGAGGGCGGCGCCAAGCCTGCGGGCGGGGGCAAGCCGCTCGGCGCGCCGCGTGGCAAGCGTCCGCGTATCCGCGTGAGCTGCGTGGACCAGCTGGGTGCGTGCCGCTGCCACCATGGTCACAAGCCGGGCGACGTCTTCGACTTTGACCGCGACCGCGGCAAGATGTGTGCCATGGCCTGCCATGTGGGCTTTCCCTATATCGATATCCTGCGCTATGGCGGAACCGTGCCCGGCAACGAGCCTGGTACGGCAAAGTTCTGCTGTCCCGAGGTCGATACGCTGAACGTCTGGCTTGCCGAGATCGTCGACGAGTAGTCGAGCGCAATGTGACAAAGGGACAGTTCTTTTGTCACATTCGCCGGTGGTGCCTCTTCTATTATGCTTGTAATCTCAAATCTCTGCATTTCATCCGATTTTAGGTTCTAAAAATTTTGCGTTTCATCGATAATCAAGCGTATAAAACTTTGCATTTAATTTGATGACACTGAGGGGAGAGCCTATGCTGCGCAGGAAAATAGCGGTAGAGCTGGAGCGTTGGCTGAAGTCTGCCGAGCAAAAGGCCTTATTCATTACGGGTTCTCGCCAGATTGGCAAAAGCTATTCGATTCGCGCATTTGGCAAAGCCAACCATGCAACCTACATCGAGCTTAACCTCATGGAAAATCGCCAGGCAAAAGATGCTCTTCTCGAGGCGCGGGATGCCGATGATTTCATCAGCAGGGTGACGCTTCTTTCGGGAAAGTCGATTGCACCAGGCAAAACGCTCGTGTTTATCGATGAGGTCCAAGAGGCCCCTGACATCATGACGATGGCAAAGTTCCTTGTTGAGGACGGGAGGTGCCGCTGGGCGTTTTCGGGGTCAATGCTCGGGACTCAGTTCAAGGGCGTCAGGTCCTATCCCGTGGGGTATGTCCACGAGCTTAGGACTGTCTCTTATACACATCTGACGCTGCCGACGAAGGC
>URNC01000119.1 GCA_900549065.1 uncultured Collinsella sp. | reverse complement strand
GGCATAGACGGCCTGTGCGGCTTCCAGGCTGCTGTCCTTGCCGATGTGCCCGCCGACGTTGAGCCGGAGCCCGTTGTGGTGAGCGCGCCTGCGCCCGAGCCCGGCCCGTCTGCGCCCGTGTCTTCGTTTGAGGCGCTCGTTGGCGCGCGTGATGCCGCGGGTTCCAATCCGCTCGACAGCCTGGCGGCCCCGGCGCTCTCGCCGCAGGATGCCCTGGCTGCCGCCATCGCGGGCAACGCCTATGCCGCGCCGACAGAGCTGCCGGTGGGTGCCGTACATGCCGACGAGATCGAGCGCACCTACGGCCCGCTCACCTGCAAGGCGCTGCCTGCACTCATGGAGTGGCTGGCTCTGCGCTCCGACTTGGATTCCCTGGCCGGCGAGACGCATGCCATCACTATGATGACCATCCACTCCGCCAAGGGCCTGGAGTTCCCGGCGGTGTTCGTGGCCGGCATGGAGGAAGGCATCTTCCCGCACGTGCACGACTTTGGCGGTAGTGACGATCCGGGCAAGCTCGAGGAGGAGCGTCGCTTGGCCTACGTCGCCATCACGCGTGCTCGCAAGCGCCTGTTCTTGACTTACGCCGCTACGCGCCGCACCTACGGCTCGACCTCTGCCAACCCGCGCTCGCGCTTCCTCAACGAGATTCCGTTTGAGGACATCGAGTTTAGCGGTATCGGTTCTGCCGGTTTTGAGGGCACGGGCTGGGAGAAGCGCGGCGACCGTCACGGCACGTTTGGCTCGGGTATGGGCTCGGACATGTATGGCGGCAAGGTGTTTGGCTCGCATACGCGCTCGACCGGCGGCTCTGGATCGCGCAGCGGATCGAGCTTCGATGACTTCTTTGGCGGCAGCACTTATGGCACCGAGCGCCATCGTGGGGTCTCGCCCGACGCCGGCCGTGTTGCCTCGACCTTTGGCTCGGGCGCGCCGCGAGCCAAAAAGCCGTCATCCAAGGTATCGCCAACGGTGGAACGCAAGGTCGATCGCGCCAGCGCATCGCAGGACTTTGCCGCGGGCGATACCGTGAGCCATAAGACCTTTGGCACGGGTACCGTGCTCTCGGTCGCTGGAGACATGATCGAGGTTCAATTCGAAAAGACCGGCCAGACCAAAAAGCTAATGAAAGGCTTTGCTCCGATCGTCAAGCTGTCGTGATCCCGGCGGACCTGGGCGGGCGTATGGGGCAACATCGCCTGCTCGGGCAGTCCTGCGCAAGACGGAGAGCACGTTAAGTGCTCTCCTTTGCGTGCGGAACTCGCGATCGATGTTGCCCCATACGCCCGCCCAGGTCCTTGGGTAACGTTGCTTGCGAACGCCGCTCCGCTCGTCCGCTTTTTGATTTGGAGAACCGGGTGGGCTGATATGTAGATACGAGTAGGGGCTCCTCCGTTGATGAACGGGGGAGCCCCTTGTTTCGTTTTGGTTGTTGTTGTGACCTAGAGGTGGCTGATGATCAGTTCCATCTTGCCTTCGAGGTCGATGGAGCTGACGGTGCTGGGGGCCAGCAGGTGGCTTCCCTTGTGGACGGGGTCGCCGCAGACGGTGCCTTCGCCGTCGATGACCGACAGGCACATGAAGGGCCAGCGCTGGTCGAGGGTCTTGCTGCCGTTGGCGCGCACGCGATCGACGGTGTAGCAGGGGTTGGACTCGAGCTCGGTCACGCCGTCCACCTCGGGCGCGGTCACCGTGCCGTCGGTCGGAGCCTGAGCATCAAAGTCGATGCAGTCGAGGCTCTGCTCAATGTGCAGCGGGCGCAGCTTTCCGTCGGTGCCGGGGCGGTCGTAGTCGTACAGGCGATATGTCACGTCGCTCGACTGCTGCGTCTCCAGAATCAGCGTGCCGGTCTTGATGGCGTGAACGGTGCCGGAGTCGATCTGGAAAAAGTCTCCCTTGTGAATCGGCAGCACGTTGAGCATCTCGTCCCAACGGCCCTCCTCGATCATCTGTGCAGCCTCGGCGCGGTCGTGCGCGCGCTGGCCGACAATGATCGTGGCACCGGGTTCGCAGTCCAGCACATACCAGCACTCGGTTTTGCCCAGGCTGCCGTTCTCGTGCTTGGCGGCGTACTCGTCGTTGGGATGAATCTGGATTGAAAGGTCGTCCTTGGCATCCAGAATCTTAATGAGCAGCGGGAACTCCTTGCCCTCGCAATTGCCAAAGAGCTCGCGGTGCTCGGCCCACAGCCATGAAAGCGTGTGGCCTGCATACGGGCCCTCCGCAATCTGGCAGTCACCGTTGGGATGGGCCGAGATGGCCCAGCACTCACCGATGGGACCCTCGGGAATGTCGTAACCAAATACGGTTTCGAGCTGGCGGCCACCCCAGATCTTCTCGTGGAAGATCGGCGTCAGTTTAATCAAATCGGACATATTCATACCCCCATTATGTTGTGCGGGCGTTGCACAAAACAGCTCAAAACGAGCGCCCGCGTGACTACAAAAACTTATGCCAACGTTACGTTGTGCAACTCAAAGCGGTCGCCAACGTTGCGCGAGACCGAATACTCAAAGGCGGCGCCGCTGTCCAAAAAGCCAATCTGGGTGAGCTCGAGCAGGGGAGAGCCAAGTTTGGTGTCCAGACGCTCGGCTTCTTCCTCGGTTGCTGCCACGGCGCGAATAGTACGGTGGAAGCTCGAAATCTTCAGCCCACATTGCTCGCGGATGAAGCGGTAGACTGATCCGTACAGGTCCTTCTTTTTAAGGCCTGGAATCAGCTCGAGGGGCATGTAGGTGTACTCGATAACGATGGGCTTCTCATCGGCCTGACGCACGCGCACGACGTGATAGGCAAAGTCATCCTCGGCAATTCCCAGCTGGGCTGCGATGTCCGCTGGTGGATTAACGATCGAGAAATCGTAGACCACCGAGGTCACCTTCTCCCCGCGATGCTCATACGAAAAACCCTGGGTACGGTCGTTTTTGCCCTGGAAAAACGCCTGGCCGGGAAGTCCCGCCGTGTCCTTAACGTAGGTACCCGATCCGCGTCGGCTGGTAATAAGACCTTCCTCGGTGATTTGTTCAATAGCTCGTTTGACGGTGATTTTTGAAACGCTATAGAGCTCGCAGAACTCAACGACGGTGGGAAGCTTGTCGCCCGGTTTAAGAGCGCCATCCTCAATACTTCGACGAATATCTGCAGCTATCGCCTCGTATTTGGGAATCAAGGAACCTCCTTTCCAACTTGATTGAGAATAAAAGAAAGTATAGTCAACACCTAAGTATCTCTATTGAGTTATTGAAAAGTTCGAGGAAGATAAAATTAAAAGTCGCCCCGCTTGAAAAATTAGAGCGTTTTAAATGATAAACATCTGAGTAGTGTCGTGTTGAGAAATGATCGGTCCGAGGACGGGGCCGAACCGATATAACACCCAGCGAACCGAATCTCGTACTCTGCGCTTCCCCAGATAAAACCTGCCAAAACAAACCTGTCCTTTTTGGTAGGTTTTTGCCTTGGGAGCGGTACCATACAGGCAATGTTTAAACGAGAAAGGCGGGCTCCCATGGAACCTAAGCAGTATTACATCGGCATCGACGTCGGCGGCACCTCGGTCAAGGAGGGTCTGTTCGATGAGGACGGAAACCTGCTTGCCAAGGCTAGCGTGCCCACGCCTCCCATCGTTGACGCTGCGGGCTTTGCCGCGGTGACCGAGGCTATCGACCAGGTGGTCGCCAAGGCTCAGATTCCGCGTGCCTTTGTGTCGGGCATTGGCCTGGCCGTTCCGTGCCCCATCCCGGCATCGGGCGATGCCAAGGTCAAGGCGAACATCGCCATCAACCTGCCCGAGCTCAAGATTGCCATCCAGGAGCACTGCCCCGACGCGGTCGTTAAGTACGAGAACGACGCCAACGCCGCTGCTATGGGCGAGGCCTGGCTCGGCTCTGCCAAGGGCGTACAGAACGTGGTGATGGTCACCATCGGTACTGGCGTGGGCGGCGGCGTTATCGTTAACGGCGACGTGGTATCGGGCGTTGTGGGTGCTGGCGGCGAGATTGGCCACATGTGCCTGAACCCGGCCGAGGAGCGCACCTGCGGCTGCGGCGGCCATGGCCACCTGGAGCAGTATTCCAGCGCCACCGGCGTGGTGAGCAACTACCTTGCCGAGTGCAAGAAAGCGGGCGTCGAGCCCATCGAGCTGACCGGCCCCTCCGATTCCAAGGACGTGTTCCAGGCCTGCCGTGAGGGCGACAAGCTCGCGCTGGCCGCGGCCGATACCATGGCTGACTATCTCGGCCGCGCACTGGCGCTTATTGCCAACGTGGTTGATCCCGAGATGTTCCTCATCGGCGGCGGCGCCTCCGCCTCGGCCGATGTCTACCTCGACAAGGTTCGCGAGCACTTTAAGCAGTACGCGCTTTCCGCCTCGCGCGAGACGCCTATTAAGGTCGCTTCGCTCGGAAACGACGCCGGTATCATCGGTGCCGCCTACGTAGCCCTGCGCGCCGCCGGCAAATAGCTGGTGCAAGGGGGACAGGTTACTTTGCACCAACATAGTGCAAAAGGGACAGCCTTGGCCCCCGTGCCTGCCCCAAAATATGCCGTGGCCCTTCCGTCTGCGAAGGCTCGGCATCGGCGTGCTACCATAGCTACGTCTAAGTACACATATCAAGTGGAGGATACCCATGGCAAACGTTCTTGTCTTTGGTCACCAGAACCCCGATAACGACGCCATCATGAGCGCCGTCGTCCTGTCCCAGTTGCTCAACCAGGTTGAGTATGCTGGCAACACCTACGAGGCTTGCGCTCTGGGCCAGCTTCCGGCCGAGTCCGCCAAGCTGCTCGCCGACGCCGGCATTGCCGAGCCCCGCGTGATCGAGTCCGTCGAGGCCGGCCAGCTCGTCGTCCTCACCGACCACAACGAGTCCGCCCAGTCCGTCGCCGGCCTTAAGGACGCCACGGTCTTTGGCGTTGTCGATCATCACCGCATCGGCGACTTCGAGACCGCCGGCCCGCTGCACTACATCTGCCTGCCCTGGGGCTCCAGCTGCACCATCGTCACCAAGCTCGCCGGCGTGCTCGGCGTTGAGCTTTCCGACGTTCAGGCCAAGCTGCTGCTCTCGGCCATGATGACCGACACGCTCATGCTCAAGAGCCCCACCACCACCGATGTCGACCGCGCCGTCGCCGCCAAGCTCGGCGAGCAGGTGGGCGTCGACCCGGTCAAGTTTGGCATGGAGGTCTTCCTCACCCGCCCGTCCGGCTCCTTCACCGCAGCCGAGATGGTCGGCAACGACATCAAGATGTTCGAGCCCGCCGGCAAGAAGCTGCTCATCGGCCAGTACGAGACTGTCGACAAGACCCGCGCACTCGGCATGATCGACGAGATCCGCGAGGCCATGCGCGCCTACGCCGCCGAGAAGGGTGCCGACGGCATCGTCCTGTGCATCACCGACATCATGGAGGAGGGCTCGCAGGTCCTGCTCGAGGGCGAGACCGAGGCTGCTCAGAAGGGCCTGGGCATTGCCGACGAGCACGACGGCGTCTGGATGCCGGGCGTCCTCTCCCGTAAGAAGCAGGTCGCTGCCCCCATCATGGCCGCCTGCTAGGTTTAGTTGGCCAAACGCTACGACCGGATCGCGGACGCCCCGCGCTCCGGTCGTTTTTTGTGCACGGTGCCG
The DNA here is from genome assembly GCA_900549065.1 of uncultured Collinsella sp. Classification (GTDB taxonomy): domain Bacteria; phylum Actinomycetota; class Coriobacteriia; order Coriobacteriales; family Coriobacteriaceae; genus Collinsella. Next base: position 715 of record URNC01000119.1, on the reverse strand, counting down.
CGTCGTCTCTTGGACAGGCGTGCCCGTGCCGTTGAACAAATAATGTTCAACCTGTGGTTCCGCTTTTCGGCCACGCCTGCGTGCTTGTCGTGCAGGGTAGGCTAGATGCAAGCGTAATACGTTAGAGCGCGGCGCCGCCACTTGGGCGGGCCGTGCTTTTTTAAGACGGGAGCTTTCCCGTGAAAGGAGCCGCCCATGGCAGCAACTGAGCAGCTGTTCAACGTTCGTGAGCGCAAGCGCTTTGAACGTCACGACATCTGGGAGCGCATCGCCGAGAACGGCACGATTTCCGCCGCCGTCATGGTCTTCGCCGCCATCGCCGCCGTCATTTGCGCCAATACCGATGCCTATGAGGCCATCCATCACTTTTTGGAGACCCCGCTGTATGTGGGTCTGGGCAACCTTACGGCCGGTCTCACCGTCGAGCTATTCGTCAACGACTTCCTCATGGCGATTTTCTTTTTGCTGGTGGGCATTGAGCTCAAGTATGAGATGACGGTCGGCGAGCTCAAAAACCCGCGCCAGGCCATGCTTCCCATGCTGGCGGCCGTGGGCGGCGTCGTCGTTCCCGCCTGCATCTATCTGATCTTTAACCATGCCGGCGCGCACAACGGCTGGGCCATTCCCATGGCAACCGATATTGCCTTTGCGCTGGGCGTGCTGTCGCTTTTGGGCAATCGCGTGCCCAACGGCGTGCGCGTGTTCTTCTCGACGC
>URNC01000118.1 GCA_900549065.1 uncultured Collinsella sp. | reverse complement strand
TCGTGGGCTCGGAGATGTGTATAAGAGACAGCTGGCGCTGAGTGCCACCAAAAAGGCCACCAAAAAGTTGCGGTGAAATAGGGACTGTTTTGCGGCTTTAGCTGCATAAACAGTCCCTATTTCACCGCAACTTATGAGAAGGCTATTCGTTGCTGCCCGGCTTGCGACGGTTGGCCTTTTTAATAGCGTTGAAGTGTTTGTCGCTGAGCCTGCGCTGGCGAGAGCGCTGAGGCACCTTGGTCTTTACGCGTCGGCGCGGTGGACGCCCGCGACGCTCAAGCTCAGCGCGCAACTTACGCAGACAGCTCGCGCGATTCTGAAACTGGCTGCGGCTCTCACGCGCCGTCACGACAATCCCCGAAGGGATATGTTTCATGCGCACCGCCGAGTCCGTCGTGTTCACGCCCTGTCCGCCCGGACCTGTCGCGCGAAACACCTGCACCTCGCAATCGCGCGCCAACTCCTCGACCGACATCTCGGCATAGCGCGCATACTCGCGCCATCCCATCTTGTTCTCATCCATATCAACACCTCCCCTCATAAAAAATGTGACAAAGGGAAAGTCCCTTTGTCACATCGCATACCAAATCGCTTGTGTTGCGCGCTTAGGCGAAGGTGATCTCGCCGGTATCGCAGTCCATATCGGCGATACGGGCTAGGCTTTCAACGCGGAAGCCGCGCTCGCGGAGCTTATCGCCACCGCCCTGGAAGCCCTTCTCCACCGCAATGCCAATGCCGGATACCTCGGCACCTGCAGCCTCGCAGATCTTGATAAGACCCTCGAGCGCGCAGCCGTTGGCCAAAAAGTCGTCGATGATCAGGACCTTGTCGCCCTCGGACAGGAAGCGCTTGCCGACGATGACCGGGTACTCCTTCTGCTTGGTAAAGGAGTAGATGGTCGTGGCATACTGCTCGCCGTCGAGGTTGATGGACTGTGCCTTCTTGGCAAAGACCACCGGCACGCCGCCAAAATGCTGGGCTGCAATGCAAGCCATGCCAATGCCCGAAGCCTCGATCGTCAGGATCTTGTTGATCTCGACACCCTCGAACAGACGGGCCCATTCGGCGCCCATGTGGTCGAACAGCTCAACGTCGCATTGGTGGTTGAGGAAGGCATCAACCTTAAGGACGTTACCGGCCTTTACGATGCCGTCATGGCGAATACGATCCTCAAGCTCCTGCATGGCGCAACCCCTTCTCGCGGCAACGATACCGCGCGATTAATAAACGTTGTTCGATAGTCTACCACGGACCGACCCCCGCCCGCCCCACAAGCCGCATCGCACTATAAAGCTGCAAGACCAGTAGATAGGCCCGATTCGTGGCAAGCCTGTCACCACAAGCTAATGGCGGGCGCGCATCCTCACCAAACGCACCATGGCAAGCGCAAAGCCCACAGCGGCCACAGCCATGAGCACGTAGAACACCGAGCGAAAACCAAACAGGAACACATCCGGACGACCTGCAACAATACTGGTCACAGCCTCGCCCATCGCCACGCTCATCTGCCCATATAGGATATGTGATGCAGCCGTAATGCCCACTGCCATACCCGCATAGCGCGCCAGGCTACCCAAGCTGCCCGCAAAGCCGAGTGCCTCGCGCGGGGCCGAGCCCATATACAACGAGTTGTTGGGGCTCTGAAAAATCGACGTACCGCACGACATAAATGCGACGCAGCACACGATCACAGGGATAGAAGAGCGCTCGTTGAGCGTGCTTACCGCAAAGAGACCGCACACATACACGCCCAGGCCAACCGCCGTAGGACCCTCGCAGCCAACACGGTCCGAAACCGTACCCGATAGCGGACCGATAAAGGCATTCACCATCGGTAGTGCCAAAAAGAGCAGTCCGGAGATGTCAGAACCAAACCCATGCGCATCCTGAAAATAGAACGGCAGAATAAACTCGGATGCGCCAATGCCAACGAACACGATGAGCATGCAGGCAAGGTTGATGGTGAAGGCCGAATTTGCAAAGCAGCGAAGAGCAGCCTCGATCAGGGACATGGGGTGCTCGCCGGCCTCCGGCTTAACATGCGGCAGCGTGTAGAGCCCCACGATAAACGAGATTACGCCAATAGGCAGGTTGATGAGGAAGATACTCTCCCAGGGAAAGCTTGCCACCAGCATGCCGCCGAGCACGGGGCCACACATCATGCCGAGGGCCACGAAGGTCGCGAGAATACCCATGGCACGGCCTCGTTCGCGCGCCGGAAACGACTCGGTGATGATACCCATGTTGTTAGCCATGGCCACCGCGCAACCGACGCCCTGAACAATGCGTGCCAGGATAAGAACCTCGAGCGAGGCCGAAAGGCCGCACAGCAGTGAACCGACCGAAAAGACGATGACGCCCAGCTGGAACACATTCACCTTGCCGCACACGTCACCCAGACGGCCAAACGGCAACATAGCCACGCATGTCGCAAGCAGGTACACCGAACTCACCAGCTGAATGCGATCGAGGCCCACGCCCAGCTCCTTTTGCATCACGGGCAGCGCCACGGTCACGACGGTCGAATCCAGACACACCATAAACGTCATGATGAGCACGGTAAACAGAATCGCCCACTTGTTCTTGCCATGGGTGTCGCCCTCTAGGGCAATGTGCTCGCGGCGCAGCTGCTCTGCAGTTTTCTCCATATCCATCCTTTCGAGTGGCCCAACGCAAAAAAACGGGGCCCCAATCGCATGCAAACAGCCGCAATTGGGGTCCCGCCTACGGAATCGGAACGAAAGGTCACCGAAGCTTTCTGCCAGCATCGGCGCCTTGCACGAACGCTAGCCTAGCACTGCTCGAGCGCCTGCTCAAGGTCGGCAATCAGATCAGCCGTGTCCTCGAGGCCGCACGACAGGCGCACCATGTCGGCGGAGATGCCACAGGCGATGAGCTCCTCATCGTTCATCTGGCGATGCGTGGCATTAGCGGGATGCAGACAGCAAGTGCGGGCATCGGCCACGTGCGTGGCGATCTGGGCGAGCTTAAGGCTCTTCATAAAGGTCTCGGCAGCCGCGCGACCACCGTTAAAGCCAAAGCTCACGACGCCGCAGGTACCGTTGGGCATGTACTTCTGAGCCAGGTCATAGTACTTGTCGCCCTCCAGGCCCGGATAGCTCACGAAGCGTACCTTGGGATGACTCTGCAGGAACTTGGCAACGGCCAGGCCGTTCTCGCAATGACGCGGCATGCGCACATGCAGGCTCTCGAGCGAGCTGTTCAAGAAAAACGCCGCCTGCGGGTTCTGCATGGGGCCAAGATCGCGCATGAGCTGCGCGGTGGCCTTGGTAATGAAGGCACCCTCACGACCGAACTTCTCGGCATAGGTCACGCCGTGATAGCTCTCGTCGGGCGTGGTGAGACCCGGGAACTTGTCCGCATGGGCCATCCAGTCAAACTGGCCATGGTCGACGATCACGCCGCCCAGGTAGGCAGCATGTCCATCCATGTACTTGGTGGTGGAGTGCGTAACGATATCGGCGCCCCACTCAAAGGGACGGCACATCACGGGAGTCGGGAAGGTGTTGTCGACCATCAGCGGCACGCCGTGGTCATGTGCAGCCTTGGCAAAGCGCTCAATATCGAGCACGGCAAGGGCGGGGTTGGCAATCGTCTCGCCAAAGACAAGCTTGGTATTGGGTTCAAACGCTGCCCCGAGCTCCTCGTCGGTACAGTCGGGGGCAACGAACGTGCAGGTCAAGCCCATACGACCCATAGTATGGGCAAGCAGGTTGTAGGTACCGCCGTAGATGGCAGAGCTTGCGACCACGTGATCGCCGGCACCGGCAACGTTAAAGATCGCGAGGAAGTTCGCAGCCATGCCCGAGCTCGTGAGCATCGCTGCGGTGCCGCCCTCCATCTCGCAGATCTTGGCGGCAACCAAATCGCACGTGGGGTTCTGCAGACGGCTGTAGAAATAGCCAGACTCCTCCAGGTCAAACAGCTTGCCCATGTGCTCGGACGTGTCGTACTTCCACGTGGTGGACTGGTAGATGGGCACCTGGCGCGGCTCCGCATCTCCCGGGTGATAGCCGCCCTGAACACATGTAGTACCGATAGTCTGCTCGCTCATATCTGGCTCCCTTGCCTGGGTTACGTTTTATTCGGTTCACGATACCGCTACCCTGCACCCCTCTCAACCCATCGCCAAGATAGGTTAATGGACAAATTGATCAGGGGAATATATCTCAAACCTTGGGCATTTGCTCGATAGATAAAAACGAGGCATACATGAAGCTCTCGATGATTACATGCCCCGTCACGGGTACCATAGGCGGGTACACCGTGACCAAGGAGACAACGATGAAGCAGATCGATACCACCCAGCTCGACACCGCCGCCTGCCAGGCTCAGGCTGCCGAATACCACGCCCGCGGCTTTAACTGCGCACAGGCCGTTGCCTGCACGCTCGCACCTGCCGTCGGGCTCGACCCCCAGACCGCCTTTACCCTCACCGAGGGCTTTGGCGCCGGCATGGGTGGCATGACCGAGACCTGCGGCGCCATCTCGGGCGCTGTTGCCATCATGGGCTTTGTAATGAGCGACGGCATGGAGAACCCCAAGACCAAAGGCCAGACCTACAAGCTGTCGCGCGAGATTGCCAAGCGATTTGGCGAGAAGAACACGACGACCGTCTGCGGCACGCTCAAGGGCATCGGATCGGATAAAGGTCCGCTCCGCAGCTGCCCCGGCTGCATCGACGATGCCGTCGAGATCGCCTGCGATGTGCTAAAGCAGCTCGCCGAGTAAACGGCAGCAACATAAAACGACGGCCGGCGCGTTTGGGATCCATCCAAAAGAACGCCGGCCGTCGCCGTTAGAACTCGGCAAATTTGGGAGCGCCGACCTCGATCTCTTCGCGGCCCGCCATAAGCTCGCGCATCTTGGCGCAAAATTGCTCCTGCTCCCCCGCTTTGAATACCAGGTGAAGTGTCACGGCATCCACGTAATCGGTATCCGAAACCTTGGCACCCGAATCCTGCGCCAAACGAAGCACCTGCTCATACTGCGGATAGGCCACATGCACGTCAACAGGCACGACACTCGTCATCTCGACAATCTGCCCGGCCTCCCGAGCAGCTGCCACCGCCGCCTGCGTCGCCGCAGTATAGGCGCGCACCAAGCCACCAGGTCCCAACAGCGTGCCACCAAAATAGCGCGTCACCACGCAGCAAACATTTTTGAGCTCTGCGCCGCGCAACACCTCGAGCGTCGGCATACCGCTCGTGCGGCTCGGCTCACCATCATCGCTCTGGCGCTCGCGTCCATCGACTAAAATCCACGCGGGAACATTGTGTCGAGCGTCGTAATGACGCTTGCGAACCATCTCGATAAAGGCATTCGCCTCATCCTCGGACTCAATATGGACCAGCTGGGCAATAAACCGGCTCTTGCGGTCAACGAACTCGCCCGTAGCCTCAATATTCGATTGCAGAGTAAAATAGCTGTCCAACAAAGCCCCTCAACAAAACTAAGCGCGGCAACAAACAGCCTCAATAATACGACAAAGAACGTACCGTTAATCCCGGTAAATAGAACGGCAACACCGATGACCAGGCAAAAACAGCGAGACGGCGTCAGCTGAGTCGATTTGGCCCGAAAGAGGAGGGAGCACGCCTTATGGCGGCGACCGACGAATGAGCGCCAAATCGGCCAGCTGACGCCGTCGCAGCGTCAACATAGTTGCTGAGTGGGCTTGTAAGCCGGGTTCTGTCGTGAACGGTCATTTATCTTGTCTGCACGTTACCGTGCAACTCCACGCACGCTACCCGAACGCGGACCGGGCCGGCCCATAGCGTTCCTATTCGCGCTTGCTCCGGATGGGGCTTGCCAAGCCGCCGTGTTACCACGACGCTGGTGGTCTCTTACACCACCGTTTCAGCTTTTCCCTTTACGCCTTGCGGCGCAGGTGGGAGTCTTCTTTTCTGCGGCGCTTTCCGTCGGATCACTCCGCCCGGCCGTTAGCCGGCATCCCGCCCTCTGGAGCCCGGACTTTCCTCACGCGTGCTGCAAGCAGCACATCGCGCGACCGTCTGGCCCACTCAGCAGTGCAAGAGTGTAGCACACCGTTGCCGCAGGCAATGGCACAACACAAGCGTTCGACACGATAAACTAAGAACCACGCCATGCAGTACAATAGGGTTGTCGATGGGCAACGTCGTCAGTCGAGACGCGACCGCGCTCCGCACCCCTCCGTCTACTCGGTGCGTTCCCGCCTCCTCCCCGAGGCGGGATGTCGGCATTTTTCATGCACCGACAACCCGATAGCCTGTGGACAGCCCGGGCAGCATTACGCATTTCGAGGCTTATAGGACAAAATGTGTGTCCCGATAGAACACCCGTTTCCATCCATTAAT